>NZ_CP009692.1:1421173-1740731 GCF_000832605.1 Bacillus mycoides
GCTTTTAATCTATAAGAAAAGGAATAAAACATGAAAATCAACCAATACATAAGCGAAGCAAAATCTTGCTCAAGACGCGAAACAGACCGCCTCATTAAAGCGGGACGCGTGACGATTAACGGCGAAATATGTACGCACGGTGCAATCGTGAGTGATGGTGATGTTGTAACGATTGATGGACAGGTTATTGCAAAAGAAGAGAAAGAAAAGGTGTATATTGCCTTCCATAAACCAGTCGGAATTACTTGTACAGCAGCCGAACATATTGAAGATAATATTATTGATTATATCGATTATCCAGAACGAATCTTTCCTGTTGGACGATTAGATAAAGCATCGGAAGGACTCATCTTATTAACGAATGACGGTGCGATTGCGAATCAAATTTTGCACGGTGATCATGAGCATGAGAAAGAATATGTTGTCACTGTTGATAAGCCGTTTACAGATTGGTTTATTGATGAGATGTCCAGCGGTGTAAAGATTAAAGATGGAATGACGAAGCCATGTAAAGTGACGAGAGTTAATCAGTCTACATTCCGCATCGTTTTAACGCAAGGAATGAACAGGCAAATTCGTAGAATGAGTCGTGCTTTCGGATTTACTGTAACAAAGCTAAAGCGAGTGCGCATTATGAATATAGAGCTAAATGAGCTTGAAGCTGGAAAATGGCGAGACATTACACCTAAGGAATTAGAAATATTAATAGGGCAGTTATAGGGAGGAAAGTTTTCTCCCTATATTTTTTTGTCAGAAAAAATAAAACTATTGATTTTTTAAAAAATAGCCCATATAATAAAAAACAACAAGTTTCGACAACATATTTTATAAAAGTAATGATGAGGACATGAGTTGTTTTTGACGATTTTCAGAGAGGGAAGCCTTAGGCTGTGAGCTTCCTAATACGGAAAGACAAACTTACCACCTCTAAACTTCAAGAGTGAACTGCAGATGCATTGTAATTCTTGGCGGATAAAACCGTTATCAATTTACACGAGCTATAAAATGAGCTTATTTCGTTATAAATTCATTTTATTAGAATAAGGGTGGAACCACGATTTCAACACTCGTCCCTTTGTTAGGGACGGGTGTTTTTTGCGTTCTTTTACGGGGAAGTATGCTTGAAAGAGGATATGTGACGGATTTTAATTCAGAATATTTTGTCAATAAAACAATTAGGAGGTAGTAGAAATGAAATCATCTTTAAAGTTTTCTGAGATGTTTGCAATAAGCTTAATGTTATTTGCACTGTTTTTCGGTGCCGGTAATATGATTTTCCCACCAGCGTTAGGGCAAGGTGCTGGAACAGATGTATGGATCGCGTTATTTGGCTTTATCGTAACAGGTGTAGGACTGCCTTTATTAGGAGTTATTGTTATAGCTCTAAAGGGAGATATTAATGAATTAGCAAGACGTGTACATCCTGTATTCGCGCTAATTTTCATTACTGCAATTTATTTATGTTTAGGCGTATTTGTTAGTGTGCCACGTACAGGGACTGTTGCTTATGAAATGAGTGTTGCACCGTTTTTACCAAGTGAGATAGCTGGTCAATCCTATCCACTTGTTATCTTTACATTTATTTTCTTTGCAGTAACTTTCTATTTAGCATTAAACCCATCGAAATTAGTGGGGCGCATTGGTAAAGTGTTAACTCCAATTTTATTAGCTGTTATTGCAATTATTGTAGCGAAAGCAATTATGACTCCAATGGGAGAGTTTGGTGCCCCTACAGAAGCGTATAGTGCCCCGCTCTTTAAAGGTTTTATTGATGGATATTTAACTTTAGATGGACTTGCAGCACTTGTTTTCGGAAATGTTGTGATCAATGCTTTAAAAGCAAAAGGCATTACAAATAAGAACAGTATTGCGAAAGTAACAATCTTTGCAGGATTTATTGCAGCACTTGGCTTACTTCTTGTTTATTTAGCACTTGCTTACCTTGGAGCTTCAAGTGTTTCACTTGGAATGGGAGCAAACGGCGGAATTATTTTAACAAACGTCGTGAATCATTTATTTGGTAGCTACGGAACATTATTACTAGGTATCGCAATTACAGCAGCATGCTTAACAACTTCTGTCGGTATTGTAGCAGCTTGTGGAGAATATTTTTCTTCGTTATTACCAAAGCTTTCTTATCAAAAAGTCATTTTCATTTTCTCTGTATTAGCATTTATGGTAGCAAATCTTGGTTTAACTCAGTTAAACGCATTAGCATTACCAATCTTAATTGCAATTTACCCAATTGGTATCGTACTGATCGTATTATCACTTGTTGAAAACTATATTCGTCTTCCATTAGCTATGTATGTAGGCGGTATTGTAGGCGCATTTGCAATTAGCTTCTTTGATGGATTGCATAATGCAAATCTTCAAGTAGCGGCCCTTGCTCCTATTTTAGATGAAATTCCATTATATAGTGTAGGGATTGGTTGGTTAGTTCCGGGTATCATTGGAATTGCAATTGGATATGTAGTTTCTTTATTTCAAAAGCAAGAAATTGCTGTAGAAAAATAAGGGAAAGAGGCTTTCTTTAAAAGAAAGCCTCTTTTTTTGTAGAAAAATTATATATAGAAGAATTCAGATATTAAAAATTTTATACGTAATATAGTTGACAAAAAAATTACCAGTAGGCTAAGATTGACTTAGTTGTGGAAATATTGGAAGGGAAGAGGTTTTCTATGACTATATCATTTTTGTAAGAAGAGGTGATAGAACGATAGAATTAGGCGGTTTATTTTTTTTGAAATTCGTTGAGAATGATAATCAATAAAATGATGAAAGAGTTTTATGTTTATTCTTATAGGAAAAATTGGTGGGATTATTTTTTTGTCTATCAATGAGAATGATAATCAATATATTTCTAACTACATAGTGTTACTCGTTATAAAATAGAGATAGAAAGATTATTTTTTTTCTTATATATTGAGAATAATTATCATTTTCAAAAAAGAAAAACAAGGAGGCAGTAAGGTAAATGAGAAAGTTTTCGGTATTACCCGCTTTTATTATGACATTCGTATGTATGCTAGCTTTTCTCGTAGTGCCATTCGGACAAGCTTCGGCAAATGTAGCTGACGGTACTTACGATATTAACTATGTCATACAAAAAGCAGAAAATGATTCAGCTTCAATGGCAAATGATTATTTTGAAAAACCAGCTAAGTTAATTGTAAAAAATGGTGAGATGAGAGTACAAATTCCTATGAATCATAGTGCTTGGATTACAGAATTTAAAGCACCAGAGAACGGGAACTTTGTTGATGCAAAAGTTGTTAGTAAAGATGAATCTGCAGATAAAAGAACTGTAGAGTTTAAAATAGACGACTTATCTAAACCAGCAGCTGTAAAAATTCATGTTGTTGTACCGAACGTAAATTATGACCATAACTACACAATTCGCTTTGCGTTTGATGCAAATGTAAAAGCAGTAGGTGGAGAGAATAAGGAAACTGCTGCAACAAAAAATGAAGATCAAACTCAAAAAAATACACAAGTAAAAGAAGAAGTGAAGAAAGAAGAGAGCAAAGAAACAAACAAAGAAACAAGCAAAGAAACAAACAAAGATGTAAATAAAGGAACAAATGAAAGTGGGAAAGCTGAAAAAACAGATAACCCAAAAACAAGTGATGAAGCACGTATCGGATTATTTGCAGCATTACTTCTTATTTCAGGTGTTTTCTTAGTTCGTAAAGTGAAGTTAGGTAAATAAATCTTTGGAAGGGCGATGAATATATGTTTAAACAATTTAAAATGATTATTGCCGTATTTGCTGTCTTATTTACGTTTATAGCAACACTAGGGTTACAAGATGCAAAAGCTGCTACACAACTAGCTGATGGAAAATATAATATTGCTTTTACTGTATGGAAAGGCGATAAAGATGAATCATCTAGAATGAATAGTTATTTTGAAAGTCCGGCAACATTAACAGTTAAAGATGGAAAACAATATGTTTCATTCAAAGTGAAAGATAGTACTTCTATTAAAAGTTTACAAGTAGAAAAAAATGGTCAATTCGTAGAAGCTACTGTGTTAAGTGAAAATACAAAAGAGAATACTAGAGTTGTAGAATTTGAAGTTGCTGACTTGTCAAAAAAACTAAATGGCAAGGTGAAAATTAATATCCCAATTATTAATTATAACGCTTCATATGATATTCGTTTTGTATTTGATGGGAACAGCATTAAATAATTGGAAATTTTTAAAAAAGGAGAGTCATTCTATTGAACAGGTATTTTAAAATTGTTGTTGCAATGTTTCTAACGATTTTCACATTCGTATCAACGCTACAACCACTTGCAGTTCAAGCTGCTAGTCAACTAGCTGACGGTGAATACTCAATCGGTTTCAAAGTTCTTAAAGACACATCAGATGAAGAATCTATGATGAATCAATACTCTGTAAGTCCAGGAACTTTAAAAGTGAAGAATGGGAAAAAGAAAGTATCCTTTACGTTAGAACATAGTTCATGGATTACAAAGTTTGAAACCGAAAAAAGTGGTCAGTTTGTTGCGACAAATGTAATTAGTGAAGATCAAGAAAAAGATACAAGAGTCGTAGAATTTGATGTGGACGATGTAGAGAAGGTATTAAATGCGAAAGTAAAAGTAGACATTGATTTTTTAAATTATCATCATGACTATGATGTACGTATTGCATTTGATCAAAATAGTATTACACCGATTCATGTAGAACAACCAAATGAAAAAGAGGACCCAGCTAATAAGCCAGATCCAAATGAAAATCCGGATCCGAGTCAGAAGCCCGACCAAAAGCCTGATCCAGATCAACAACCAAATTCTAACACAATTAAAGATGGAGAGTACAGCATTCCATTTAAAGTGTTAAAAGATCAAACAGATGAAGAATCTAAGATGAATACTTACATGGTAAATCCAGGGGTATTAAAAGTAGAAAACGGTAAGAAAAAAGCAATTGTAACGTTAAAAAATAGCTCATTAATTAAAAATTTCCAAACGGAAAAAGATGGCGCATTTGCTGATGCAAAAGTAGTGAGTGAAGATAAAGAAAAAGATACAAGAGTAGTAGAGTTTGAAGTAGACGATTTATCTAAAAAACTAAATACAAAAGTATTTATTGAAGTGGCATCACAAGGTTACAAGCAAACACATAATGTACAACTTTTATTTGAACAGGATAAACTTGAACAAATTAAAAATGAAGAGAAACAACCGGAAGTAGAAAAACCAGATACTGAAACAATTAAAGATGGAGAGTACAGCGTTCCGTTTAAAGTGTTAAAAGATCAAACAGATGAAGAATCTAAGATGAATACTTACATGGTAAATCCAGGGGTATTAAAAGTAGAAAATGGTAAGAAAAAAGCAATTGTAACACTAAAAAGTAGCTCATTAATTAAAAATTTCCAAACGGAAAAAGATGGTGCGTTTGTTGATGCAAAAGTAGTGAGTGAAGATAAAGAAAAAGATACAAGAGTAGTAGAGTTTGAAGTAAACGACTTATCTAAAAAACTAAATACAAAAGTATTTATCGAAATGGCATCAAGAAACTATAAGCAAACACATGATGTGCAACTTTTATTTGAACAAGATAAGCTTGAACAAATTAAAAATGAAGAGAAACCAGAAGTAGAAAAACCAGAAGTAGAGAAACCAGAAGTAGAGAAACCAGAAGTAGAGAAACCGGAAGTAGAGAAGCCAGAAGTAGAAAAACCAGATGCTGAAACAATTAAAGATGGCGAATACAGCATCAATTTTAAAACATTAAAAGATCAAACAGATGAAATATCAATGATGAACACATATACAAAAAGTCCAGGTGTGTTAAAAGTAAAAGATGGTAAGAAGTATGTATCATTTACGTTAACGAATAGCGCTTGGATTACAAAGTTTGAATTTGATAAAAATGGTTCGTTTGTTGATGCGAATGTATTAAGTGAAGATACGAAAGCTGATACACGTGTAGTAGAAGTGGAAGTAGCAGATTTATCGAAAAAATTAAACGCAAAAGTAAAAGTCGACATCGATTCAATGAATTATCATCATTTCTATGATATTCAATTTGCATTTGATAAAGATAGCATTAAACCGTTAGATAACCAAGGCGGAAATGATAACCAAGGCGGAAACAACAACCAAGGCGGAAACAACAACCAAGGCGGAAACGACAACCAAGGTGGAAACGACAACCAAGGCGGAAACGACAACCAAGGCGGAAACGACAACCAAGGCGGAAATGATAACCAAGGTGGAAACAACAACCAAGGCGGAAACGACAACCAAGGTGGAAACAACAACCAAGGCAATAATACAACAATTGATCCAAACGCTCTTAAAGACGGTGAATACAGCATTGGCTTTAAAGTATTAAAAGATCAAACAGATGAAATATCAATGATGAATACATACACAAAAAGCCCAGGTGTATTGAAAGTAAAAGATGGTAAGAAATATGTATCGTTTACATTAACAAATAGTACATGGATTACAAAGTTTGATTTTGAGAAGAATGGCTCGTTCGTTAATGCAAAAGTATTAAGTGAAAATAAAGAGCAAAATACAAGAGTAGTAGAAGTAGAAGTAAATGATTTGTCTAAAAAATTAAATGCAAAAGTAAAAGTAGATATTGATTCAATGAATTATCACCATTTCTACGATGTTCAATTTGTATTTGATCAAGATAGTATCAAAGCTTTAGGGAACCAAGGTGGAAACGATAACCAAGGCGGAAACGACAACCAAGGTGGAAACGATAACCAAGGTGGAAATAATAACCAAGGCGGAAATGATAACAAAGAGGGAACTAACAAACCGAGAGTAATAATTGATCCAAAAAATTTAATAGATGGTCAATATGACATTACATTTAAAGTGTTAAAAGACAAGACAGATGAGCTTTCGAAGATGCATGACTATACTGTAAATCCAGCGAAATTGATCATAAAAGATGGTAAAAAGTACATTGAAATGACGTTGAAAAATAGTGCGTGGATTACGAAATTCCAAACTGAAAGCAATAGTCTTTTTGCTGATGCAAAAGTAGTAAGTGAAGATAAAAATGCAAATACGCGAGTAGTACAATTTGAAGTAGAAGATTTATTTAAAAAATTAAATGCAAAAGTGAAAGTAGACATTGATGAGATGAACTACCATCATTTCTACGATGTCCAAATTCAATTTGATACAAATAATATTGGTGCGTTAGGAACAATTAAAGAGGATCCAAAAAAAGATCCGAAAAATGATCCGAACAATCCAGTGATTACACCGAAAGTAGATAATGTAAAAAAAGTAGATAATCCTGATTTTAACCGAAATGCAGATGATAAGAAGAAAAAAGAAGATCAAAAAAATGATCCAAAAAAAGAGAAAAACTCAAAAACGGCAGATACAGCACAACTAGGTTTATACATGGTGCTACTGCTCGGTTCACTTGCTTTACTAGTTCGCAAATATAGAGCAGGTAGATTGTAATTTTTGGAGTCTTGATGCATGTTTGCATGCATCAAGACTTGTTTCATATTGTTTGGAAAGGAGTGGTGATTAAGAGTGAAGAAAATTGCAAGTGTACTAATGGCTATCATTTTATTAGTGAGTATAGCTGGATGCCAGGCGCCCAAAAAAGAAACAGCGAAGCAGGTAAAGAGTGAGGGTAAAGAGAGGATTGTCGCAACGACAGTTGCTGTTACTGAAATTATGGATGCGTTAGAAGTAGATTTAATTGGTGTACCAACAAGTACTAAAGATTTACCAAAGAGATATAAAGGTTTACCTGAAGTTGGGAATCCGATGAGTCCTGATATGGAAAAGGTAAAATCATTAAAGCCGTCAGAAGTATTATCCGTGACAACACTTGAATATGAATTAAAGCCAGTTTTTGATGGTGTAGGTATGAAAGCAAACTTTTTAGATCTAACAAGTTTAAAAAATATGCAAAATTCCATTAGTAATTTAGGTAAGCAATATGGACGTGAAAAGCAGGCTGAAGCAGCTGTAACTAAGTTAGATAACAAGGTTGCAGAGATTCAAAAAGCAGTAAAGGGAAAGAAAGAACCGACAGTGCTTATTTTATTAGGTGTACCGGGGAGTTATTTAGTAGCAACAGAGCATTCTTATATTGGAGATTTAGTGAAACAATTAGGTGGTAAAAACATTGTACAAGGTGAACAAGTAGAGTATTTAGCTTCTAATACAGAGTATTTAAAAAAAGCTGATCCAGACATTATTTTACGAGCGGCACATGGTATGCCTGATGAAGTTGTAAAAATGTTTGATAAAGAATTTAAAACAAATGATATTTGGAAACACTTCGCTGCAGTTAAAAATAATCGTGTTTACGATTTAGAAGAGCGTTTATTTGGAACGACAGGAAATTTAGCAGCGACTGAAGCGCTAGATGAATTGAAAAAAATGATGTATCCGTGATGCATTTTAATATAAAGGAAGATTAGCATGAATAAAAAATTTTGGAGTTTCTTTATTGTTACTGTATTACTCATCATTATGACTTTGTTGTCAGCGACGAAAGGTAGTTTAGAAGTAGGTATTATTGACCTTGTACAAGGAATATTTACAGGGGCAAATGAAGATGTTGAAGTGATTAAAGATTTACGTTTCCCACGTATTATTATTGCACTATTTACTGGAGCAGCTCTTGCTGTTTCGGGCGTGCTCTTCCAAGCTGTCATGAAAAATCCACTTGCTGATGCTGGGGTAATCGGGATATCTTCAGGAGCAAGTTTTATGACACTTGTTATTATTACGCTATTCCCGCAATTCTTTTTCTGGACGCCGGTATTCGCCTTTCTAGGTGGTGCGTTTGCGTGTTATCTCGTTTATTCGTTTTCATGGAAATCAGGATTAAGTCCGCTTCGCATTATTTTAATTGGTATTGCCATTAATGCGATGTTCACTGGATTAAATGAATCGTTCATTACGATTTGTGGATACTTCATTAAGAGTATTAAGCAAACGACGACTTCTAATATAACGATGAAGACGTGGGGCGATGTAGAAATAATGGTTACTTATGGAACAATTGGTCTTATTCTTGCACTGTTTGTCGGAGCTTGGTGTAACTTATTATCTCTACAAGATAAGACTGCAAAAAACTTAGGCTTGCACGTGACGAGAGTTCGTCTTATTATTTCTGCCATTGCAGTACTCTTAGCAGCAGTATCAACAGCGATTGCAGGTGTTATTGCTTTCGTAGGATTACTCGTTCCGCACATTTCAAGACAACTAGTCGGTTCGGATCATAAAGTATTAATTCCATTTTCTGCTCTTGCAGGAGCGTTATTAATTTTGACGGCGGATACGATTGGAAGGTTAATTGTGCCACCTAACGAAATTCCAGCAGCGACGATTATGGCAGTTATTGGTGGCCCATTCTTAATATTCTTGCTTAGAAAGAGTGATAAAGTTCATGGAAATTAAAAATGTAACCTTTTCGTACGATAATGTAACGGATCGATTAAAGTCGGTTAGTAGTGAAATAGAGATTGGTAAAATTACAACAATTATTGGACCAAACGGTTGCGGGAAATCAACATTACTTGGTGTGATGTCAAGAAATCACAATCCTCGTAGTGGAGAGGTAATACTTGATGGGAAGGCAATTAGCCAATATAAACCGAAAGAGTTTGCTAGAAAGTTAGCCGTTGTCCATCAACAAAATGAAGCACCGGCAGATATGACGGTAGAGAAATTAACAAGCTTTGGCCGTATGCCTCATAAAAATATATTTTCTTCGCAAACTGATGAAGATAGAGAAGCAATAGAAAGGGCTTTAGCATGTACGAATTTGCTAAGTAAACGTGATAAGGAAATTCATGCTTTATCTGGTGGAGAAAGACAGCGTGTTTGGATTGCCATGACGTTAGCTCAGAAGACGCCAATGCTCTTTTTAGATGAACCGACAACATATTTAGATATTTATTATCAACTTGAAATATTAGAGTTAGTAAAAGAATTAAATGAAGCACAAGGATTGACAATCGTTATGGTATTACACGATATTAATCAGGCGATTCGCTATAGTGATCATATCATTGTTATGAAAGACGGCGAAATTGTTACAAAAGGCAAGCCGAATGATGTTGTGACAGAAAGTATGATAAAGACGATATACGGTGTAGATGTCGTTGTAAAGCAAGATGAAGATACAGGATTGTATATGGTCCCAATGGGTATTTAAACATGCGAACAATCCGTTTTGAGGTGATAATTTGAGTAGCAAAAAAGAAAGGAAGAAGAATTCTTTTTTTCAACGAATACTTACAGTTGTTTTTTTAGGTACCTTTTTCTATTCAGTATATGAATTAGGTGATATTTTCATGGATTACTATGAAAATCGTAAAGTAATGGCCGAAGCACAAAACATTTATGAAAAAAGTCCGATGGAAGAGCAATCACAAGACGGGGAAGTACGTAAACAGTTCAAAGTTCTGCAGCAAATTAACCAAGAAATAGTTGGATGGATTACGATGGATGATACACAAATTAATTATCCAATCGTTCAAGCAAAAGACAATGATTACTATTTATTTCGAAATTATAAAGGTGAAGATATGAGAGCAGGAAGCATTTTTATGGACTATCGTAATGATGTGAAATCTCAAAATCGAAATACTATTTTATATGGTCACCGTATGAAAGATGGTTCTATGTTTGGAAGTTTAAAGAAAATGTTGGATGAAGATTTCTTCATGTCGCATCGTAAATTATATTACGATACATTATTTGAAGGATATGATCTTGAAGTGTTTTCGGTGTATACAACAACAACTGATTTTTATTACATTGAAACGGATTTTAGTAGTGATACGGAATACACATCATTTTTGGAGAAAATTCAAGAAAAATCGCTGTACAAAACGGATACAAAAGTGACAGAAAGTGATCAAATCGTAACACTCTCGACGTGTGACTATGCACTTGATCCAGAAGCGGGAAGATTAGTAGTACATGCGAAACTAGTAAAAAGACATTAAATAAAAAAAGTATAGAATATGAGAAGTGGTAACACTCTTCATATTCTATACTTTAAAAAAGAAATATGCTTACTGTGCTGCAGCCATTGGCATACGTACAACTTTTACATCATAGTAAGCAATTTTATTATCAAGAATATAGTCTGGCATCCCGCCTTGATGTGAGTGAGCATCTTTAAATGCTGAGCTCTTTGTCCAACCTTGGAAATCTTCTTTTGCATTCCAGCGAGTGCTAATTGTTACTTCATCATAATCAACTGTATTGTGCGTTAAAAGAACTTCTAATCCTAAAAATCCTGACATTGTTTCGACTTTACCTACTTTATTAAAACGCTCAATTAATTTATGGCCATTTCCCTTTGTAATTTTAGTTGTATTTGTAACAATAATCATGTTTATTCCTCCTATAAATGTAGCCTTTATTTTCAAGAACTCATATACATTAAATGATAATGAAAATCATTATCATTGTCAATAGTAATAATGAAATATATAATTTTTTTTCGGTTATGTGAGAGGATGAGCTAGTTGTACTAGCAAAGCAATAATATGGTATAGTGAAACGAGGCTTTTTTTCAGCCTCGTTTTTTACATTGCTTCCTACTAATTAGAAAGCATTCAAATGGAAAGGAAGACATTACATGCGATCTGAAGTAACTATAAAAATAAAGCCGAAGTTTATAAAAGAAATTAAAAGTGGATATCCACTTATTTTAAAAGATGCAATTCAAAATTTAAATGATGTACGTGAAGAAGGAACAATCATCAATGTAGTAGATGAGAAGAACCAATTCATTGGAAAAGGCTATTATGGAAAACAAAATAAAGGGTATGGTTGGATTTTAACGAGAAAAGAGAAGGAGGAAGTGAATCAATCTTTCTTTGAAAGTAAAATCAAATCTGCTTTACATAAACGAAAACATTTTTATAAATCAAATGATACAACAGCATTCCGTGCCCTGAATGGTGAGGGCGATGGCCTTGGTGGTTTAATCATCGATTATTATGACGGCTATTACGTAATAAGTTGGTATAGTGAAGGGGTTTATACTTTCCGCGATGAGATTATAGCAGCACTTCAAAAAGTAGCGAACTTTAAAGGCATTTATGAGAAAAAGCGTTTTGATACGAAAGGGAAATACATTGAAGGTGATGATTTTGTCGCAGGAGAGCGCGGTGAGTTCCCACTTATCGTAAAAGAGAACGGTGTAAACTTTGCTGTATATTTAAATGACGGGGCGATGGTTGGTGTGTTTTTAGATCAGCGTAACGTTCGAAAACAAATTCGTGATAAATATGCAAAAGGAAGAACAGTTTTAAATATGTTCTCTTATACTGGGGCTTTCTCTGTATTTGCAGCGCTTGGCGGTGCAAGTAAAACAACAAGTGTGGACCTTGCAAATCGTAGTTTAAGTAAAACGATTGAGCAGTTTAGTGTAAATGAAATTGATTATGAAGCACAAGATATTATTGTAGAAGATGTATTTCTGTATTTCAAATATGCAGCTAAGAAAAAGATGAAATTTGATATGGTTGTACTTGATCCCCCAAGCTTTGCACGCTCGAAAAAATATACGTTCAGTGCGGCGAAAGATTATAAAAACTTATTAAAAGAAACAATTGCCATTACAGAAAATAACGGTATTATCGTTGCTTCTACAAATTGTAGCGCATTCGATATGAAAAAGTTTAATGGCTTTATCGATACAGCATTTAAAGAAATGAACGGTAAATATAAAATATTAGAAGAACATTCTTTACCAGAAGATTTCCGTACAATTGATCAATTTAAAGAGGGAGACTATTTAAAAGTAGTTTTCATCGAAAAAATTAAAGGTTAATGAAAATAAGAAAAGGAGCTCAAGTTTAAATGAGCTCCTTTTCTTATTGAATAATATTTTGTACTCTGCCAACCTGTCCGTCTTGCAATCTTACTTTAATGCCGTGCGGATGTGAAGGTGAGTTCGTTAAAATATCTTTTACAATTCCTCTTGTTAGCTTACCTGTACGTTGATCTTGTTTTAATACAATATCGACTTCAAGACCTGATGAAATGTTAGATCGTTTTTGCCCGTTCATTTATACACCTGTACGTCTACGTTGGTTGTTTGTTTTCTTCGTTTGTTGGTTTTGTAATTTTTTCGTTTCTTGACTTTGACTTCCATTATTTGAGCCGTTTCCATTTCCTTGCTTTTTCTTCGCAAGTTGTTCGCGCATTAAATCAGCTAAGCTTACTTTTTTGTTTTCTGACATGATAAGTCTCCTTTATATAAAGTTAATTATGAACAATCGTAGTGAATTTCATCATATCATTGTTAAGGAAGGAAGGGAAGTTGGTTTGAAAATTCATATAATTCTTTCCAGCATTCATTCGTTACGATACAATTAAATTGTTAATGTTTGTTAAAAAAGGGGATAGAAATATGTCACATCATATTTTATTAGTTGAAGATGACATCTCAATTCAAGAGATGGTTGAAACATATTTAGTAAAAGAAGGTTTTCAAGTTACAATCGCATCTGATGGAGAAGAAGGAGTTAACGCATTTTTAAAAGGTTCATTTGATTTGATTATCCTCGATATTATGATGCCAAAGTTAGACGGCTTAGAGGTTGTGCGAATCATTCGAGAAAAAAGTGCCGTTCCGATTTTAATGATGTCAGCGAAAGATACAGATGTTGATAAAGCTGTTGGATTAGGACTTGGAGCAGATGATTACATTTGTAAGCCGTTTTCTATGATTGAACTAGCTGCACGTGTAAAAGCGGGTATTCGGAGATCTACAAAGTATTCGGCTGTGGAATCAAAAGATGAGGCCATTCAGATTGGTGATTTAATAATTGACCCAATTAATTTTACTGTGGAGAAAAAGGGAAGACAGCTTAAACTTACTTTAAAAGAATTTGAGATTTTAAAGCTATTCGTGAAGAATCAAAATCGTGTTTTTACGAAAGCACAAATATATACGCTTGTTTGGAATGAAGAATATTATGGTGATGATAATGTTATTAATGTTCATATGAGAAGATTACGTGAGAAAATTGAAAGTGATCCATCTAATCCAGAATATATTAAAACATTATGGGGCATCGGCTATAAGTTGGAAGTGATGTAGTATGGTTGTATTTTTAACAGTGGTGATTATTATATTGCTTATCGTTATTTACGTGCAATATAAAATTAGAAAAAATAGTAGTAGGAATTTACGCTACACGTATGAGAAGTTAAATCGAATTGTAAAAGAACAAACTGGTGAGAAGCTATTAATTATGACAGATGATCTAGAATTGCAAAAGTTATTAGTGGCGATTAATCATTTATTAGATGCAAAACAGAAAACGAATGCAGATCATGCGAAAGTGGAAATTTCGATGAGAAAAATGCTTTCAAATATTTCACATGATTTGAAAACACCACTAACAGTTATTCTTGGATATACCGAAATGTTAAATAAGGATAAAACGATAAATGAGGAAGAGCAGCAAATATTACTCGAAAAGGTGCATGTAAAAACACTAGAAGTGATGGAACTGATTCATAAGTTTTTTGATTTAGCAAAATTAGAATCCGGTGACAAAGCAATCGAGATGACAAAAGTAAATATGAATGAAGTTTGTCGCGAGAAGATTTTATCTTTTTATGATTTAGTGACGACGAAAGGGTTTCAAGTTCATATTGATATACCAGAAAGAAATATATATGCACTTGGAAATGTAGAAGTATTAGGTAGAGTATTGAATAATTTAATATCAAATGCGATTACATATGGTGACGATGGAAAGACACTTGGTATGACGTTAAGAGATGATGAAACGAGTGTGTATATAGATGTATGGGATACAGGAAAAGGAATTGATGAATCTCATATTGATAAAGTGTTTGAGCGTATGTACACGCTTGAAGATTCCAGAAATAGATTGTACCAAGGAAGCGGTTTAGGGTTAACGATTACGAAAAGGCTTGTGGAAGCGATGGACGGAGAAATACATCTTTCTAGTAAGCCGTATGAAAAAACAATTTTTACAGTTGTATTAACAAAGATGCTGTTTTAGCTTGTAGAGAAGTAGATTCTACAAGCTTTTTTTTCAGCGTAAGGAATTTGTAAGGAACGGGTAAGAAAAAAGAGATTTCCGTTGTCTATTATAGAAATATAAAGTAGTGCGAAAGGAGACAGTGACATGACATATATATTAAAAACGAATCAGTTAACGAAAGTGTTTAAAGGGAAAGAAGTTATTTCTAGCGTTAACATGCATGTGAAAAAAGGAGAGATATACGGTTTCTTAGGGCCGAATGGTGCAGGTAAAACAACGATTATGAAAATGATTACAAATTTAATAAAACCGACGAGCGGTGATATTGAAATTTTCGGTGAGAAGTTAACAGACACATCTTATGAAGTATTAAAAAGAATGGGGACAATTATTGAATATCCAATCTTTTATGATAAATTAACGGCGAAGGAAAACTTAGAATTACATTGTGAATATATGGGATATTACGATAAAAACGCAATTGATCATGCTTTAAATTTAGTAAAACTGCACGGTATAGATGATAAAAAAGTAAAAGATTTTTCATTAGGGATGAAGCAACGACTTGGTATTGCAAGGGCGATCATGACAAAGCCAGAACTACTCATTTTAGATGAACCGATTAATGGTTTAGATCCAATTGGTATTAAAGAATTAAGAGACTTATTTAAAATGCTGTGTAAGGAATATGGAATTACTTTATTAGTTTCTAGTCATATTTTAGGCGAGATGGAACAAATGGCAGATACAATTGGTGTGATTCAAAACGGAAAACTAATAAAAGAAGTTTCAATGAAGAGTATTAATGGGAAACAAACAGAGTACATTGAAATCACTGTTCCTGATGTGAAGCGTGCAGCTTATATTTTAGAAGATAAACTCGGTATAAAAAATTACAAAATAATGAGCGGAAATATGATTCGTGTGTATGATACGGTAGCGTCTCAGCAAGCCATTTCAAAAGCACTTATTATGAACGATGTAGAAATTGAAAGTATTAATAAGAAACATAGCTCTTTAGAGGAGTATTTCTTAAATGTAATGGATGGGGAAGGCATTCACGCTTAATGTAATTTCAGCGAGGGGGATATGATGATGAATGCATTAATAGTGAACCTTATAGCGGGATTTATCGTAATGCTCATAAGTGGAATTTTATATTATAAAAAGCCAGAACGAAAGTGGAGTTTAATTTTACTAGTGATAGGGATAGTAAGCGTAGTTACGGCTGGAATTAGAATGTTAGTAGCATAGAGGAAGTTATGTCAGTAATGGAGGCGTGGTTTATATGTTTAAATTAATGAAACTTGAATGGAAGAAACATAAATTATCTAGTTACTTTAAAGGGGTAGCCATTTGCATTATAGCAATTTTTGCTGCGGTGAGCCTTATGGCATTGGGAATGAAAGGTGAAGGAGACGCGACAATCACTGACTTCACAAAATATATGATTTTAGCAAATCTTATTATTAGGATAACATTCATTATTTTTAGTTCGGTCATTTTATCACGTTTAGTAATTGATGAGTACAAGAATAAAACAATGCAATTATTGTTTATGTACCCACTGCAAAGAAAAGTGGTAATGGGAGCGAAATTAGCAATTGTTTTTAGTTTTTGCTTTGTGAGCACGATTATCGTTACTTTCATTATTAGTTTGCTTCTATTCTGTATGAATCCAATGATGGGCCTACTTGAAACACCTGTTACGATGGGCGAAATAATATCTACTGTTCCGGCTACTTTTATAAATGCATTTATGATATCTGGTATAAGTTTAATTCCTTTATTTTTTGGTATGAGAAAGAAATCGGCACCGACAACGATTACTTCTGCAGTAATAATCGCGATGATAATTAACGGTAACGTTGGTACTGGAAACGGTCAAGTAAGTATGTTTAATTTCATAGCTATCCCAATGGTGTTTTGTTTATTAGGAATTTTCATTAGTTATCTTTCGTATCGTAAAATCGACAAGATTGATGTGGCGTAGTAAAGCAAGCTTAAAACAATAACGAACTGGGGTATGAATAGTGAAAAAAATAATAGTAATTGCAATTTTATTGATTACAATTGCTAGTATGGTTTTTGGTTTTAAGACATTTCATAGGAAAGATTTTAAGAAAGAAAATTCTTTTGAGATAAATAATATAAAAGAAATAGAAGTGGACAATGAAAACTGGGATATTGAATTTAAAAGTACAGACTCTAATAAAATAGTAATTTCCGCTCAAGGTCAACGATTAGATAAAGAGATAGATCCCGTTAAAATAGAAAATGACGGAAATAAAATGATGATTAAGCAAGAACAGAAGATGAACGGATTCGTTAATGGTTTTACGTTTAGGAAGAAGAATATCATTTCTATATTTATTCCGAAGAAAGAAATAGATAAAATTGTATTAAATAATAAATCTGGTGATGTGAAAATAAGCGATATAGCAGTGAAACATATCGTCACAAAAAGCAAGTCTGGAGATGAAATGATTGTAGGACTATCCGCAGAGAAAGGTGAATTCATATCGCAAAGTGGAGAGTTAGTTCTAAAAGATAGTTCAGTACAAGAGTTAAATATAAAGTCTACGACTGGTGATAACTATATAACAAATGTAAGTAACTCAAATATGAACATCACTTCAACATCTGGGGAAGTATTACTGAAAGATATGAAAGAAGGAAAATCATTATTTGTAGAAACAAAATCAGGAGATATTGGCGTAAGGTATAAAGGTGTTCCGGCTTCATTGAAACTTACGGCTAAAAGTAATTCGGCTGACATAATGGTGAATGTAAACGGACTTAAGAAAGATAAAAATACAGAAAAGATAAAAGAAGGAACTATTGGTGATGCAAAAAACAAAGTGGAGATTTTAAGTGAAACAGGGGTAATTTATATCGATTAAAATTTAAATGAAAGGAGGACTATCATGCTACGTCTTATGAAGCTAGAAATGAAGAAGTTTAAGCTTGGATGGTATGTAAGGGGAGTAATTATTGCAAATATCGCTATACTGGCATTATTGACCTCTATGAGCATCGTTTCTCAAATAGAAGGAGATCCAGAAATAAGAGATCCGCAGATGATTTTGTTAGCGGTTAGTACATTAGTAAGAGCAACATTTATTATTTTTGGTAGTGTGTTAATCGCAAGGTTAATAATTAGTGAATATAAAAATAAAACAATACTACTTATGTTTTCTTATCCAATTAACCGAAAGAAAATGATGGTTAGTAAGTTGGCCATTACAGCAACATTAACATTTATAACAGTTATTTTATCGAACATTTTAGTAGTAGGAATTTTCTTTGGGATAGATAGTTATTTTTCAATTCTTCCTAATCCATTTACAGTAGATCAATTGATGCAAGAAGGAATAAAACTGGTTCCTTTAGCCATTGCAACTGCGGGAATGAGTTTAATCCCATTATATTTCGGAATGCGTAAACGTTCAGTGCCAACTACAATTGTTTCATCCCTTATCGTTGTATCAATTGCAATGAATAGCAACCCAACGTTTCCTACAGCAACTTTTCTTCCCCTTCAACTAGCATTGGCAGCAATTGGATTTGCGATTGCATATTACGGAATTAAAAATATAGAGAAGGAA
The DNA here is from genome assembly GCF_000832605.1 of Bacillus mycoides. Classification (GTDB taxonomy): domain Bacteria; phylum Bacillota; class Bacilli; order Bacillales; family Bacillaceae_G; genus Bacillus_A; species Bacillus_A mycoides. The sequence goes on from NZ_CP009692.1 coordinate 1,439,792, forward strand.
GATGTAACAGTATGACAAGAATAAGAAAAAAGAATTGGCGTTACACCAACTCTTTTTTGTATATGTATGCTTCATTACTACTCTGTATATTTGTAGTGTTTACTTAAATATTCTTGAACTCCTGGAGAAATGTTAAAGTTATTTGGACCTTTATATTCGATAGTAAACTCTCCATCTTCATTTGTTTCAAAGGAGATTGCATAGCTATCTATTTTAGAATCGTAAGAAGTATTTTTGACTTTTGCATCTAGATTAAAGTATTTTGTAATATACTCTTTTGATTCAGCAATTGCTGTTTGTTTTCCCCAAGGGGTACCATAACTTGTGAAATAAAGAGATACACCGATAACTCCAATGATAGAAGTTAGTAAGAGAGTTCTTATTGTTATTTTTTTGTTTTTTGTATTCAATTTAGTTCCCTCCAATTAATATGAATTTATCTTAACGTATTTTCTCATAAAATACCATTTAGTAGAAAATAGTTTCACATGAAACAAGTTACAGAAAAAGACAAGGTGCATAAACACCTTGTCTTTTTCTGTCGTTACATTTGGGGAGCTTCCATTCCAGTAGCAGCCCATTCTTCTTTGGAAGGACCGTATACGCCAGGGACTTTTAATCCAGCTTGACGCATTAAAACAGTCATCTGCCCGCGGTGGTGATTTTGATGATTAATGAGTGTCATTAAAAATATAGAATTCGGCATAGGGCGACCAAAGAAGTCATTAATAGTAGCTAAGTCTTTATCAGTCCATTCACTTTGAAGCGTTTCAACAAAAGCTGCATTCACATTGCGATATCCATCTGCAATTGTTTTTGCTGAAGTTGGTACAGGATAATCTTTCGTTTCTCCTTCAAACTTAAGTCCTGTCCCTGATAGCATAATAGGAAGTGCTGTAACGATATGCCAAGCGACTCTCCCTAAAGTCCAGTGCCCAGGTGCAATTTCTTGTGATAAAGATTCATCGGTTAATGCATCGAGCATCTTCTGAGTAGACTCAGCCTCGTATGTCCATGATGTTAAAAAATCTTCAATAGTTTGGTACATAGTTATCCCTCCTGTTTTTCGCTCGTATATTAAATTCGTGAGAGATAATATAATCCCTGTTTCATAAGCGATACTTAATTAAGCATTGCTACAATATAAAAATAATTAGAGAATATTTGTAAAAGTGTCAGAAAACCGCTCTATTCATTCGTATATATGATGAATAGAGAATGGAGTAAAGAGTGGTGATAAGGGTGAAGGATATAGAAATAGTAGAAGGTCTTCGAAAACAAGACATGTTAGCGTTACATACAGTCATTGATCAATATGGAGATTTAATTTATAAGGTGGTTCATAGTGTTTTAGATACGGCACAGAGTAAGGTGCTAGTGGATGAATGTGTTGACGATATTTTATTAATCGTTTGGTACAACATTAATAGTTATGATGAAAATCGTGGGAAGATTAGAAATTGGCTTATATCTGTTGCGAAATTTAAAGCCATTGATTATAAACGAAAAAGTAATAAGGTCTATCAATTACAAGAGTTTCAGCAAGACATATATGTAGAAGGAAAAAATGTTAATTTAAAAAAAGAAGAGCTAGATTGTAATTTTTTCGTTTTGATTAAAGAATTGAACGAAGAAGATAAGAAAATTTTTATAAAAAGGTATTTAGATGAATATAGTGTACAAGAAATAGCGCTTGAGTTCGGTATGACACGAGATACGGTGTATAGCAGGCTTTCAAGAGGGAGAAAAAATTGAAGAAGATGTTGGGAGGGAATAGGGATGAATAAAGAAAAGTTCCTTCAGGAATTAAATAATTTGCAGTATAGTGATGATTTTGTAGATGACGATATAAATGATGAAAAAATAGATGAAAAGAAAATAAATCGTACAAAAGAAGTTGTAACAAAAAAAATTTTAATGAAACGATGTCATGAGGTTGTAAAAGAAGGATTACAGGGAAGTGAAGAGATTTTATATAGTATGTTTGCTGAAAATCCTCGCGTGAAAAATTGGCAGACAGGAACAGCGATGAGCTTAGGGGTAGGCGTTCTTACAATGAACTTCGGTATTAATAATATGCTAATCGTTACAAATGAACGATTGTACGTGTTTTTTGTCGATCGTTATTATAATGACGTTGATCTAAAGGTATGTTTATTAAATGAAATAGCTTCTATGAAAACAATATTAGACCGTAAAGGTGGAAGTGAATTTCTGTATATAAAGTATAAAAATAATAGAGAATACGTATTGTTAGGAAACGCTGATGATTACAGAGAGCTATTTCAAATAGTAGGTGGATTGAAAATGGCAAGCGGAATAGAACTAAGGTTACAGGATAAGAAATTAAAGAGACAGTTAACTTTAAAACGAAGTGTGTTTAATATAATCATGTATTCAATTGTTATATACTTTATTTACAAAGCTTATATTAATTTTATCCCGCATTAACGGACAGTAAAACCCCCACTGATTAAAGCTTCGCTTTTGCATCTGCAAAGTGATCGTTATTGCTTGTTGATGGATCGAACATAACTGTAGGAGCGATTTGCTCTAATTCGTTTTTAATTGCTTTACCACGGAATGAAGTTATGATAATTAAATCTGGTTTTAGACGGCTGATTTCCTCTAAGTTTGGTTGTTGAAGTGTCCCAACATCTACAACATCCTTACTCGGTTTTGTTTCTGTATTTACCCATGTATTATAATTCTTAATGTCTGCCATCCATACTGGCTGAACACCAAGTGCTAATAAGTCTTCTGAATATCCCCACTCAAGTACAACAACTTTTTTCGCTGATTTATCTAACTTCGTTTCCCCTTCAGCGTGTTTAATTGTTATAGCTTGATTTGTATTGTCCGCTTTTGTTTCTTTTTTCTCCTTTTTTTGTTGTTTGTATCTGATATACGATTTATACAAATTTTAATATATTGTATTGAAGTGCATACGTGTATCAAGGTTGAAGGAGCTGAAATTCCTTTAATGAGGAAGGCGAAAGTACAAGCGAAGGGAGAGCGTATTGCATGTAATATTTATTAGAATGTAAGGAAAAAAACTTTGTTTATAAAAGGTTTGTTCCAGAGCGGGTAGTTGATAAGGAAAATAAAAACTGATTTTTATTAGAAAGATATTTTTAATTAGTGGGCTTACTTAAAAAATCGAACACGAAGGAGGGTCAACATGTCTTTATGGAGTAATAATGCAAATGGATATTGTGGATGTAATAATCAAAATGGTGTGCATGTTGATTCATGCTGTTTTAGTTGCGATGGGACAGTTCCTAAGCTCGGTCCAACAGGCGAAACGGGAGCAACAGGAGCAACAGGAGCAACAGGAGCAACAGGAGCAACAGGAGCAACAGGAGCAACAGGAGCAACAGGAGCAACAGGAGCAACAGGAGCAACAGGAGCAACAGGAGCAACAGGAGCAACAGGAGCAACAGGAGCAACAGGAGCAACGGGAGCAACGGGAGCGACAGGAGCAACGGGAGCGACAGGAGCAACGGGAGCGACAGGAGCAACAGGAGCAACGGGAATAACGGGAGCAACAGGAGCAACGGGAATAACGGGAGCAACGGGTCCAACGGGAGCGACAGGTCCAACAGGCCCAACAGGAGCAACAGGAGCAACGGGAGTAACAGGAGCAACGGGTGAAACAGGAGCGACGGGAGTAACAGGTACAAGTATAACTGCGACGTATGCATTTGCGAATAATACATCAGGAGCGGCAATATCAGTGCTTCTTGGTGGAACAAATGTCCCACTTCCAAATAATCAGAATATCGGTCCAGGAATTACAGTTTCGGGGGGGAACACAGTATTTACGGCCGCAAATGCAGGGAATTATTATATTTCATATACAATTAATATAACGGCCTCATTATTAGTCAGTTCGCGAATTACAATTAATGGGGCACCGCTTGCTGGGACTATCAACTCTCCTGCATTAGCAACGACTTCATTTAGTGCAACAATTATTACGACTCTTGCAGCGGGGAGTGCAATTAGTTTGCAGTTGTTTGGATTGTTAGCTGTTGCCACGTTATCAACGACTACACCTGGTGCAGTTTTAACGATTATAAGATTAAGCTAAGTAACGTGAACTCTCTTATTCTTTTAAAATGAGGAGAGTTTCTACATATAATAAGAAGTTAAGGAAGTAAAGCATAGTTATAAAAAAGTCAGAATATTATGATTGTAACGATGTTACGACTATAATATAATGAAAACAACCATCATGAATGAACATTCATTTATTTTCACAAGTATTGGAAGGGGGAATGAGAGTGGAAAAACCTTGGTTGCAGAGTTATCCAGAGGAAATCCCAGGTACGATTTCATATGATATTCAGCCACTTCATGGATATTTAGAGAAAATGGCTGCTCGTTATCCAGAAAAGAAAGCGCTTCACTTTTTAGGTAAAGATGTTACATTTTCAGATTTCCATGACAAGGTAAAGAAATTTGCGAATTACCTTCAAAGGCTTGGTATTGAAAAAGGCGATAGAGTTGCGATTATGTTACCGAATTGTCCGCAATCTGTAATTGGTTATTATGGTACTTTGCTTGCGGGGGGGATTGTTGTACAAACGAATCCTCTTTATACAGAAAGAGAGCTTGAGTACCAACTTCATGACTCAGGGGCAAAAGTTATTCTTTGCCTGGATTTAGTGTTTCCGAGAGTTACTAATGTTCAAACGGCAACAAAGCTTGAGCATATTATCGTAACCCGTATTGCAGATTTTTTACCATTCCCTAAAAATTTACTTTATCCATTTGTACAAAAAAAGCAGGCAAATCTTGTTGTGAATGTGTCGGAAAGTGAAACGATTCATCTTTGGAAATCGGTAGAAAGAGAAAGTAATGCTGATGTTGAAGTTTCATGTGATCCTGAAAATGATCTAGCCCTTTTGCAGTATACAGGGGGAACGACAGGGTTTCCAAAAGGGGTTATGTTAACGCATAAAAACCTCGTTTCGAACACTTTAATGGGAGCGCATTGGTTATATAATTGTAAAGAAGGAGAAGAGGTAATTCTTGGTGTTCTTCCGTTTTTTCATGTGTACGGGATGACAGCTGTAATGAATTTAAGTATTATGCAAGGATATAAAATGGTGCTTATTCCGAAGTTTGATATGAAAATGGTTTTTGAAGCAATTAAGAAACATAAAGTTACACTATTTCCAGGAGCACCAACCATTTATATTGCTCTATTAAATAGTCCTCTTTTAAAAGAATATGATATTTCTTCAATTCAGGCTTGTATTAGTGGTTCTGCACCGCTTCCTGTAGAAGTGCAGGAGGAGTTTGAGAGAGTTACAGGTGGTAAATTAGTAGAGGGTTATGGATTAACGGAGTCATCACCAGTTACACATGGGAATTTTTTGTGGGAAAAGCGTGTGCCGGGAAGTATTGGGGTACCGTGGCCGGATACAGAGGCAATCATCATGTCACTTGAAACAGGAGAGTCATTACCTCCAGGTGAAATTGGTGAAATTGTTGTAAAGGGCCCACAAATTATGAAAGGGTATTGGAATAAGCCAGAAGAAACGGCAGCTGTACTGCAAGATGGCTGGCTCCATACAGGTGATGTAGGATACATGGATGAGGATGGCTTTTTCTATGTGAAAGATCGTAAGAAAGATATGATCGTTGCTAGTGGCTTTAACGTATATCCTCGTGAAGTAGAAGAAGTGTTATATGAACACGAAAAGGTGCAAGAAGTGGTAACAATCGGTGTTCCTGATCCGTATCGAGGGGAAACTGTAAAAGCGTTTGTTGTTTTGAAAGAAGGCGCTGAGTGTTCTGAAGAAGAATTAGATCAGTTTGCACGTAAATATTTAGCAGCTTACAAAGTTCCGAAGGTATATGAGTTTAGAAGTGAGTTGCCGAAGACGACAGTCGGAAAAATTTTACGCCGTGTCCTAATAGATGAAGAGAAGAGAAAGAATGAGGATGAGCAAACGGGCTAAGGCCCTTTCTTTTTGAAAAAATAGGATTGACACTTTTCTAAATAGTCAGTATTATAAGAATATGAATGACTATTCATTCAGTCATCTTCTTGAAGGGGACAGTAAAGTGAAGAAAAATAGACCGAAATACAATCAGATTATTGATGCTGCAGTCATTGTGATTGCGGAGAATGGATACCATCAAGCGCAAGTTTCTAAAATTGCAAAGCAAGCTGGGGTAGCTGATGGCACGATTTATTTATATTTTAAAAATAAAGAAGATATATTAATATCCTTATTCCAAGAGAAGATGGGAGAATTTGTTGAAACAATTCGTCAAAAAATAGCAGGAATTGAAAGCGCTGTAGCGAAGTTATTCATGTTGGTAGAAACGCACTTCTTGCTGTTGTCACAAAATGATCCTCTTGCTATCGTTACGCAATTAGAGCTAAGGCAGTCCAATCAAGACTTGCGCCTTAAAATAAATGAAGTATTAAAAGGCTACTTACAAGTTATGGATGAGATTTTAGAGACAGGTATAAAGCAAGGTGAATTTCAGGCGGATTTAAACGTTCGCGTGGCAAGACAAATGATCTTTGGAACAGTAGATGAAGTTGTGACCAATTGGGTAATGAGCGATCATAAGTATGATCTGGTCGCACTTTCAAAAACGGTACATGGGCTACTTATTGCAGCTTGTGGTTATCGTCAATAATGGGAGGGATCATGTTGAAATTCCTATCTGTAAAAGTTGAAGATCATATCGCGGTGGCGACGTTAAATCATGCGCCAGCTAATGCGATGTCTTCACAAGTTATGCATGATGTTACTGAATTAATCGATCAAGTGGAAAAGGATGATAACATTCGTGTTGTTGTTTTACATGGTGAAGGACGCTTCTTCTCAGCAGGGGCAGATATTAAAGAATTTACATCTGTTACTGAAGCGAAGCAAGCAACAGAGTTAGCACAGCTTGGACAAGTTACGTTTGAGCGTGTTGAAAAATGCTCAAAACCAGTTATTGCGGCAATTCATGGAGCGGCACTTGGCGGCGGCCTTGAGTTTGCTATGTCTTGCCACATGCGCTTTGTAACTGAAAGTACAAAGCTTGGTTTACCTGAATTAACACTTGGATTAATTCCTGGTTTTGCAGGTACACAGCGCTTACCACGTTATGTTGGTAAAGCGAAAGCTTGTGAAATGATGTTAACAAGTACACCAATTACTGGTGCAGAAGCATTACAATGGGGACTTGTTAACGGAGTGTTTTCTGAAGAATCCATTTTAGAAGATACGCTTAAAATTGCAAAACAGATTGCTGGAAAAAGCCCAGCAACAACTCGTGCTGTGCTAGAGTTATTACAAACGACAAAATCGTCTCATTATTATGAAGGTGTACAGCGTGAATCACAGATTTTTGGTGAAGTATTTACGAGTGAAGATGGAAGAGAAGGCGTAGCAGCGTTTTTAGAAAAACGTAAGCCTTCATTTAGTGGTAGGTAGTCCAATTATTTTTTTAATAAAAATTAACAGAATTTTAAAATTGATAGAATCTTTCTGAAAAATAAGGGGGTAAATGGAATGAACATCTACGTACTCATGAAACGAACATTTGACACAGAAGAAAAAATCGTAATTAAAAACGGTGCAATTTACGATGGCGAAGCGGAATTCATCATCAACCCTTACGATGAATATGCGATTGAAGAAGCGATTCAAGTAAGAGATGCACAAGGTGGAGAAGTTACTGTTATAACAGTTGGTGGCGAGGATAGTGAAAAAGAACTTCGCACAGCATTAGCGATGGGCTGCGATAAAGCGGTACTAATTAACATTGAAGATGATGTTGAGAATGGTGACCAATTTACAACAGCAAAAGTGCTCGCTGAATATTTAAAAGATAAAGAAATCGATTTAATTTTAGGCGGGAACGTTGCGATTGACGGTGCATCTGGACAAGTTGGTCCACGAGTAGCTGAAGCGTTAAATATCCCATACGTAACGACGATTACGAAGCTTGAAATTGATGGTACAAATGTGAAGATTGAGCGTGATGTTGAAGGGGATACAGAAGTAATTGAATCATCATTACCTCTTCTAGTAACAGCGCAACAAGGTTTAAATGAACCGCGTTATCCATCACTTCCAGGTATTATGAAAGCGAAGAAGAAGCCACTAGAAGAAGTAGAATTAGATGATTTAGATTTAGAAGAAGATGATGTGGAAGCAAAAACAAAAACAATTGAAATCTATTTGCCTCCTAAGAAAGATGCAGGAAAAGTGTTACAAGGCGAGCTGCAAGATCAAGTAAAAGAACTTGTATCGTTGCTCCATACAGAAGCGAAAGTAATCTAATAAAATACGAAATTATATATGCAGGAGGGAAAATCTATGGCTCGTAAAGTATTAGTAATGGGTGAAGTTCGTGATGGATCGCTACGTAACGTTTCGTTTGAAGCGGTAGCAGCAGCAAAAACAATTGCAGAAGGCGGTGAAGTGGTAGGTCTTCTAGTTGGAGACAGCGTTGCCTCTTTTGCAAATGAATTGATTCATTACGGTGCAGATCGCGTTGTGACAGTTGAAAATGATAAATTAAAATCATATACATCTGATGGATATGCACAAGCGTTTTTAGCTGTATATGCTGAAGAAAAGCCAGAAGGCATTGTATTTGGACATACGGCACTTGGTAAAGATTTATCACCAAAATTAGCAGCGAAATTAGAAGCTGGTTTAATTTCTGACGTAACGGCTTTAGAAGTTGAAGGTGGAAATGTTATCTTCACTCGTCCGATTTACTCTGGTAAAGCATTTGAGAAGAAGATCGTAACAGATGGTATATTATTTGCGACAGTGCGTCCAAATAACATTGCAACTCTTGAAAAAGACGAGTCTCGCACAGCTGACGTGTCTTCTATTACAGTTGATGTGAAAGATTTACGTACAATCATTCAAGATGTTGTCCGTAAAACTGCAGAAGGTGTTGATCTTTCTGAAGCGAAAGTTATTATAGCTGGTGGACGTGGTGTGAAGAGTGAAGAAGGATTTAAACCGTTAAAAGAATTAGCTGACGTACTAGGCGGCGCTGTTGGAGCATCTCGTGGTGCTTGTGATGCTGAGTACTGTGATTATTCATTACAAATTGGTCAAACAGGTAAAGTTGTTACACCAGACCTATACATTGCATGCGGGATTTCTGGTGCGATTCAGCATTTAGCTGGTATGTCTAATTCAAAAATAATTGTTGCGATTAATAAAGATCCAGAAGCTAGTATCTTCAAAGTAGCTGACTATGGTATTGTCGGTGATCTGTTTGAAGTATTACCTCTTTTAACAGAAGAGTTTAAAAAGTTAAAAGTACATTCATGATTTGAGTACCCTTGAGTTCCAAGTGAAGTACCCCTATATATAGAAAAAGATGAGAGATCCCCTGTCTCTCATCTTTTTAGTATTTCATCCATATTTTTATATAGTATAAAGGAACATTTTTTTGTTACAATACATAACGATACATAATATTCGCCACGTATAAAAGTTAATGATATACTCTTGGTAGAATATACTTGAAGGAGGAAATAAAATGGCAATTATAAATGCAAATGACCAAAGCTTCGCAGCTGAAACTAGCGAAGGTGTTGTACTATTAGATTTCTGGGCGCCTTGGTGCGGACCTTGTAAAATGATCGCTCCTGTATTAGAGGAAATCGATTCAGAGTTAGGCGAGAAAGTAAAAGTAGTAAAAGTGGACGTTGATGAAAACCAAGAAACTGCTCGTCAATTCGAAGTAATGAGCATTCCAGCTCTTTTCGTATTAAAAGACGGTAAAGTGGTTGATCAAGCGTTAGGATATAAACCGAAAGAAGCGTTAGTAGAATTAGTTTCTAAACACTTCTAAAATAAAGAAGCTACCATTTGGTAGCTTTTTTTATTTTCTTTTTTACAACCTTTCCGTTACAATAAAAGAACGTATGTTGGGTGTTTTGGCATAGTATGTTTTTATGTGAAAATAAAAATGATAAGCATAAGCATGTAGAAATGGAGGGAGACGAGTGCACGAGCATTTAAAAGAGAAGTTAGCAATTTTGCCCGATCAACCTGGTTGTTATTTAATGAAGGATAAGCAGGGAACGGTTATATATGTCGGAAAAGCAAAGGTACTCAAAAATCGTGTGCGCTCGTACTTTACTGGTTCGCATGATGGGAAAACACTTCGGCTTGTTGGAGAAATTGTTGATTTTGAATATATTGTGACTTCCTCAAATTTGGAGGCTCTTATTTTAGAGTTAAATTTAATAAAAAAATATGATCCAAAATATAATATTCAATTAAAAGATGATAAAACATATCCTTTCATTAAAATTACAGCTGAAAAACAGCCGCGCTTACTCATTACGCGAAATGTAAAAAAGGATAAAGGAAAGTACTTTGGGCCTTATCCAAATGCGCAATCGGCACATGAAACAAAGAAATTATTAGATCGTATGTATCCACTTCGTAAATGTTCAAATATGCCAGATAAAGTTTGCTTGTATTATCATATGGGTCAATGTTTAGCACCTTGTGTGAAAGAAGTAACGGATGAGCAAAACAAAGAAATTGTTGATGAAATTATTAAATTCTTAAACGGTGGGCATAAAGAAATTCGTTCAGAATTAGAAACGAAGATGTATGAGGCTTCAGAAAAGCTAGAATTTGAACGGGCGAAAGAGTTGCGAGATCAAATTGCTCATATTGATGCAATTATGGAAAAGCAAAAGATGATTATGAGTGATTTAGTGGATCGTGATGTGTTTGGATATGCAGTTGATAAAGGGTGGATGTGTGTTCAAGTTTTCTTCGTTCGAAAAGGAAAGCTAATTGAACGTGATGTTTCTATGTTCCCGATTTATGATGAACCAGAAGAGGGATTTTTAACTTTTATCGGTCAATTTTATGAAAACAGTAGTCATTTCAAGCCGAAGGAAATTGTTGTTCCAGGAAGTATAGATTCAGAATTAGTAGAGCGCTTTTTAGAAGTTGAAGCGACACAGCCGAAGCGTGGGAAGAAAAAAGACCTTGTAGAATTAGCAAATAAAAACGCAAAAATTGCACTAGAAGAGAAATTTCACTTAATTGAACGTGATGAAGAGCGGACGGTTAAAGCCATTGATAATTTAGGGAAGCAGCTGGGCATTGAAACCCCATATCGTATTGAAGCGTTTGATAACTCGAATATTCAAGGGACAAATCCCGTTTCCGCAATGATTGCTTTTATCGATGGGAAACCAGCGAAGAAAGAATATCGGAAATATAAAATTAAAACGGTTCAAGGTCCTGATGATTACGAATCTATGAGGGAAGTTGTAAGACGCCGTTATACGAGGGCGCTTAAAGAGAATTTACCTTTACCAGATTTAATCATTATTGATGGTGGAAAAGGCCATCTGGCCGCTACAAGTGATGTTCTGGAGAACGAACTCGGTTTATATATTCCGATGGCAGGGCTTGTAAAAGATGACAAACATAAAACCTCCCATTTAATTATTGGAGATCCACCTGAACCTGTGATGCTTGAGAGGAATAGCCAAGAATTTTATTTACTGCAACGCATTCAAGATGAAGTGCATAGATTTGCAATTACATTCCATCGCCAGTTGCACGGGAAATCGGTCATTCAATCAGCATTGGATGATATTCCAGGAATCGGCGATAAACGAAAAAAGGTATTGTTAAAACATTTTGGCTCGTTAAAAAAGATGAAAGAAGCTTCCATAGCTGAATTTGTCGAAGCAGGTATGCCGAAAAATGTTGCAGAGATGATATATACTTATTTAACAGATAAGAAGACGTTGTAGTTTACAACGTCTTCTGTTTTTTGGTATAATTTCTGAAGATTTAAAATAAACTCATCTGAATGAATATACAAAAAAGTCAACTAAACTTATATGTCTAGTTGACTGTAGGTAGATGCTACACTTCAATGAGATCTTTTATATCCCATTTAACAAGAAATGTAATAGAGTCTGAACGCTTTTTCTGTTCCTCATAGGACTCTGCAACGACGTTTCTTTGTCTTTGAATTTGCTCGGCGATAAATCCAGCTTCTAATTGATAAGATGAATGTCTTTTTTGTTTTTGACGCTCAGTAATAAGTGTACCTTTAAGTTGAAACTGCATTTCACGACGTTTATGTTCAATGATGCTTAAAGTGCCCCAACCAGCTTTTTCAAAAAACTGAATGACTTCTTCAATTGTTTCTAGCGGATATTTTCTCGCAAGGTTTCTACCGGCCCAGTATAAAATACCATCTAAATCGTTACCAATTAAATCAGGTAGTAATTCTTCACGTAGCAATTCATAAGCGAAGGCGTTCAATGAAACATCTTCTAAAGATGTTATATCGATTGTATTTTTGCTCACAATATTCCCCTCTTTCTATAGGGATTATTATATAACATTTTTCATTTATAAAAATAGATTTTTCTTTGGGGAAATCTGAATATATAAGAAAAAAAAGAATTGGCAAATTATATGCAAATTATGTGCAAATTATGTATACGTTTTCTTGACGCTTCGACAAAAATAGGGGTAAAATGAACTTGTTATCAAATTATGCTGAAATATTTCGAATAATTTTTTCAGTTTTTCTTATGCCAATAGTGAAAAAACATTATTGTTGTAAATTAATCTGAAAACAGCAGTCAAACATTCAAGGGGGTAATGGGGACATGAAAGGCCGCGAGTATACGTTTCGTAAGTGGCACTCATTAATGGGGGTCATTCCGGTTGGTGTCTTTTTGACGCAACATTTAATTGTAAACAACTTTGCAACAAGGGGAGCAGAGGCTTTTAACAAAGCTGCAGGCTTTATGGAGCTCCTTCCATTCCGGTATGCGCTAGAAATTTTCATCATCTTTTTACCTATACTGTACCATGCTATATATGGCTTATATATTGCATTTACAGCTAAGAACAATGCGGTATCTTACGGCTATTTCCGTAACTGGATGTTCGTCTTCCAACGAATTTCAGGTATCGTTACGCTGATCTTCATTTCTTGGCACGTCTGGGAAACTCGTATTCAAGCATTGTTAGGTAAAGAGGTAAACTATGATATGATGGCAGATATTTTAAACAACCCATTTATGTTTGGTTTCTATTTAGTTGGTGTTGTTTCAACAATTTTCCACTTTGCAAATGGACTATGGACATTCTGTATAAGCTGGGGAATTACAGTATCTCCACGTTCACAAAGAATCTCTACTTATGTAACATTAGCTATTTTCTTAGGTCTATCTTATGTAGGTGTGAGTGCATTATTAGCGTTCATCGATCCACAGCTAGCAAACCAGTAAGGAGTGGGAGAGCATGAAAGGGAAACTTATAGTAGTCGGCGGTGGCTTGGCCGGCTTAATGGCAACGATTAAAGCGGCAGAAGCAGGAGTAAATGTTGAACTATTTTCTTTAGTACCAGTAAAACGTTCACATTCTGTATGTGCCCAAGGTGGAATTAACGGTGCCGTAAATACAAAAGGTGAAGGGGATTCTCCATGGATCCACTTTGACGATACAATTTATGGTGGGGACTTCTTAGCGAACCAACCACCAGTTAAAGCGATGTGTGATGCAGCACCTGGTATTATTCATTTAATGGACCGCATGGGTGTTATGTTCAACCGTACGGAAGAAGGACTTCTGGATTTCCGTCGTTTCGGTGGAACACAACATCACCGTACAGCATTTGCTGGCGCAACAACTGGTCAACAATTACTATATGCATTAGATGAGCAAGTACGTCGTCATGAAGTAGCAGGACTTGTAACGAAATATGAAGGTTGGGATTTCTTACGAGCTGTTGTAGATGATGAAGGTGTGTGCCGAGGAATCGTCGCGCAAGACTTACAAACTATGGAGATAAAAAGTTTCCAAGCTGATGCCGTGATTATGGCAACAGGGGGCCCTGGTATCATCTTTGGAAAATCAACAAACTCTATTATTAATACAGGTACAGCAGCGTCTGCTGTATATCAACAAGGTGCATATTATGCGAACGGTGAGTTCATTCAAATTCATCCAACGGCAATTCCTGGAGACGATAAGTTACGTCTTATGAGTGAATCTGCACGTGGTGAAGGTGGACGTGTTTGGACGTATAAAGATGGTAAGCCATGGTACTTCTTAGAAGAAAAATATCCAGCTTACGGAAACCTTGTACCTCGTGATATTGCAACGCGTGAAATCTTTGATGTTTGCGTAGAGCAAAAACTAGGTATTAACGGTGAAAACATGGTGTACTTAGATCTTTCTCATAAAGATCCGAAAGAACTAGATATTAAACTTGGTGGAATTATTGAAATCTATGAGAAATTTACAGGTGATGATCCTCGTAAACTACCAATGAAAATCTTCCCAGCAGTTCACTATTCAATGGGCGGATTATGGGTTGATTATAAGCAAATGACAAGTATTCCAGGTTTATTTGCAGCAGGTGAGTGTGATTATTCTATGCACGGTGGTAACCGCCTTGGTGCGAACTCATTATTATCAGCAATTTACGGTGGTATGGTAGCAGGACCGAACGCAATTGAGTATATGAAAGGTCTTTCTAAATCATCTGATGCTGTTTCATCTACTGTATATGAGCAAAATGAATTAATTGAAACAGAGAAATTTAACAATATTTTAATGCTTGATGGTAACGAAAATGCATATGTTCTTCATAAAGAGCTTGGAGAATGGATGACAGATAACGTTACAGTAGTTCGTGAAAATAAAAAGTTACTAGAAACTGATGCGAAAATTGAAGAGTTAATGGCGCGTTACAAACGCATTAACATTAACGATACAGCAAGATGGAGTAACCAGGGTGCTTCATTTACACGCCAACTTGCAAATATGTTCGAGTTAGCACGTGTTATTACAATTGGCGCATATAACCGTAATGAAAGCCGCGGAGCGCATTACAAACCAGAATTCCCAAATCGTGATGATGCAAACTTCTTAAAAACTACGATGGCGAAATTTGAGGGAGAAGGAAAGGCACCAGCATTCCATTACGAAGAAGTGGATGTTTCATTAATTAAACCACGTAAACGTGACTATTCCTCAAAACATGATGTAGCTGCTAAGGGTGAAGAGAAGGGGGATAAACAACATGTCTGAGAAAACAATCCGCCTCATCATTACGAGACAAGATGGCCCAGATGCACAAGAGTTTGACCAAGAGTTTGAAATTCCATATCGTCCTAATATGAATATTATTTCGGCGCTTATGGAAATTCGCCGTAATCCTGTCGACTCAAAAGGGAACCAAACAACTCCGATTGCATGGGATATGAACTGCTTAGAGGAAGTATGTGGAGCATGTTCGATGGTGATTAACGGAAAACCACGTCAATCATGTACAGCCCTTATTGACCAGTTAGAGCAACCAATTCGCTTAAAGCCGATGAAGACATTCCCGATTGTACGTGATTTACAAGTTGACCGTAGCCGTATGTTTAACGCGTTAAAACGTGTTAAAGCTTGGATTCCAATCGACGGTACGTACGACCTAGGACCAGGTCCAGGAATGCCAGAGAAAAAGCGTCAATGGGCATATGAACTTTCGAAATGTATGACATGTGGTGTTTGCTTAGAGTCATGTCCGAACGTAAACAGTAAGTCTGACTTTATTGGTCCAGCACCGCTTTCACAAGCACGTTTATTTAACTCGCATCCAACTGGTGAAATGCATAAAGCAGATCGCTTACGTGCAATTATGGGTGATGGAGGACTTGCAAACTGTGGTAACTCTCAAAACTGTGTGCAATCATGTCCGAAAGGTATTCCATTAACAACTTCAATTGCAGCATTAAACCGTGATACAACAATTCAATCGTTCAAAGATTTCTTTGGTAGCGACAATAACTATTAATAAATATTGCCTCTTCATGTTGAAGAGGCAATATTTATAACTTTATATTTCTGTTTATTCAGTTTATTTTAAGGGCGAAAAGGAGAGGGAACGATGAAGAGAATTTCTTATATTGAAGACTTTGAGCAATGGGAAAGTGGTTTTTCATTTTATAATCCTGTCAAAGTTCGTTTTGGTGAAGTAGATATGTTTGGACATGTAAATAATGTCGTTGCTTTTACATATTTTGAAGAAGCGCGTATCGCATTGTTTAAAGAACTCGGATTTATGCAAGAATGGACACATGAATCATCAGAAACGATGATAGTCGTCGCAGATCTACAATGCAATTTTATTAAACAAATTTATTTTGATGAGCAGTTGAAAGTATATGTAAAGGCGGGAGCGGTTGGGAATTCCTCTTTAGATTTACACTATATGGTCAAAAATGCAGAAGGAGAAGTTTGTTTAGTTGGACGCGGTATGATGGTCCAAGCATCGAAAAAAACTGGAAGAGGCGAACCGTGGCCTGAGGAATGGAAGGAATTGCTATTATAATAGAATAAAAGAAAAATAAGAGAGCGATTCGCTCTCTTATTTTTTGTCCTCCATCGCCTCTTCTAATGTTAGGTGGTGCTTATATATGTATGTGGCGTATGGATTACCGACGTAGCGTAAGTGCCACGGTTCATATGCATACTCTGTTGTTTTTGTTTTATCCTCTAAATAACGAATGACAAATCCGAACTCATGGGCATGTTCTGCAACCCATTTTCCTTCTGCTGTCTCTCCGAAGATTGGTTCTAATTGGAATTTAGCAGATTTTGAGCTAATATCCATTGCTAGACCGGTTTGATGCTCACTTGTTCCAGGAATTGCACTTACCGAATCAGCCTCAGCTTTTCCTTGGCGTTTAATATATGTATTATGTAATGACTGTTGGCGTTTGTAAGAACGGTAACCTGAAACTGCTGTAAGTTCTAAACCTTCTTCTTTCGCTGCTTGGAACATTTTTTCAAGAGCGTCTGCAGCATCTTTGCGAAGTAATGTTTTCTCTTTATCTTTTGGACTAGTAAATGGTACGTTCGGTTTCGTCAAATCTTCTGGAATGTACCCATCTGGTAATTTACGATGTTTATTGACTAATACAAGAGCAGAATCTGGATTTGTTACAACGGAAAAATTATCATCTAGTTTCTTTGCATTATGATCAGCTTTTTGAAAAGCAGGAATCTCTTCTTTTTGGTGGTTATTATGTTTTTGATTTTCGACAGCTTTCGCTTCGTTTTGTAGTGGTGATTTAGAACCAAAGTAAACGAAAGATGTGATACCGATTACAATAGTAGCGGCAGAAATAATTATTATTTTTTTCATGATGCCCTGTAATCACAGTCCTTTCTTAATAAAATATGTATCGTTTTTATTATAAGTCTAGTTTGTTGAAAAAGAAATATAAGAGTCGTAACGTAATAGAAATGCAAAGAAAATGTCAGAAAATGTGTGAAAATGTAGTATTTTTTCATATAATTCATTTCTTATCTTTCATGAAGTTCATTTTTTATGTAATATATGTATATAAGAAGATGTAGCGATTATTGAGAATAAAAGACCTCTGGTATAGACTAGGAGTGGATGGGAATGGATTTTGCAACAATTATTGGAATCATTTTAGGAGTATTAGCGGTAGTCGTAGGGATGGTCGTCAAGGGCGCTGACATAACAGCCTTACTAAATCCTGCCGCAGCACTAATTATTTTCGTCGGTACATTTGCTGCAGTGTGTATTGCATTTCCGATGAATCAACTAAAAAGAGTTCCAAAATTATTTAAAGTTCTTTTTGGTTCAAATAAAAAAGATTTAAGTTATGAACAATTGCTAGAATTATTTGTTCATTGGACATCTGAGAGTAGAAAATACGGTATTTTGTCTTTAGAGCAACAATTAGATGAAATTGAAGATGAATTTCTTTTGCGTGGTATGAAATTTGTTATTGATGGTGTATCTGCAGAGGATTTAGAACAAATTTTAGAAGCCGAATTAGAAGCGATTGAAGAGAGACATGCAAAAGGGGCTGCTATTTTCTCGCAAGCTGGTACATATGCACCTACACTAGGGGTTTTAGGTGCTGTTATTGGTCTTGTAGCTGCACTTGGAAATTTAACTGATATTGAAAAGCTAGGGCATGCTATTTCAGGTGCGTTTATTGCAACGATTTTCGGTATTTTTTCAGGTTACGTATTATGGCATCCGTTTGCAAATAAATTAAAGCAAAAGTCTGCTGCTGAATTAGAGAAGAAACGTTTAATTATTGATTGTTTATTAATGTTACAAGAAGGTACATATCCGTTTATTATGAAGAACCGCATTTTAGGTGCACTTTCTGCAACTGAGCGTAAAAAGCTAGAAAAAGGAGCAGAAAAAAATGCGGAGTAAGAAAAATAGAAGAGGTAAAAAGAAAAAACATGATGAGCATATCGATGAAACTTGGTTAATTCCATATTCTGATATGTTAACGTTGTTATTTGCATTGTTCATCGTATTATTCGCAATGAGTAGTATAGATGCTGCGAAGTTTAAACAGATGGCAGTTGCTTTTCGAAGTGAGTTAGCCGGTGGAACAGGAAATAAAGAATTTTTAAGCGATCAAAAACCAAATGAGGAAAAAGAATTATCAGCAAATAGCCTTGAGGCAGAACAAGCAAAAAAACAAGCGGAAGATAGAGCTAAAGAAAAAAAAGAAATGGATGAGTTGAAGGCATTACAAAAAAAGATTGATCAATATATTAATGAGAAACAACTATCCTCTTCTTTTCAAACTAAGTTAACTGAAAAAGGATTAATGTTAACGATATTAGAAAATGTACTATTTGATTCAGGGAAAGCAGATGTGAAGTTGGAATCGTTAGGGATTGCAAAAGAGATGTCTAACCTACTTGTTTCAGCATCACCTCGTGAAATTACAGTATCGGGTCATACAGATACGGTTCCTATCGCAAATGCTCAGTTTGCATCAAACTGGGAGTTAAGTACACAGCGTGCAGTTAATTTTATGCAGGTGTTACTCCAAAATAAAGAATTGCAACCAGAAAAATTTAGTGCAGTTGGTTATGGAGAATACCGTTCAATTGCACCAAATGATACGCCAGAAGGAAAAGCGAAAAATAGACGTGTAGAAGTATTTATTTTACCTTTAACAAGAAATATGCAATAAAAGAGGATGGCGAAGGCCATCCTCTTTGTTATTTTGCATCAAATGATTTTAAATTGTCACGACGGATTTTGTCTTTTTCTGCATCTGATTTTTTGAAATTATAGTCATATAGAGCACCTTCCCAATCACCGTACATTGGATTAGGGAAAATGATGAATTTCTCACCAAATTGTGCTTTTGATTCTGCTACTGTTTCATTGCGATCTTTTACAGATTTTCCATCAAAACCAGTGAAATCAGATAAGTTGTCACCGAAGAATAGGACGATGTCATGTGTTTGAGAAACAAGTTCACGACGCTTTTCTTTCCCTTTTTCTTTCGGGTCCTGTAGTAATATATGTTCTTTCGTTGCTTGAGGAGCCCCTACACGCTCAAGGTTTTTAATTGTTGCATCTAGTTGATTCGTTTTACGATTTGAGATGTAGTAAATATCTACACCTTTAGACTCTGTATATTTTAAGAAATCAATAGCGCCTGGAAGAGCGTCAGCTTCAGCCTTATTAATCCAATCGTCCCATTTATAAGGATAGCCTTTTCCTGTTTTTACGCTCATTGCTTGATGAGGACTGTTATCTAAAACAGTTTCATCTAAATCAAGTACGATAGCAGGTTTTTTGCCTGTCCCTTTTGCAAGAGCTGCATCAAGCTTTAATTGACCAATATTGTAGCCTTGGTAGTAAAGTGCTTTCGTTTCGCCAGCTGTTTGATACCATAAATCGGCCATCAATTGCTGGTCTGTTAATTGTACTTTCTCTTCTTTTGCCACTGTTTTCTCAGCTGTTCCTGAACATGCTACAAGCGATGTGGAAAGAACGGCTATAGATAATAAACTGGTAATACCCCTCTTCATCTTCATATGTATCCTCCTCGATGTTAGAAAATCATCTTATATTATATATTAAAATATAAAAATTTTTTTATGAACATTTGCATATTGTCTTTTGTATATATAGTAGTATGTTCTATATTAGAAAGATGAGCAAAATAACAAAAAGTAATTTGACGTGTTTTGTTGTCAAAATGACAATTATAATTGACAAATACATCTTTATTATTTACAATTTTAACTAAATAAAACAAATGGTGGATGGGGGATCGTGATACGTATAAAAGGTTGAAATATAGTACTATATTTTATTTCGAACAATCATAGTCTTTAATAGAGAGTACGAATGATACTAAAGGGGAGGCTTTATACTTTGAGTTTACAAATTCAAAATTTAACGAAACTATTTGGGGAATCAAAGGCAGTTAACGGTTTGCAAATTTCGTTACCAAAAGGTGAAGTGTTAGGATTACTTGGACGAAATGGTGCAGGAAAAACAACAACAATCAAAATGCTTCTCGGATTATTAACGCCTAATGAAGGCTCTATTACATGGGGTGGAAAATCATTTGGGAATAGTGGGGTAACGATTGGGTATTTACCAGAAGAAAGAGGCTTATATACAAAAAGTAGAGTAATAGATCAGTTGCGATATTTTGGCAGATTAGAAGGAATGACGAAAAAAGAAGTGGATCTTGCAATTGATTACTGGTTAGAGCGCTTAGCAATCCCAGAATATAAATTCAAAACAGCAGGAGAACTTTCGAAAGGGAACCAGCAAAAAATTCAATTGATTGCTGCTCTTCTTCATGATCCAGAACTTCTTATTTTGGATGAACCATTTAGCGGACTTGATCCAGTTAATGCTGGAATGTTGGCTAGTATTATTGGAGAACAAGTACAGAGCGGAAAGACAATTATTTTATCTAGTCACCGTATGGAGCAAGTAGAGGCTTTTTGCCAACATGTATGTATTTTGAAAAAAGGTGAAGCGGTCGTAGAAGGACAATTAAGTGATATTAAGAAAGAATACGGTTTTCGTAATTTAACAATCGAAGATACAAAAGAGAATGAAAAAGGATTAGAAGCTATACATGTTTCATATGAAAAACAACAAGGCCTTCTTTATGTGAAAGTACAAGATGATGCAGAAGCTCTAAAGATTTTGCAACAATTGCAAGAACAAGGTGTTGGTTTACGACAATTTAAAATGTTAGAGCCGACGTTAAACGAAATCTTTGTAGAGAGGGCGAAATAAAGATGCGTAAATTTTCTCATGTATTTTCATTTTATTTTAAAGAAGCATTTTTATCTAAAAAATCATTAATTACGAGTGCGATTTTATTTTTGGTTGTGTTTGGGATTTTTGCATTTAATCATTTTACTTCAGGCGATGATAAAAATAAGGATAAAGATAAAATTGCAGTTGTAGTAGAGAGTTCCACATACAAAGTACAAAAAGAAGAGCTAAATAAGCTATTGCCATCAGCAAAAATAACGGTCGGTTCAAAAGATGATTTTGATAAACTACATAAGCAAGTAGAAGAAGGCGATTTAGATGGTCTATTCCATGTGACGGAAAAGGATGGGACTCCAGCAGTTACATATATGTATAATGGATTTCCAAGCCAAGCGACTTCTGCGATTATGGCGGGTTATTTAAAACAACAATATACGAAGGTGACGATTGCAAAAAATAATGTTTCACCAGAAATTGCGCAGCAATTACAAGCAGAAATTCAAGTGAAGCAAGAAGCGATAAAAGATCGTACATCTTCTTTCGGAATTGCATATTTCTTTACATTTGCTTTGTATATGTTTATTGTAGCTTTCGGAAATACAATCGCAATGAATATTGCATCTGAAAAGGCGTCACGTGTAATGGAAGTAATGCTTCCGAAAGTAAAGCCTCTTACGATGATGTATGCGAAAATTTTGGCGGTTGTTTCAACGGCGTTATTACAACTTGTAATATTGGCGTGTGGTTATCTTATTCCTTATTTGTTAGGTTGGGTCGATTTAGAAAGTGCTTCATTACTTGGTGTTCCAATTGACTTTACAAAATTAGATGCAAAGGTTATAAGTATGTTTCTTGTTTATTTCATTACGGGGTATTTACTTTATGCGATGATGTACGCTGCGGCTGGAGCTGTTGTGTCTAAGACAGAGGATTTACAAGCTGTATCTTTCCCGATAATGATTTTGATCATGGCTGCATTCTTCATTAGTATTAAATCATTAAGTGATCCAAATAGTACTATTGTTGTTGTAAGTTCGTATGTTCCGTTTTTCACACCGATGGTCACCTTCTCGCGGATTGTAGCCGGTGAAGCAGGTATGCTAGAGATTACGATAACATTAGTAGTTTTATTGGCGACGATTGGTATATTAAATGCGA
This sequence comes from Bacillus mycoides, assembly GCF_000832605.1. Classification (GTDB taxonomy): domain Bacteria; phylum Bacillota; class Bacilli; order Bacillales; family Bacillaceae_G; genus Bacillus_A; species Bacillus_A mycoides. Next base: position 1,462,052 of record NZ_CP009692.1, read on the forward strand.
TTACAAGCCGTATCTATGTAAACGGTGTAATGAATTACTCTGATAAAGTGAAGTTTAAAGATTTGGCGAAATTTATAAAGCGTCAATAATAGAGGGAAAGCATGATTTTCTAATGGAATCATGCTTTTTCTTTATGTATAAATTAAAAATAGTATATAATAATAAGAGTTGTCTTTTAATAGAATGAATAAAAAGGAGGGTGTGCAGATGGGAATTAGTAGTCGTTTTACAGTAGGTGTTCATATGTTAACGTTACTTGCAATAGATCGAAACTCTCGCTGTACCTCTGAATGGATTGCTGGTAGTGTGAATACAAATCCAGTTGTGATTCGTCGCATTACAGGAATGTTGAAGAGAGCAGGACTTGTTGATGTACAAGCTGGTAAAGGTGGTACGACACTTGCTCGTGATTTAGATGAAATTACATTACTTGATGTATATAAAGCTGTGGAAGTTGTAGAAGAAGGACATCTATTTTCTTTCCATGAAAATCCCAACATTGAATGTCCAGTAGGAGCTAATATTCAATCGGTATTAGAGATTATTTTAATACAATCGCAAGAAGCGATGGAAAACGTACTTGCAAATGTAACGGTGCAGCAATTAGTTACAAATTTAAAGTCGAAAATTAAAGAATAAAAAAAAGCGAGCTTCCTCATGATGAGGGCTCGCTTTTTTTATTCGGAAATATTGGAAGTTCTATTTTTCCGTATTTAAAATAAACTTTCCTACAACAGCTGCTACGATACCACCAAAAATTGGGGCAACGATGAACACCCATAGTTGAGAAATTGCTTCTCCGCCAGCGAATAGAGCTGGTGCGATACTACGAGCTGGGTTAACAGATGTTCCAGTTAACGGAATACCTAATAAGTGAATTAATACTAATGTGAAACCAATTACTAGTCCAGCTAAAGAAGAACTTCCCTTTTTACCTGTTACAGCAACGATAACTAAAACAAATACGAAAGTTAAAATGAATTCAACTAAAAATGCTCCAGATAAACCAAGAGTTCCAAAACTATTTTGTCCTAAATTATCTAAAGGTAATTTAGCAGATCGTAAAATTGTTACTAACGTTGCAGTTCCTAATAAACCACCTAAAATTTGAGCTAATAAATAATAGCTAAGTTCCATAGCGTTCATTCTTTTGTTGATGAACATAGCGATTGATACTGCTGGGTTAATATGACATCCAGAAATTGTTCCAATGCTATATGCCATAGCCACGATAGATAATCCGAAAGCCATAGCGATACCTAATGTTCCAATTCCTTCAATTCCGCCACCAATGACAGCTACTCCAGTTCCGAATAATACAAGTACAAATGTACCAATAAATTCAGCAATTGCTTTTTTTAACATAATTTACCTCCTATTAATGCACATGAAAGGTATTATAACATAGGTTTTAGTATAAACAGCTAATGAAATACTATTCTGATAAGGCGAAATAGGGAGATAATAAAAATAGATATGGTTCTATGAAGAAGAACCATATCTATTTTTATGCTGATTTTTTTTGTTTAATGACTGGAACAGAACGGTTTAAAACACTATTTACGATCATTCCTAGCATGATAATAATCATCCCAATCAGTGACAGCCCGCTAGGGAATGAACCATTTAAGAAAATAATCTCACCAAGCACAGTGAAGACCATCGTTCCAGCTTGTGTTGCTTCAACAGCTCCAAGTAAAGCAAGATTGTCTTTTGCTAAGTCAGTAGCAAAGAAAAATGTCATCGTCGCAATAACTCCGGAACATAATGCTAACAAAAATCCTTGCATCATTTGACTTGATGATGGAATACCGGTAGTGGAAAATCCGTATATACCAAGTAGGATTGTAATAGGGAGACTTCCGATTGCCATTCCTAATACACGTTGGAATGTATCAAGACGCCCGCCAACAAGTTCCATCATTTTTCGGTTACCGAACGGATATAAGAAAGCCGCTAATACGACAGGTAAAAATCCCGAGATGAACTGAGTCATTGTAATATGACCCGCTGCAGTCGCTTGCATACAAATTACACCAAGTAAAATAAATAATGCTACATATAAACTGCGAAGTGGAATTTTTCCACGTACAAGTTTTGTACCTGATTTCGTTTCTATTTTAACGAAAAATAATGGTGATAGTAGTAAACCTGCTAATATCGTAACTTGCCAAGTTCCAGCAACGAGCCAAGCTGGAGAAAAAACAGCTGCGAAACTTAATAAAGAATAGAAGCCGATGCCAGCGACCGAGCCCCACCCCATCCATACAAATGGATGTTTTTTTAATTCTGCCCATAAAGCTCCTAAGTTTTTGCGAAATAAAACGATAAGGAATAAAATAGGGAGAGCAAATAGAAAACGGAAGGAAGCAGTCCAAGCCCAGCTTGTTCCAGATACATTCATTGCTCTGTTAATAATAAAGGTTGCAGAAAAAAAGGCCGATGATAAAAGACCTAGTAATATTGCGCGCATGAAGTATGGCACTCCTTTCGGAATTGAGTATTTATGTATAGTATAATATACTTAAAGTTAATAAAAGTAAACTATTTTATATCTTAAGGTGGTTTTTATATATGAAAGAAAATGAAGATATGCAAACGAAAGAAGTAATTCAGCAAGTAGGTCAGCTATTAAGACAAATTCGAAATGAACAAAAATTAAGTTTAGAAGAATTAGCCCAAAAAACAGGGGTTAGTAAATTAACATTAGGGAAAATTGAGAGAGGCGAAACGAATCCAACGTTAGCTGTTATTTGGAAAATAACGAAAGGGTTATCGATTCCTTTATCGAGATTAATGGTTGTTGGAGAACCTGTAGCTGTTGCGCGCTGCGGAGAAGGATTTGCAGTAGATGTAGGACAAGCATGGCATTTAGAAACGATGTTCCGTTACACGAAAGAAACAGGGATGGAAATGCACCGTGCTTGTTTAAGAGCGAATAGTATATATGAACCGGAAGCTCATCATGAAGGAGCAATTGAGCTTGTAACAGTAATGAAAGGGAAAGTTTCTATTCAAGTTGAGAATGACGTATATGTGCTAAATGAGTTTGACTCCATTCAGTTTGAAGCTAATAAGAAACATAGTTATAAAAATGAAGAGGATGAAGTAGCGGTATTACATTTAACGATGAAATATTCTTCATGAAAAAATCCCCTATAGAAAAATCTATAGGGGATTTTTTATACGCTATGCTCAAATATATGAAAGAATGTTATTAGTAAGAGCGTGGCATAAGTAATAAACAAATAAAATAAACTAAAAACCCCGTCCCAAAACATAAAATAGCAATGACCCAAAGTATGCGAATGAGAGTAGAGCTAATATCAAAATATTCTCCTAAACCACCGCATATACCAAATAACATTTTATCAGTTTCGGATTTATATAACCTCTTCGACATATTATGATCCTCTCCTTTTTATATCACCGCTGTTATGTATGAGTGATACAGTGTACTTTTATTCTATATGGAAATTTATGAGAAGACCATTAGGTTATATTACATTTTTTTGTGAAAGGACAATACAGTGGATTAATTGTCTTAATTTTCAGTTGGTATTAAAATGAAAATGAGGGTGTGACGTATTTTCTAATATAAGGTGGGGAAATGGTAATGACATTATATTGGTTGACTAATGTAAAGCTTGAAACAGGTTATACATATGAAGAAGCGAAAATTTCACAAACGGAAACTGAGATATGCAGTCTTCTTATTGAAGATGGGCGAATTAAAAGAATTATAGCGGGAATCGCCCAAGAGGAAGGAACGTTAACTTTTGATGCTAATCGTTTATTAGTTTTACCAGCTTTTGAAGAGATGCATATTCATATTGATAAAACATATTATAGTGGGCCTTGGAAAGCTTGTATGCCAGCAGAAAATATTTTTACACGTTTTAATGAAGAAAAAACGATTTTACCAAAGCAATTAGCAACTGCTCAAGACAGGGCGGAAAATATGCTAGAGTTATTGCTTCGAAATGGCGCAACAAATATTAGAACGCATTGTAATGTGGATCCGGTTATTGGACTTCGTAATTTAGAGGCAACGTTAGCGGCTTTAGGAACATATAAAGATCGGTTGTCTGGTAGAATAGTTGCATTTCCGCAACATGGATTATTGCGAAGTAATTCTATGCAACTTGTGAAAGATGCGATGCGTATGGGCGCACAATTAGTTGGCGGAGTGGACCCAGCTACAGTAGATAATGATATTGAAAAATCATTACATACGATTATGGACATTGCGGTAGAATTTAATGCGGATGTTGATATTCATTTGCACGATGCGAATAATCTTGGAACGTTTACAATGAAGAGATTAGCAAGTCTAACGGAAGAAGCAGGATGGCAAGGTCGTGTAACAATTAGTCATGCGCTTGGACTTGGTGGTGTTACTGATAAAGAAGCTGAAGAAGTGGCAGAAAGACTAGCAGCATTAAAGATTGATATCACTTCAACCGTTCCAATCGGTAAACAAGTAATCCCAATTCCATTATTAGATCGAAAAGGAGTTAAAGTTTCATTAGGAAATGATAGTATTACAGATCATTGGTCTCCGTTCGGCACAGGTGATATGCTTCAAAAGGCAAATCGATTGGCAGAACGATTTGGTTGGAGTGATGAAAGGTCTTTAGGGAAAGCTCTTCGTTTTATTACTGGAGGGAAAGAAACGTTAAATAATGAAGGAAAACGAGTGTGGCCGAATGTAGGGGATGAGGCAAGTTTTGTTTTAACGAATGCAACATGCGCCGCGGAAGCAGTGGCTCGTCAAACAGAGAAGCGTGTAGTTATGTATAAAGGGAATGTTGTTATAGGGGATTTAGATCAAGTGAAATCTGATAATCTTGTATAGAGGAATCGTTTAGATGTTTTTAGAAGGGTTCTAATTGTGAAAATAGAACCCTTCTTTTTTATTTAGTAGAAACAGGGAAGTACTATACTTCCTTATAAGGAAGCAAGAAGGGATGAAAAGTTTGGACAATCAACATAATCAAAATCATATTATGGGAACTTTGCAATGGTTTATTTTTTTATTAGCAAACTCAATCGCGCTACCAATTGTCGTTGGCGGATTATTTCATCTTACGACGGAAGAAGTATTTTATTTAATGCAGCGTACGTTTTTCGTAGTTGGTATATCTTCTTTTTTACAAGGATGGCTTGGACATAAGCTTCCGATTGCGGATGGACCAGCTGGATCTTGGGTTGGTGTATTTACCGTGCTTGCTTATGCAACTGTAGGGCAGGATCAATTACATAGTACATTGCAAATTTTAGAATTAGGAATGATGGTTGCGGGAGTTGTTTTAATAGGGCTAGGAGTAACGGGAGTTATCGGGCGTATTTTATTTTTATTTACGCCGCTCGTGACAGGGACGTTCTTACTTTTATTATGTTTACAATTAAGTGGTGTATTTTTAAAAGGAATGCTAGGAATTACAGCTACTGTTTCTCAAATTGATGGATTTACAGCATTAATTGCTTTTGGCATATTTTTATTCGTAGTCATACTCTCCAACTTCGGAAAAGGGTTTGTTAAAAGTTATGCGGTTTTAATAGGGTTAATTAGTGGCTGGATTATTTTTCTCATTGCAGGAAAAGTGACGATCCCATCTCAAGTAACTCATTTTGTGCAACTTCCACATATATTCGCGTGGGGAATTCCAAAATGGAATACAGGTATGGCTGTATCAAGTTTCGTTATGGTATGTATTTTAGTTTCAAATACAGTGGCAGCTATTATAGCAATTAATCAAGCTACCATTCATAAAGCGACTATTGAACAAAAAAAGTTGAAGGATGGAACGTGGGTTGGAGGGATTTCACATATCATTTCCTCTGTATTTTCAACTGTAGGTGTCGTTCCGTTACCAGCAACGGCAGGGTTTATACGCTTAACAAAACAAAAATATATACGATCGTTCTTAATGGCATGTGCGTTACTAGTCGTAATGTCTCTTTTTCCAAGTATCATTCGTTACTTAGCGTCTTTACCATCCGCTGTCGCATCAGCCGTTTTAATGGCTTCGTTCGTACAGTTAATTGGAATTGGATTTAATAATATAAAACAAGTGCCAATGAGCGAAAGGAATGTAACGATTTTAGGAGTTGCTATATTATTTGGAAGTGGTGTTATGTTTTTACCGTCTGGAGCACTCCAATCCTTGCCGTCTGTGATGCAATATATATTCGGAAATGGTTTGTTCGTAGGTACAGTTGTCAGCATATTACTAGAACAAATATGGCGTACTGAAAAGTAAGTGGATAAAAAGAGTGTACGCACTGTATAAAAGTCTAAAATAACATAAGAAATAAAGCCCATTTTCATTCACCACCTGCACATTTCGTTCATACAATATCTTGACTAAATAAACACCCAACTTACACATATACAGCTCTGGCTTAAGCAAGGAGGGTTATACCAGTTGAAGGAAAAAGCGTATCAATCTAAACCGTTACTCACAAAGAGAGAAAGAGAAGTATTTGAATTACTGGTTCAAGATAAAACGACGAAGGAAATTGCAGGTGAACTGTTTATAAGTGAAAAAACAGTACGTAATCACATCTCAAACGCAATGCAAAAGCTAGGGGTTAAAGGACGTTCACAAGCAGTTGTTGAGCTTCTTCGTATGGGAGAGCTCGAACTATAAGAAAGCAGCCGACTTTTATACAAAAGGTCGGCTATTTTTCTGTTTGTTTCATGCTCCATATGAATGATAAGAATGTTTCATACATAAATAGGTAGTAAGGAGGGGATATGTTGAAAAGGGTATTATTAGTTTCAACAAGCGCTCATGATTTGAATGGACACCCGACTGGTTTGTGGCTGGAAGAGCTCGCAGCTCCTTATCATTTATTTAAAAAAGCTAAGTTCGATGTTGATATTGTGTCGATAAAAGGCGGGAGAGTACCAATTGATAGAGTGTCTATTCCGAATGGCATACCTCGTGAATTTAAGCATGTCGCTTCTTTATTGCAAAATACGAGGGCGATTTCAACTGTTCACTCTTCAGAGTATGATGCGGTATTATTTTGTGGTGGGCACGGGGCGATTGTAGATTTTCCAGGTAATCCATATGTAGCAAATTTAATTGAGAATATGTACAATAATAACCGGATCGTAGCGGCTGTTTGTCACGGGGTAAGTTCTTTAGTTGGTGTGAAAAATAAAGATGGCTCGTTTTTTGTTGCCGGTAAGCGTATAACAGGTTATACAAACGATGAAGAAAAAGCTGTACATTTAGAAAATCGAGTTCCGTTTTTGCTAGAAAGTAAGTTGAAAGAAGAAGGGGCTTTATTTTATGTAGCACCTAATTTCACGCCGCATGTTGTAGTAGGTTATTCCTTAGTTGTCGGTATTGGTTCGATGATATATGGGAAGTTGGCTGATCGTTATAGCGTAAAAAAACTATTGATTATTTCAATTATCATATTTGTAGCGGGTTCTATTATTGGATTTATGAATCAATCTTATGCGATTACCATTCTTGCAAGATTAGTGCAGGCGAGTGGGGGCGCGGCGTTTATTGCGCTTAGTATGATTGCAGTGGCAAAATTAGTTGCTCCCGCTAAGAAGCCTGGTGCATTAGCGATGATTAGTTCTTCTATTGCATTAGCAATAGGCATTGGTCCTTTAGTTGGCGGGGCTATTACAAATACATTAGGGTGGCCATATTTATTTTTATTTATGGTTATTTCAGTAGTTGGGATTTTCTTGCTTATAAAATTTATGCCAGAAGAAGCGCAGCATACGGATGAAGCGTTTCATTTTGATTACATTGGAGCGGCGTTATTATTTGCATTCATTACGACTGTTTTATTAGGTGTCAATATTAATAGTTGGCTATTTGTGTTATCGGTAGCTTTCTTATTTTTATTCACGGTTCGTATGAAGAACGCGGAGCATCCATTTATTGATATTGAGTTATTTTCGAACAAACCATTTCTTCGTTTAATAGCGGTCGGGTTTATAATTAATGTGGCGTTATGTGCTAGTCTATTATTATTGCCATCACTGTTAGGAAGAGTGCACGGATTGTCGCCATTCGTTATCGGAATTGCATTGTTTGTTGCATCACTCTTTGGTATTGTATCTAGTTTTATTACGGGGAAGATTGTCCCTTCGTTTGGAAATGTGAATATGATTTATGTAGCGTCTGTCATTATGATCGTTGGCTTTTTAATTTTAGGGCTTATTCCGAACGGGAACTTAATCATTATTTTAGTGGCGGTTATTTTAACATTTATGAGTTATTCAGCTATTCAAGTATCATTAAACACATTTATACCGAAAACATTACATCCAGCTAAAGTTGGAGTCGGTCTTGGTTTATATAATTTAATTAACTTTTTCGGTATGGCATTTGGACCAGCTGTAGCGAGCAAAGTTATGGAAGCTACAAATAGTTATCGTTTGAATTTTATTTTAATCATCATTTTAATTTCTGCTCATTTCTTCTTATTAATAGGAATGTCTTCTTTCCAAAAAAAGATGGAGCAATAAAGTGAAACTTTAATTAGTGGGGGGCATCCCCCACTAATTATTAGCCTACACCAATCGGACTTTTACGGGCAGCCCGATCCCCCATATAACTTCTTTGCTTTCGCTGAATTTTGAGGTGGGGGTCTTACTGCCTGGCAAATAGCGGGGTAAATACGCAATTTATATAGAAGAAACCGACTTTCATATAGAAGGTCGGTTATTTTTCTGTCTTGCAAATTATGAAAAAAAGGAGCAAAATAAAAAAGGTCCTGATCTATATAGGTACAAATGAAAATTTTTATACAGGGGCACTTTAAGTTAGCGAACTTAAAGTGTGTAAAATATACTGATAAACATAAAAGATGATGAATGAGAAAACGGGTGATTAAGTTGAATAGAGCGATCGGTGTTATTGATTCAGGAGTGGGCGGTTTAACAGTAGCGAAGGAATTAATTCGTCAGTTGCCGAAAGAGCGTATTATATATTTAGGGGATACAGCACGTTGCCCTTATGGTCCGCGTTCTCGTGAAGAAGTGCGTCAATTTACGTGGGAAATGACGGAGCATTTATTAGATTTAAATATCAAAATGTTAGTTATTGCGTGTAATACAGCAACTGCGGTTGTATTAGAAGAAATGCAGAAACAATTACCAATTCCAGTAGTTGGAGTTATTCATCCAGGATCACGTACAGCTTTAAAAGTGACAAATACGTATCATGTTGGGATTATTGGAACGATTGGAACAGTAAAAAGTGGCGCCTATGAAGAGGCGCTAAAGTCTATTAATAACCGTGTTATGGTAGAAAGTTTAGCGTGCCCACCTTTCGTTGAGCTTGTAGAGAGTGGGAATTTCGAAAGTGAAATGGCGTATGAAGTTGTAAGAGAAACATTGCAACCGTTGAAAAGTACTGACATTGATACGCTTATTCTAGGATGTACACATTATCCGATTTTAGGTCCTGTTATTAAAAAGGTAATGGGGGATCAAGTACAATTAATTAGTTCGGGTGATGAAACAGCGCGTGAGGTAAGCACGATTTTATACCATAGTAAGATGCTAAATGAGGGAGAAGAACAAAGTGATCATCTCTTCTTAACGACTGGTAAAATAGGCCTGTTTAAAGAAATTGCATCAAAGTGGTTCGGTCAGCCGATTGAAAATGTGAAGCATATCAATTTAGAAACAGAATAATAGTAGATTCATATAAGAGAACTCCTGAGAAATCAGGGGTTTTTTCTGTATAAGTAGCCATAGCTTGTTCTAAAACATGAAACAGCTCGTATACATAATAGTACAAACTTAGATTTTAGGGGGGAATGGCATGCCTAAATCCACTTTTAAATGGGTTGTTGGTGCTACTGTGAGTGCGATTTTATTATCAGGGTGTGGCTTGTTAAATCAAGAGAAAGCGACAGAACAAATTGATCCGCCAAAAAAAGTTACGTATACAGAAGGTGAAAAGAAAGAAACTGCTAAAAAAGATAAACAAGGGCAAACAGTAAATAGAGAGTTATACCTCGTTGATAAAAATGGATATGTCGTACCGCAAACTATTGCAATGCCTACTCCGAAAGCGAATGAAGTTGTACAGCAAACGTTAGAGTATCTTGTGAAAGATGGACCAGTTACAAATTTATTGCCAAATGGATTTCGAGCAGTCCTTCCAGCGAATACGACGATGACCTTGAATTTGAAAAAAGGCGGGACAGCAGTAATTGATTTCTCTAAAGAAATGAAAAATTATTCAAAAGAAGAAGAACGTCAAATTGTTGAATCAGTAGCGTGGACTTTGACTCAATTTACAGAAATAAAACAAGTGCAGTTCCAAATAAATGGTGAAAAGTTAGTGAAGATGCCTGTTGCGGGTACACCGCTAGGTGAAGGTGTAAGTCGTGCGAATGGAATTAACTTTGATGATGAACAAGTAGCAGATGTGACGCATACAAAACCGGTTACACTTTACTTTATGGCGCAAAATAATAATAAGCAGCAATATTACGTACCGGTAACAAGGCGCGTTGCAGAAGGAAAAGAAAATGATTACTCGGCAATTGTGGATGAGCTTGTAAAAGGTCCGATTCAAGGGTCGCTACTAAATGATTTTAATCCAGGAGCTAAGCTTATTACGAATCCAAAAGTGGAGAACGGAAATATTACATTAAACTTTAATGAAAATATATTTGTGAACCCAGACAAAAACATGATTTCAAATTATGTGTTGAAATCGTTAGTCTTATCTTTAACGGAAAAACAAGGTGTGAAAAATGTTTCTATTGAAGTGAATGGGAAAGCAAATCTTATGGATGAGAAAGGTGAAAAGTTAATAAAACCTGTTGATCGTCCACAAAACGTGAATACAGGTAGTTTTTAATCGCGAATAATTTGATATACTTATGTAAGAAAGGGGAATTGCTTTTTGAGTTCCCCTTCTTTTATTGTTATACATATCGTACATTTAAATTTGGCTATACTAATGAGAGTATTTATGAGGGGGTTATTTTTATGCGAGTAGATGGTAGAGGAAAAGCAGAGCTACGCCATATACATATTCATACAAATTATTTAAAACATCCAGAGGGATCAGTACTAATTGAAGTTGGGGATACAAAGGTAATTTGTTCAGCGACAATTGAAGAGCGTGTACCGCCGTTTATGCGCGGAGAAGGAAAAGGCTGGGTAACAGCAGAATACTCAATGATTCCACGTGCGACAGAGCAACGTACAATCAGGGAGTCAAGTAAAGGGAAAGTAACAGGGCGTACAATGGAAATCCAGCGTTTAATTGGACGAGCATTACGTGCGGTTGTTGATTTAGAAGCGCTTGGCGAAAGAACGGTTTGGATTGACTGTGATGTAATTCAAGCGGATGGCGGAACGAGAACAGCTTCTATTACAGGTGCTTATGTAGCGATGGTATTAGCTTTTGAAAAATTATTGCAAGCAGAAAAAGTATCTAAAATTCCGGTGAAAGATTATTTAGCGGCAACGTCAGTAGGTGTTGTTGAAGAACAAGGTGTTGTTTTAGATTTAAATTATGCTGAAGATTCTAAAGCAGACGTTGATATGAACGTTATTATGACTGGAAAAGGTCAGTTTGTTGAAGTGCAAGGAACTGGAGAAGAAGCGACGTTTAGCAGAGCTGAATTAAATGAATTACTTGATGCTGCTGAACAAGGGATTTTCCAACTTGTTGAAAAGCAAAAAGAAGCGTTAGGTGACATCGTATCTCATATAGAGTAGAGGTGGAAAATATGAAGCAAGTTGTTGTAGCGACGAAAAATCTTGGGAAAGTACGTGAGTTTGCTGAGTTATTTGAGAGATTTGACTTAGAAGTGAAATCTTTACACGATTTTCCTCATATTGAAGAAGTCGAAGAAACTGGTGAAACATTTGAAGAAAACGCAATTTTGAAAGCGGACAGTCTTAGTAGACAGTTGAATTCCATCGTAATTGCGGATGACTCAGGTCTTATTGTAGATGCCTTAAACGGGAAACCAGGTGTATATTCAGCTCGTTTTGCTGGAGAGCCGAAAGATGACCAAGCGAATATCGATAAAGTGTTGCAAGAGTTAACTGACATCGATTTAGAAAAACGTACAGCTCGTTTTTACTGTGCACTAGCGGTTGCTTTCCCTGAGGCAGATAAAGAGCCGGTTATTGTAAACGGAACGTGTGAAGGGAAAATCTTAGAACAGCGCCGCGGGGAAAATGGTTTTGGATACGATCCGATTTTTTATGTAGAAGAATATAAAAAGGCAATGGCGGAACTAAGCTCAGATGAGAAAAATGCCATTAGCCACCGCGGACGCGCTCTTCGTAAATTAGAAGAGAAAATCCCGGAATGGTTTTTAGAAGAATAAGGGAGAGAGATTGATGAAAGCTTTAATCGTAAGCGATAGTCATAGCTCTGTGAAGGAATTACAGCAGTTAAAAGAGAAATATGAAGGGAAAGTAGATGTCATGATTCATTGTGGTGATTCAGAGCTAACGCCTGCTCACGAAGAGCTACAAGGTTTCCAAGTTGTAAAAGGGAATTGTGATTATGCTAACTTTCAAGATGAAATTGTAACTGATGTAGATGGAATTCGTTTCTTAGTTGTACACGGTCATCGTCATGATGTGAAAATGACGTTACAAACGTTAGCGTATCATGCAGAAGAAGTAGGAGCACAAGTAGCGTGCTTTGGACATTCTCATGTATTAGGGGCAGAATTACTTGATGGGATTTTATTTATTAATCCAGGAAGTATTTTGCTCCCGCGCTCTCGTGTGGAAAAGACATTCGCTTTATTAGAAATGGATGAAAATCATATAGAAGTTCGTTTTGAAACATTAGATGGACAGCTGGTGGAACAAGCAATTTTTAAAAGAGGATAAGAAAAATTATCCTCTTTTAAAAAAGTGTTGACTTTATAAGTAGTTATGAATATAATAAATATTGTCGATAGGGCAACGGCGCTAACGAAGAAAAATAAAATAACATATGCGGGTGTAGTTTAGTGGTAAAACAAGAGCCTTCCAAGCTCTGGTCGAGAGTTCGATTCTCTTCACCCGCTCCATGTCCCAGTAGCTCAGCCGGATAGAGCATACGCCTTCTAAGCGTACGGTCGGGAGTTCGAATCTCTCCTGGGACGCTAAAAAAACCTTGTTATCTTTTGATAACAAGGTTTTTTGTTTGTTTTAAATTAGTTATTAATAAATTTTTCAAAGACAAAACCGTAATCTTTCACGTTATATTGCTTTTTCGTATCAACGAGCCAGTTAAAGGCGATCTCGTTCATCTCTTTAAACTGTTCTGCTAAATTTACTTGTGCATTTGAAATACGGCTGAAAGCGTTAGATGCCATATCTAAACTTTTATGTGCATACTGCAATGTAATGTCGTTGTCGTATGAAATTTCTTCGATTTTAAGAAGAGCCTTATATAAATCTTTTAATTCTTCAATATGTTTTTTATGAACATCAATTGAGTAATGCTCATCTCCCATTTGAAATTTAATTTCTACATCTAAATCAATCGTTCCTGCAGTTTCAAGTGCTACGTTTTTAATTTGATATTTACTATAGCTAAAGCGGCGTAATGTACGTTTTTTGCTTGTGGCACTTGTACCATCTAAGTGAATTAATCCTTTGTTTGTAAAGCAATATTCATCCGATTTTGATTTAATAAGAAAGTAAATTTTCTCCCCATCTTCATGCATTACGTAATCATCAGCATCGACCTTATCGTAATCTTTTGGTGTGATAACGGAACCTACATCGCTTAATCCTAAAACGTCAGCTGCCATTTTTTTGAACATATATAATCCCCCTTGTAAATTAAATTCTTAATTGTACAAAAATACATTAACATGATTTTAAACTTATTTTTGAAATCTTACAACTCTGTAAGGTAAGTGTAAGGAAGTTCGATGGTAACAAATTACTAATCTTATATAATGAAGATAACAACGATAAATGAGGAGGAAGAGATGATGAAAGGATTAATCGTAACGGGTTTAACAGTAGCTTTTGGGTTTGTGGCGTATGAAAAGTTAACATATGTAATTGATGTTGTAAAACATTTAGTAGCGTAGAAAAAACTGCCATGAGAGGGAAAGGGAATGAGTGAATGAATGGAATGGTTATTTGGAATTATAGGTACTTGTAGTGTAGTTTTATTGTTCTTTGTCCCAAGTGGTATACTTAGTTCGACAACGAGTTTGTTCTTTTTAAGTTTGTTTGCTTGTACGATGCTTATTATTATGTTTTTAATGAAGCGAAGTAAACCAATCTTCTATTTTAGCATGATTGTTATGGCAATTATTGTTCTCCAAATTATTACCCTTGTTATATACCCCACAATTATAAAAGCTTTCCATTAATGATGAACCCTCTGCCGTCTGTTGCTGAGGGTTTTTGTTTGTGAAAAATGAATTTCATTTAGAAGTTTGTTGCTTTTTTGTTATGAAAATAGAATATTCCTATATTTCAAATAAATAATTTTGGAATGTTGTGTTCTCATTACGCATTTGATATATTTACTTTGAAGATCATTAAAATCTAGAAAAAGAGGCGGACGTATGGATAAAAAAGAAAATACGGTCGTATTGTTTCCGCAACTATCAGAACGCTATATTGATAAAGGTTTTTTAGCGTTGAAAGAGCGGGAATTCGAAGATGCATTGCGCTGCTTTGAAATATTACGTCAGTATAATGCAGAAACGGAACAAACAGAATTAGCTTCCGTTATTTGTTTGCTAGAATTAAAACGTATGGAAGAAGCGAAAGAAAAATGTGAGCAGTTGCTTGAAACAGGAGCTGTATTATTTGGTGATATTCTTGAAACGTATGTAACTATTTTAGTTCAAACAAATGATTATGAAGGTGTCATTGAAACTGTTGAGGAAGTTTTGCAAACGAAAGATATAATTCCTGAGCAAAAGGAAAAATTGGCGCAGCTTGCTTTGTTTGCGCAAGGGATGCTGAATGAAGAAGATACACCGCTAGTGGATTCGAATTTTGAATTAGAAGAATTTACCGATGGGCTTTTTGGAGAAAACGTTGGTCAAAAGCTAAGAGTGATCCAGAAACTTTCGTTAAAAGACCTGGATCTCGCACTTCCTACTTTAAAGAAATTTTTAATAGACGAAGATCAGCACCCTTATTTAAAAACTTCTATTTTGTATAAAATGGTAGAAAATCAAATAGAAGAAGAGATAGAAGTAGAGAAGTTTGGAAATACGATAAAGGTGATTCCAGCATTTACAGGTCATAATGAGGAGCAATCCGATAAAATTATACATAAATTCTCAAACCGATTAGAGCAAAATTATCCAGATATATTTAGTACGATGGTTACATACTGGAAAGAATTACAAATTAGCATTTTTCCGTTCCCTCTATTAATGGATAAAGTAGAAATTTGGGCTGCTGTCTTAGAGAGAATTGGAAGAAAGCGTTTCGGATTGGCTATTGATGAAGAAGAACTTATGACAGCGTACAATATTGAGTTTGAGGAATTTCATATTGCCTATCAATGGTTACTGCGCATTGAAAGAGAAGGGTATTTGCCCGTATAATTATGAAAAAGAATCGTTCAGTTATTGAAACGAGCACATTCTATGTTATAATGTAAGGGTTGCAAAAGGCAGAAATCTGCCTGTTTGTAAGAGAAGAGGAGTATAATTCTCTTACTTAATATGTTTCATATTAGTCTCGAACAAAATATACCGTAGTTGTCTTTTAGACAATTAGTAGATTGGAACATTGTATCTGAAAGCTTTTTGCTAGAGGGTTATTTGTACATTTGTTATTTCAAGAAAGAGATAATAAAAATTTTGATCTATAGAGGTATGTGCATACATTATTATAGTTGGAGGGAAAGAATAAATGTCTACAAAATGGGAAAAATTAGAAGGTAACGTTGGCGTTTTAACAATCGAAGTTGATGCTAAAGAAGTAAATAACTCTATCGACGCTGCATTCAAAAAAGTAGTAAAAACAATTAATGTACCAGGTTTCCGTAAAGGGAAAATGCCTCGTCCATTATTCGAACAACGCTTTGGTATTGAATCTTTATACCAAGATGCTTTAGATATCATCTTACCAAAAGCATACGGTGAAGCAATCGATGAAGCTGGTATCTTCCCAGTTGCTCATCCTGAGATTGACATCGAGAAATTCGAAAAAGGCCAAAACTTAATTTTCACTGCAAAAGTTACTGTAAAACCTGAAGTTAAATTAGGTGATTACAAAGGTTTAGCAGTAGAAAAAGTTGAAACAACTGTAACTGACGAGGATGTAGAGAACGAAGTAAAAGCTTTACAAGAGCGTCAAGCTGAACTAGTTGTTAAAGAAGACGGAACTGCTGCAGATGGTGATACAGCTGTAATCGACTTCGAAGGTTTCGTTGATGGCGAAGCATTTGAAGGCGGAAAAGGCGAAAACTATTCTCTTGCAATCGGTTCTGGTACTTTCATCCCAGGTTTCGAAGAGCAAGTAATTGGTCTTAAATCTGGTGATTCTAAAGAAGTTGAAGTATCATTCCCAGAAGAGTACCATGCTGCTGAATTAGCTGGTAAACCAGCAACATTCAAAGTAACAATTCACGAAATCAAAACAAAAGAACTTCCTGAGTTAAACGACGAGTTCGCTAAAGATGCTGACGAAGAAGTTGCAACTCTTGATGAATTAAAAACAAAACTTCGTACAAACTTAGAAGAAGGCAAAAAGCACGAAGCTGAGCACAAAGTACGTGACGAAGTAGTAGAATTAGCTGCTGCTAACGCTGAAATCGACATTCCAGAAGCTATGATCGACACTGAGTTAGATCGTATGGTTCGTGAATTCGAGCAACGTTTAAGCCAACAAGGTATGAACCTTGAGCTTTACTACCAATTCACAGGTACTGACGCTGACAAATTAAAAGAGCAAATGAAAGAGGATGCACAAAAACGTGTAAGAATCAATCTTGTTCTTGAAGCTATCATTGAAGCTGAAAACATCGAAGTTACTGAAGAAGAAGTAACTGCAGAAGTTGAAAAAATGGCTGAAATGTACGGTATGCCAGTAGACGCTATCAAGCAAGCTCTTGGAAGCGTAGACGCTTTATCTGAAGATCTTAAAGTGCGTAAAGCTGTAGACTTCTTAGTAGACAACGCTGCATAATAAAATAACAAGGCGCGATTTTAATCGTGCCTTGTTTTATAAATATAGAAATATATTTATAAAACTTTTCGATGAAGAAGGAAAAGTGCCTTTGTAAGTCGAATATACATATTTCAAAAGTTTTAAAATTTTTTTATTTGTACATAACTAGTCATATTATTTGTATTTCTCGCTACGTAGTGACATAATATGTATTTACATACGATACATTTATCGTGTACATACGAAGGCAAGAGGTTAGCACTTTGTAAGGGGTGTGAAAATATGTTTAAATTTAATGATGAAAAAGGTCAATTAAAATGTTCTTTCTGTGGTAAAACACAAACGCAAGTTCGAAAGTTAGTTGCAGGTCCAGGTGTTTACATTTGTGACGAGTGTATCGAGCTTTGTACTGAAATTGTACAAGAGGAGCTTGCGAAGGACGAAGAAGTAGAATTCAAAGATGTACCGAAACCGGTAGAAATTCGTGAAATCTTAGATGAGTATGTCATCGGACAAGATAACGCGAAAAAAGCACTAGCGGTAGCGGTATATAACCATTACAAACGCATTAATTCTAACAGCAAAATTGATGATGTAGAATTAGCGAAGAGTAATATTTCACTTATTGGGCCAACTGGTAGTGGTAAAACATTATTGGCACAAACATTAGCGCGTATTTTAAATGTTCCATTTGCAATCGCGGACGCAACATCTTTAACAGAAGCTGGATACGTTGGGGAAGATGTAGAAAACATCTTACTAAAACTAATTCAAGCGGCTGATTACGATGTAGAAAAAGCGGAAAAAGGAATTATTTATATTGATGAGATTGATAAAGTGGCACGTAAGTCCGAAAATCCATCAATTACACGTGATGTATCTGGTGAAGGTGTACAGCAGGCACTTCTGAAAATTTTAGAAGGTACTGTAGCGAGCGTTCCACCTCAAGGTGGTCGTAAGCACCCGCATCAAGAGTTTATTCAAATTGATACAACGAACATCCTATTCATTTGTGGTGGAGCGTTTGATGGCATCGAGCCTATTATTAAACGTCGCCTTGGTGAGAAAGTAATTGGATTTGGTGCTGAGAAGAAAAATGCTGATGTAAATGAGAAGCATGTTTTATCTCACGTTTTACCAGAGGATCTTTTAAGATTCGGTTTAATTCCGGAGTTTATCGGTCGTCTTCCAGTTATTGCGAACCTAGAGCCGCTTGATGAAGATGCTCTTGTAGATATTTTAACTAAACCGAAAAATGCACTTGTTAAGCAATTCCAAAAATTATTGGAGCTTGACGATGTTGAGTTAGAGTTTGAAGAAGGTGCACTAGTTGAGATTGCGAAAAAAGCAATTGAACGTAAAACAGGTGCTCGTGGACTTCGTTCTATTATTGAAGGCTTGATGCTTGATGTAATGTTCGAACTTCCATCTCGCAAAGATATCGAGAAGTGTATTCTTACGAAAGAAACAGTAGCTGATAATGAACCGCCGAAATTGGTGTTACAAGACGGTACTGTACTTGATACAAAAACATCTGCATAATGCGAAGAAGAAACAGCAATTTTTATAATTGCTGTTTTTCTTTATGTTTAGCACTATTCCTCCCAGGAAATACTAAAAGGTAAAACATAGCGGGAGGAAATGAATTATGAGCTGGACAAATATATTTTTACTTGTTCAACTTGTTTTTGGCGTAATTGTCGGATTGTATTTTTGGCATTTACTTCGAAATCAGCGAACACAAAAAGTTTCAATTGATCGAGAATCGAAAAAAGAATTAGAGCAGCTTCGTAAAATGCGTGAGGTTTCTTTAACAGAGCCGCTTGCGGAAAAGGTACGTCCTACATCCTTTATAGACATTGTAGGGCAAGAAGACGGGATTAAGTCGTTAAAAGCGGCTCTTTGTGGTCCTAATCCGCAACATGTGATCATATACGGTCCGCCAGGTGTCGGAAAGACAGCGGCAGCACGCCTTGTATTAGAAGAAGCGAAACGAAATCCGAAATCTCCATTTCGTACAAATGCAACATTTATCGAACTTGATGCGACGACAGCTAGGTTTGATGAGCGTGGTATTGCGGATCCATTAATTGGTTCAGTGCATGATCCGATTTATCAAGGAGCAGGTGCAATGGGACAAGCGGGTATCCCGCAACCGAAAAAAGGGGCTGTAACAGATGCGCATGGTGGTATTTTGTTCATTGATGAGATTGGTGAATTACATCCAATTCAAATGAATAAAATGCTAAAAGTGTTAGAAGATCGGAAAGTGTTTTTGGAAAGTGCGTATTATAGTGAAGAAAATTCGATGATTCCAACGTATATACATGATATTTTTCAAAAAGGTTTACCTGCAGATTTTCGCTTAGTTGGTGCAACGACACGTTCACCAGAGGAAATTCCTCCTGCAATTAGGTCGCGTTGTTTAGAAGTGTTCTTCCGTGAGTTAGATACAGAAGAAATTCAAAAAGTAGCGAAAAATGCAGCTGACAAAGTGGAGATGCAAGTAGGTGAGAACGGTATCGAAATGATTGGAATGTATGCAAGAAATGGGCGAGAAGCAATTAATCTCGTGCAAATTTCTGCTGGTATGGCGATAAATGAAGAACGACCTTTCATTAAAGATGAAGATATTGAATGGGTTGTTCATTCTAGTCAGCTTACACCAAAGTACGAAAAACGTATTTATCCAATTCCGAGAATCGGTCTTGTGAACGGGCTTGCTGTATATGGGCCGAATACAGGTGCGTTATTAGAAATTGAGGTAACAGCTATTCCTGCGAAAGATAAAGGATCAGTAAATGTCACTGGAATTGTAGAAGAGGAAAGTATTGGAAATCAAACGAAATCAATCCGCCGTAAAAGTATGGCGAAAGGTTCTGTTGATAATGTGTTAACAGTACTTCGTTCTCTAGATGTGTTGCCAGAAGGGTATGATATACATATTAATTTTCCTGGTGGTATCCCGATTGATGGTCCTTCAGCAGGTATTGCTATGGCAACAGGTGTCTATTCAGCAGTGCATCGTACGTATGTGAATAATGAAGTAGCGATGACAGGTGAGATAAGTATCCACGGAGAAGTGAAGCCTATTGGTGGTGTGTACGCAAAAATAAAAGCTGCGAAAAAAGCGGGAGCTAAGAAAGTCATCATTCCGGCTGAAAACATGCAACCATTTTTGTATACAATAAAGGGAATTGAGATCATTCCTGTTCGCAAATTAAAAGAAGTATTTGAATTAACATTTATGCAGGAAAATATGCATCGTGAGCTTGATGCACATAATGATTTGGACGAAACAGATGCACAATCAATGTGAGAATATACAATAATAAAAATTTGCCAGACTTCGTTTAAGTTTGTATGCTTAAGCGGAGTCTTTTTTCTTTTCGTGAGGCACAAAAAAACAGGGGATTAACAATTGCGAAGAATCTCTGCAATTGCATCTAGATGTATTGTAATATAAAATAGTTGAACAGGAGTTTAATTTATTATGGAGGTGCTATGTCTAGTATGAATACGAATGAAAGAATTGTGCCCCTCCTACCATTAAGAGGCATTCTCGTATATCCAACGATGGTTCTGCATCTTGATGTAGGACGTGATAAATCGATACAAGCACTAGAGCAGGCGGCAATGGATGAAAATATCATCTTTTTAGCAATGCAAAAAGAAATGAATATCGACGATCCGAAAGAAGATGACATATATAGTGTAGGTACAGTGGCGAAAGTGAAGCAAATGTTAAAATTGCCGAACGGTACGCTTCGTGTCCTTGTAGAAGGTTTACATAGAGCAGAAGTAGTAGAGTTTATCGAAGAAGAAAATATAGTGCAAGTTTCTATTAAAACGGTAACGGAAGAAGTAGAAGATGATTTAGAAGAGAAGGCTCTTATGCGTACGTTACTGGAGCATTTCGAACAATATATTAAAGTTTCGAAAAAAGTTTCAAATGAAACATTTGCAACGGTAGCTGATGTAGAAGAACCGGGAAGACTAGCTGATTTAATTGCTTCTCACTTACCGATTAAAACGAAGCAGAAACAAGAGATTTTAGAGATTGTATCTGTGAAAGAACGACTACATACACTTATTTCAATTATTCAAGATGAACAAGAGTTACTTAGCCTAGAAAAGAAAATTGGACAAAAAGTGAAACGTTCAATGGAGCGCACGCAAAAAGAATATTTCTTACGTGAGCAAATGAAGGCAATTCAAACTGAACTTGGTGATAAAGAAGGCAAGGGCGGGGAAGTTGAAGAACTTCGTGAGAAAATTGAACAGTCGGGAATGCCTGAAGAAACAATGAAGGCTGCACTGAAAGAATTAGATCGTTATGAAAAATTACCTGTAAGTTCTGCTGAGAGTGGTGTCATTCATAATTATATTGATTGGTTATTAGCTCTCCCATGGACAACAGCAACAGAGGATATGATTGACCTCACTCATTCGGAAGAAATTTTAAATAAAGATCATTACGGTCTTGAAAAAGTGAAAGAGCGAGTACTTGAATATTTAGCTGTACAGAAGTTAACGAATTCATTAAAAGGGCCAATTCTTTGTCTAGTAGGACCTCCTGGGGTTGGGAAAACTTCGTTAGCTCGTTCTATCGCAACATCGTTAAACCGTAATTTTGTACGTGTTTCTCTTGGTGGTGTGCGTGATGAATCTGAAATTCGTGGTCACCGTCGTACATATGTAGGAGCGATGCCAGGACGTATTATTCAAGGTATGAAGAAGGCGAAAACAGTTAATCCAGTCTTCTTATTAGATGAGATTGATAAAATGTCTAACGATTTCAGGGGAGACCCATCAGCGGCGTTACTTGAAGTGTTAGATCCAGAACAAAACCATAACTTCAGTGATCATTACATTGAAGAGCCATATGATTTATCGAAAGTTATGTTCGTTGCAACTGCTAATACACTTGCAAGTGTTCCGGGCCCATTGCTTGACCGTATGGAAATCATTTCAATTGCTGGTTATACAGAACTTGAAAAGGTGCACATTGCTCGTGAGCATTTATTGCCGAAACAATTAAAAGAGCACGGTTTGCGAAAAGGTAATTTGCAAGTACGTGATGAAGCGCTTCTTGAAATTATTCGTTATTATACACGCGAGGCTGGTGTTCGTACGTTAGAGCGTCAAATTGCAAAAGTTTGCCGTAAAGCAGCAAAAATTATCGTTACAGCAGAACGCAAGCGCATTGTTGTAACAGAGAAAAATATTGTTGATTTACTTGGTAAGCATATATTCCGTTATGGTCAAGCTGAAAAAACAGACCAAGTTGGTATGGCAACAGGTTTAGCTTACACAGCAGCGGGCGGCGATACACTTGCAATTGAAGTGTCTGTAGCGCCAGGAAAAGGGAAATTAATTTTAACAGGGAAACTTGGGGATGTTATGAAAGAATCCGCACAAGCCGCGTTTAGCTATATTCGTTCTCGTGCAGAAGAACTTCATATTGATCCGGATTTCCATGAGAAAAACGATATTCATATTCATGTTCCAGAAGGAGCAGTTCCAAAAGATGGACCATCAGCAGGTATTACGATGGCAACGGCACTTATTTCTGCACTAACAGGTATTCCTGTAAGTAAAGAAGTTGGTATGACAGGTGAAATTACACTTCGTGGTCGTGTATTACCGATTGGTGGTTTGAAAGAAAAAACATTAAGTGCTCACCGCGCGGGATTAACAAAAATTATTTTACCGGCGGAAAATGAGAAAGATTTAGATGATATTCCAGAGAGCGTAAAAGAAAACCTTACGTTTGTGCTTGCATCTCATTTAGACGAAGTATTGGAGCACGCATTAGTAGGAGTGAAACAATGAAAGTAACAAAAGCAGATATTGTAATTAGTGCCGTTAAACCGGAACAATATCCAGACAGTGATTTACCAGAAATTGCCTTAGCAGGTCGTTCTAATGTCGGGAAGTCTTCCTTTATTAATAAAATTTTAAATCGTAAAAAGTTAGTACGTATTTCTTCTAAACCAGGAAAAACGCAAACGCTGAACTTTTTCTTAATCAATGAAATGATGCATTTTGTTGACGTTCCAGGTTATGGATATGCGAAAGTATCTAAAACAGAGCGCGCGGCATGGGGCAGAATGATTGAAACTTACTTTACAACACGTACGCAATTAGACGCAGCTGTATTAGTAGTTGATTTACGTCACCAACCAACAAAAGATGACATTATGATGTATGATTTCTTAAAGCATTATGAAATCCCAACAATTATTATTGCAACGAAAGCCGATAAAATTCCGAAAGGGAAATGGCAAAAGCATTTAAAAGTTGTAAAAGAAACGCTTGCTGTTGAAATTGGCGATGAAATCGTTCTATTCTCTTCTGAAACAGGACTTGGAAAAGAAGAAGCATGGAAAGCAATTCATAAAATGACAAAAACAAAAAACGCGTGACGAATGTCGCGCGTTTTTTTTTATTTACTAAACTTTTAGCGTACGTTTAATGTAACTTCAATATTTCCTCTTGTTGCTTTAGAGTAAGGACATACACCGTGAGCGGCTTCTACAAGTTCTTGTGCTTCGGCATGAGAAACACCAGCAACATGTACGTCAAGTACAGCAGATAGTCCGAAACCACCATCTGTATCTTTACCGATAGAAACGTGTGCAGTCACTTCTGTACTTTCCACCTTCATACGTTTTGTACGAATTACAAGTTGTAATGCACTATCAAAGCAAGCTGCATAACCAGCTGCAAATAATTGTTCTGGATTTGTTGCTTCTCCGCCTGCGCCACCTAGTGCTTTTGGCATTTTTACATCAAGATTTAATATGCCATCATCTGAAACTACCTTACCGTTTCTTCCACCTGTTGCTGTTACTGAAGCAGTATATAATTTATCCATGTTTATTCCCCTTTTCTGTCATTAATTTTTTTCATTGTTTCAATTAACGTGTTTAATTGGATTAATAAAGAATGATATTCTTGCTCTGTAATGCCTAAATTTGTAGCCATCGTTGTTGGTAATGAACAAGCTATTTCTTTTAAATCTTTACCTTGTTTTGTTAATTCAATACAAACTTTTCGCTCGTCTTCTTTTGAACGAACACGTTGTACAAGTTTTAATGATTCCATACGTTTTAACATAGGTGTTAAAGTACCAGAATCTAAAAATAGACGTTCTCCAATTTCTTTTACTGTTAGTCCGTCTTGTTCCCAGAGTACGAGTAAAGTAATGTACTGGGGATACGTAATGCCCATTTCTTCTAAATAGGGGCGGTAAAAACGGGTAACCTCTCTAGAACAAGCGTAAATAGAAAAACAAAGTTGGTTATCTAGATGCAAAGGATTTTCTTTCATAGGCAACTCCTTGTATTTTTAAATTGTGCGCAATTTAATTTTGTGAAACCAATATAACGAAAAAGAAATACAATGTCAAATGCATTGCATCGAGAAAGTGAGTACTATATTTTGGAACAATCATACATATTTTCCTTCATGATGAAAGAAGATAGAAAAGATGATGTTATAATTAATATGGAATAGTTTCCATCACTTGATTATGAGGACTTTTTTTGGTAACGTACAAATAGAGTTGTTATTTTATAATTATTATAAAGTAGAAAGTTCTTTATTAATCTTACTGAAGCTCCTTTATTACATATGGAGAATAAATAAAAAATAATCAGTTGTTCACACGATTGTCAGATTCATAAGAGGAAAGTTGTATTATGATAGTAGATAAAGTGATAAAACGGGTGAAGGGGGACATGCTGCGTGCATATTCTTGTTGTTAGTGTAAATTATCGAACAGCCCCTGTAGAATTTCGTGAGAAACTCACATTTCAGGCAGCAGAGCTAGAGCAAGCAATGACTACATTACAAAACCAAAAGAGCGTGCTAGAAAATGTCATTGTATCAACTTGTAATCGCACTGAGATTTACGCTGTTGTCGATCAATTACACACGGGACGGTATTACATTAAGAAGTTTTTAGCTGATTGGTTTCAGCTTGAAATAGAAGAAATCGCACCATACTTGTCTATTTTTGAACAAGATGGCGCAATAGATCATTTATTCCGCGTAACGTGCGGTTTGGATTCTATGGTTGTTGGAGAGACGCAAATTTTAGGTCAAATAAAAGATAGCTTTTTAGAAGCACAACAAGTAAAAGCGACAGGTACAATTTTTAATGAGTTGTTTAAGCAAGTGGTTACGTTAGCAAAACGTGCGCACTCAGAAACAACGATTGGTGAAAGTGCGATGTCTGTTAGTTATGCTGCTGTTGAGCTCGGAAAGAAAATATTTGGCGATTTAACAGATTGTCATGTACTTATTCTTGGTGCGGGTAAGATGGGTGAACTTGCACTGCAAAACTTATACGGAAGTGGAGCTCGTAAAGTAACGGTTATGAATAGGACGCTTACGAAAGCGGAAGTGATGGCTGAGAAATATATGGGACATGCAAAGCCTTTAAGTGAATTGCAATGTGCATTATTAGAAGCGGATATTTTAATTAGTTCAACGGGTGCATCAGAATATGTCATTACGAAAGAAATGATGACAAAAGTAGAGAGAATGCGCTCTGGTCGTCCGTTATTTATGGTTGATATTGCAGTACCACGTGATATTGATCCAGCGATTGATGAATTAGAAGGCTCTTTCTTATATGATATCGACGATCTGCAAGGTGTAGTTGAAGCAAACCGTGCTGAACGTTTAAAAGAAGCAGAGAAAATTCAATTTATGATTGAAGAAGAAATGGTTTTATTTAAAACGTGGTTAAGTACGCTAGGTGTTGTACCGTTAATATCAGCTCTTCGTGATAAAGCGCTAGCAATTCAAAGTGATACGATGGAAAGTCTTGAGCGAAAAATACCAAACCTTAGTGATCGTGAGAAAAAAGTAATTAGTAAACATACGAAAAGTATTATTAACCAATTGTTAAAAGACCCAATTTTAGTAGCTAAAGAATTAGCTGTTGAAGAGGGAGCTGGCGAAAAATTAGCTTTATTTGCGAAGATTTTTGATTTAGAAGTGGAAGAAGCGGGAAATACGGAAGAAGTAGAACATAAAAGAGCGTGGACACCATCCGTTCCATCTTTATAACTTGGAAGGATGATCGGATGAGTTTTTTAAATAACAGTATTATTTATCATATTGCAATTATTTTATATGCTTGTAGCATTAGTTTATATTTTATAGATTATTTCCAAAGTAACCGAAAGGCGAACCGCTTTGCTTTTTGGTTACTTTCGATTGTATGGGTTCTGCAGTCTATCTTTATGTTGCTTAGGGCTACAGATTCAGAAACGAATCCTATTTTAACTTTATTATCAGGGATTTATTTTTATGTTTGGTTATTGATTACGATGTCATTAGTCATTAATCGATTTATGCGTATTGACTTTTTAGTCTTTTTTACAAATGTTGTAGCATTTGGCGTAAGCGCTTTTTCTATTTTTACACCGCTCGGGAAGATGTCGCCAGTACTTGCAGAGCAATTAGTTTCAGAACTTGTATACGTGCATGTCGGTATGGCGATTATTTCTTATGCAACGTTTACTGTATCGTTTATTTTTTCTATTATGTATTTATTGCAATACCGACTATTAAAAAAGAAAAAGTGGAATGCGAGATTAAGAAGATTAGGAAATTTGCCGAAGCTTGAATCTATGTCTTACGGATTAAATTTATTTTCTGTTCCGTTTTTCTTATTAGCAATTATATTAGGATGCATATGGGGATATACAAAATTGGATAATTTCCATTGGTATGATACGAAAGTAATTGGGTCTTTTGTCGTTCTATTTGTATATTGCGTGGGCTTATATTTACGAGCAGCAGATGTGTTGCAAGGTAAGAAAATTGTGCAGTGGAATATCGGGGCATTTCTCGTAATGCTAGTTAACATTTTTCTATTAAGCAGTTTATCTAATTTCCACTTTTGGTATTTATAATGAGGAGAGAGAATTATGCGCAAAATTATTGTAGGTTCACGAAAGAGTAAACTAGCATTAACACAAACTAATTGGTTTATTGATCAATTAAAAGCGCTTGGGTTACCATATGAATTTGAAGTGAAAGAAATCGTCACAAAAGGTGATGTTATTTTAGATGTTACTCTTTCAAAAGTAGGCGGAAAAGGTTTATTTGTAAAGGAAATTGAACATGCGTTACTTACGAAAGAAATTGATATGGCTGTACATAGTATGAAAGATATGCCAGCTGTACTTCCAGATGGATTAACGATTGGTTGTACGCCAAAGCGCGTTGACCCTCGTGATGCTTTTATTTCTAAAAACGGAGAATCGTTTAAAGACTTAGCAGAAGGCGCGATCTTAGGAACGAGTAGTTTGAGACGTAGTGCACAACTACTAGCTGCGAGACCAGATTTACAAGTGAAATGGATTCGCGGGAATATCGATACACGCTTACGTAAGTTAAAAGATGAAGATTACGATGCAATTATTTTAGCGACAGCTGGATTACAGAGAATGGGCTGGGACGGAGAAGTTATTACAGAACATTTAGATGAAACGTTATGTGTACCAGCCGTAGGACAAGGTGCATTAGCGATTGAATGTCGTGAGGATGATACGGATTTACTTCAGTTGTTAGCGCATATTAATGATGCAGTAACAGAAAGAACAGTGGCTGCTGAACGAGTATTTCTTCATAAACTTGAAGGTGGATGCCAAGTTCCAATCGCTGGATATGCAACTCTTAAAGAAAATGATGCAATCGAATTAACAGCGCTTGTCGGTTCTATGGACGGTTCTGTTTTATTGAAAGAGATAGTAGTAGGTAATGATCCGAAGCAAGTTGGATTAGAGGCTGCGGACCGTTTAATTAAACAAGGAGCAAAAGAGCTCATCCTTGCTGCAAATAAGGAGCAACAATAAATATGAACGCTCTCGCTGGCAAAACAGTATTGATTACACGTGCCCAGCACCAAGCGAAACAAATGAGTGTAGCAGTGAAAGAAAGGAGCGGAATTCCATTGGAAATTCCGCTTTTGCGTATGGAAGGTACGTCTCATAGGCAAATTCAACACATAGCAGGGCAGCTACATTCGTATGACTGGGTTATTTTCACGAGTAAAAATGGTGTAGCTTTTTTTCTAGATGGTTTAGAAACAAAAATACCATTAACTATTAAAATCGCTGCGGTAGGCGTGAAAACAAAATTAGAGTTAGAAAAAAGGGGCTATCAAGTTCATTTTGTTCCGACCTCGTTTGTTGCAGAAACATTTGCCGAAGAGTTTCTAAAAGAGTTAAGTGGAAACGAGCGTATTTTATTTCCGAAAGGGAATTTAGCAAGAGATGTAATCCCGGTTAAACTTAGGGAGTTTGGTGTTTTTCTAGATGAGTTAATTGTATATGGTACGAAGGTGAATGTAGAGAAAAAACAAGAACTTATAACAGCATTGAAATTAGGGGAAGTAAATATTATTACATTTACGAGCCCTTCAACTGTTGATAGTTTTGTTCGTTTACTTGAGGGTACAAACTGGAGAGAATGGACGAAAAAATGTACAATTGCTTGTATAGGGCCTATTACGGAAAAAGAGGCGAACCTCTATTTTTCACATGTTATTGTGCCAAAAGAGTACACTGTAGAAGCATTACTGCAATGCATTTGTGAATCTATAAAATAAAAGAATGGGGATAGAAATCTATGAATTCTTTACAATTTAATCGTCATCGTCGTTTAAGACAAAGCGGGGGCATGCGTGCGCTTGTACGTGAAACATTTTTACATACAGAAGATTTTATTTACCCTATTTTTGTATTAGAAGGAGAAAATACTCGTAATGAAGTTCCTTCTATGCCAGGCGTATATCAAATGTCTTTAGATTTATTGCAAGCTGAAATGCAAGAGGTCGTTGATTTAGGTATTCGTTCTGTTATTGTATTTGGTTTACCTGCTGAAAAGGACGAAGTTGGATCATCGGCATATTGTGAGCATGGAATTGTACAGCGTGCAATTAAGCAAATTAAAGATGAGTTCCCAGAGCTAGTAGTAGTTGCAGATACATGTTTATGTCAATTTACAAGCCATGGTCATTGCGGTGTTATTGAAGATGGCGTTATTTTAAATGATGAGTCTCTTGCAGCTCTTGCAAAAACAGCTGTAAGTCAAGCGAAAGCAGGGGCAGACATTATTGCACCATCTAACATGATGGACGGATTCGTAACAGCAATTCGCCATGCATTAGATGAAAATGGTTTCGCGCACGTACCAGTTATGTCGTACGCTGTGAAATATTCATCAGCATTTTACGGACCGTTCCGTGATGCAGCACATGGTGCACCGCAGTTTGGTGACCGTAAAACATATCAAATGGACCCAGCGAACCGTATGGAAGCATTCCGTGAAGCAGAATCAGATGTAATGGAAGGGGCCGACTTCTTAATTGTAAAGCCAGCTCTTTCTTATCTAGATATCGTTCGTGA
The DNA here is from genome assembly GCF_000832605.1 of Bacillus mycoides. Lineage (GTDB taxonomy): Bacteria > Bacillota > Bacilli > Bacillales > Bacillaceae_G > Bacillus_A > Bacillus_A mycoides. The sequence goes on from NZ_CP009692.1 coordinate 1,491,608, forward strand.
TGTGAAAAATAACTTTAACTTACCAGTCGTTGCTTATAACGTAAGTGGTGAATATTCGATGATTAAAGCAGCAGCACAAAATGGTTGGATTAATGAAAAAGAAGTTGTACTTGAGAAATTAATTAGCATGAAACGCGCAGGAGCAGACTTAATTATTACGTATCATGCAAAAGATGCAGCAAGATGGTTACAAGAAGGAGGCGCTAAATAATGAAAAAATTTGATAAATCGATTGCGGCGTTTGAAGAGGCTCAAAATTTAATGCCTGGAGGCGTAAACAGCCCTGTCCGTGCTTTTAAGTCTGTTGGTATGAATCCGCTGTTTATGGAGCGCGGAAAAGGCTCTAAAGTATATGATATCGATGGGAATGAATACATCGATTACGTATTATCGTGGGGACCTTTAATTCATGGTCATGCGAATGATCGTGTTGTTGAGGCTTTAAAAGCTGTTGCTGAAAAAGGAACAAGCTTTGGTGCACCAACAGAAATTGAAAATAAATTAGCGCAGCTTGTTATCGAGCGTGTACCATCAATTGAGATTGTGCGTATGGTTAACTCTGGAACAGAGGCGACAATGAGCGCGCTACGTTTAGCTCGTGGTTACACTGGACGTAACAAAATTTTGAAATTCATTGGTTGTTATCACGGTCATGGTGATTCTTTATTGATTAAAGCAGGTTCGGGTGTAGCAACGCTAGGTTTACCAGATAGCCCTGGTGTACCAGAAGGTGTAGCGAAAAATACGATTACAGTAGCGTATAACGATTTAGAAAGTGTAAAATATGCTTTCGAACAATTCGGTGATGACATCGCTTGTATAATTGTAGAACCAGTGGCAGGGAATATGGGTGTTGTTCCCCCTCAACCAGGGTTTTTAGAAGGACTTCGTGAAGTGACAGAGCAAAACGGTGCACTACTTATTTTTGATGAAGTAATGACAGGATTCCGTGTTGCTTATAATTGTGGACAAGGTTACTACGGTGTAACTCCTGACTTAACTTGTTTAGGTAAAGTAATCGGTGGTGGCTTGCCGGTAGGAGCATACGGTGGGAAGGCAGAGATTATGCGTCAAGTTGCACCAAGCGGACCGATTTACCAAGCTGGAACATTATCGGGTAATCCACTTGCAATGACAGCAGGTTATGAAACGTTAGTGCAGTTAACGCCAGAATCATATGTGGAATTTGAGCGTAAAGCAGAAATGTTAGAGGCTGGACTACGTAAGGCAGCTGAAAAGCATAATATCCCGCATCACATTAATCGTGCAGGTTCTATGATTGGTATTTTCTTTACAGATGAGCAAGTTATTAATTATGATGCAGCAAAATCTTCAAACTTAGAATTCTTTGCAGCTTACTATCGTGAAATGGTAGAACAAGGTGTATTTTTACCACCTTCTCAATTTGAAGGTTTATTCTTATCGACAGCACATAGTGATGCAGATATTGAGGCGACAATTGCGGCGGCCGAAATTGCAATGTCAAAATTAAAAGCATAATTTCTTAGAGAAAATCGCTTTCCATTAGGGGAGCGATTTTTTTTATTCATAAAGTAGCCTTAGGGAACATAAATCTGTAATGACATATAGTTTGGGAGGGGGAAAAGAAGTGGCAACAGATCATTCATTACGATTTTCATTAAAAGAATCTGTTTGGTTCCAGAAGGGACAGGAAGTCGAAGAACTTTTGTCAATTTCGTTAGATCCAGACGTTGAGATAGAGGAGCTCGATCATGAAGTTATCGTGAGGGGGCAATTAGATTTAACGGGAGAGTATGTTGCAAGGCAAGATGATTCAGCTTATTCATTAAGAGAGCTATCACCAGCAAAGGCAATTGATTATGTAGAAACAAGGGCAGACGGGGTTAATGAGCTTGTCCATTCCTTTCCGCTCGAAATATCAATTCCAAGAAATCGAGTGAAAGTAATTGAAGAATTATATGTATCAATCGAGGAATTTGATTATGAATTAAAGGAAAATGGTTGCTTACAACTATTAGCGGATATATCTATTACAGGTTTATGTGACGAAGAAAGAACCGAGGATGAAGAGGAAGAGACTGTGTATGCCGAGTTGGAAGCTGATTCAGCTGAAGAAGATGAAAGTAGACCTGCGCCGCACGAAGAGGTACCAGCCTATAAAGAATCAGATGGATGGGAAGATTATGCATTTGAGCCGTTTCAGTTAGAAGAAAGAAAAGAGCAAGAAATAGAAGAAGAGGAATTAGAAGAACATGAACTTGTGGAGCGTGAAGAGGAGCAAGAAAAGACGCCACAATTTGAATTGTTCGGGCGGAAAAATTTCAAGAAAGAAAAAGCGAAAAAGCAGGAAGAGCCAGAGGAAGAAGCATATTCACAGCGAGATGAAAATGCACTTTATTTAACGAAATTATTTACGAAAGAACCAGAAGAAGAATTTACGAAGTTAAGAATGTACTTCGTACAAGAAGGAGATACAATTGAATCGGTTGCAGAACGTTATGAAACGACTGTACAAAGCTTATATCGTGTAAATCAATCAGAAGATATATATTTAACTACAGGGCAAATTATATATATTCCTGTTTCAAAAGCAACAGTGAAATAAGTGAGTGAGTTTTTTCACTCACCTCTTTTCTTTTCCTAGAAGCTATGTTTTGAATAAGAAAGGGTTATTCGTATGGATATTGAATTACGAAATCGCTATGAACCCATTGTGAGGCAATATAGATTGGACACTCAGCATATGGAAGAGCACGGAAGTGTAATGAAAATTTATACGAATCAAGGTCCGTATGCGTTAAAGAAAATACAAGATAGAAAATTAGAGCGGAATAATTTTTTACACCATATTCAATATTTGAAGGAGAAAGGTTTTTCGAATTATGTACCTATCTATCACACGACGGACGGGAATTATGTTTTAAGTGATGGGGCGTATAGCTATTATTTAATGCCTTGGTTAGAACGTGCGGAAGGAAATGGCGAAGATAATGATCAATACCATAAGATGTTTCAAACGCTCGGGACGTTGCATCAAAAAACGGTGAAAGAGGAGACTTATACAGAAGAAGATTTAGAAAAACATTATACAAATATATCCGACCGTTGGGAAAATGATGGTGAGATATTAGAAGAGTTTCTTGTAGAATCAGAAGCGAAGTGGTATATGTCTCCATTTGAATTACAATATTGTACGTATTATCACCACGCTATGAGAGCACGTGAGTTCGCAACGAAACAATTAAGTGAATGGCATGATGCAATGAAAGAAAAGGAAAAAACACGTACTACTTTCGTTCATGGAAATGTATCGCTTAATCACTTTTTATTTGATTATGAACGAAACGGTTATTTTATTAGTTTAGAAAAGTCTCAGTTTGCTACACCGGTACAGGATATCGTCAGCTTTTATTCAAGGTCTTTGAACACATATCCAATTGCGCGGAGCGACCGCTTTGAATGGTATCAAATGTATCAAAAAAATTTTCCATTTACGAAAGAGGAGCAGCTTCTTATGTTTGCGTATATGACGTACCCGTCGCATTTTATTCGGCAAATTCAGTCGTATACGAAAAGAAGAAAGAGTCGTAATGAAGAAAATGAGCTTCGCGGGGTAAAAATTCTGCAGCAATCGCATTGGCTCATTAGTAATACAGAATATTTCCTTTCGCAATTACAAGCTGCCCAGCAAGGGAACGGATAAAGAAGATAAGTAGGGAGAACCCTGCTTATCTTTTTTTATTAGTTCCATAAAGAGATAAAAGCCGTAGTTTCAAATTTATCTTGACGAATAAGGTTTCGTTTTTTACACTATTGTATATAATAATTAACAATCACATAAATGCATTGAAGGGGAAGAGTATAACATGAAACGTCTTCAGAGAGGGGAACCATTGGCTGGGAGGTTCTCTAGATAGTTATGTTAGAAGGTAGCCCTGGAGCATCTTTTCTGAACGGAATGATTCTTATTAGGAAAAGACGGATTTGTCCGTTATCAAATTAAGAGTATAAGCAAATTCTGAATTTGTTTGTAAATAAAGGTGGTACCGCGATGTCCCTCGTCCTTTTTTGGATGAGGGGCATTTTTTATTTTAAGGAGGGAAAATAATGTCAAACACGGAAAATAATTTACCAACTAAATATGATCATATGTCCGTTGAAGAAGGCCTTTACAAGTGGTGGCTTGAAGGCAAATATTTCGAAGCAACAGGAGATGAGAAGAAACAACCATATACAATTGTAATTCCACCTCCGAACGTAACTGGTAAGTTACACTTAGGTCACGCTTGGGATACGACGCTTCAAGATATTTTAACTCGTACAAAGCGTATGCAAGGTTACGATGTATTATGGCTTCCAGGAATGGACCATGCTGGTATCGCAACGCAAGCGAAGGTAGAAGGAAAACTTCGTGAAGAAGGTATTTCACGTTACGATCTTGGTCGTGAGAAATTCCTTGAAAAAGCTTGGGAATGGAAAGAAGAATACGCTTCACACATTCGTCAACAATGGGGAAAAGTTGGTTTAGGACTAGACTATTCTCGTGAACGCTTCACATTAGACGAAGGTTTATCTAACGCTGTTAATAAAGTATTCGTTCAATTATATGAAAAAGACTTAATTTATCGCGGTGAGTATATCATCAACTGGGATCCAGCAACACGCACAGCTCTTTCTGATATTGAAGTAATTCATAAAGAAGTTCAAGGTGCATTCTACCATATGAACTATCCGTTAACAGACGGTTCTGGTCACATTCGCCTTGCAACTACTCGTCCAGAAACAATGCTTGGTGATACAGCGGTAGCAGTTCATCCAGAAGATGATCGCTACAAACATTTAATCGGAAAAACAGTTACACTTCCAATCGTAGGCCGAGAGATTCCGATTATTGCTGATGAATACGTAGAAAAAGACTTCGGAACAGGCGTTGTGAAAATTACACCAGCTCATGACCCGAATGACTTTGAAGTAGGTAACCGTCATGACTTACCACGTATTTTAGTAATGAACGAAGATGGAACGATGAACGAAAAAGCTGGTAAGTATAACGGTATGGATCGTTTCGAATGCCGTAAAGAGTTAGTGAAAGACTTACAAGAAGCTGGCGTATTAGTAGAAATCGAGCCTCATATGCACTCAGTAGGTCATAGTGAGCGTAGCGGTGCAGTTGTTGAGCCTTATTTATCAACACAATGGTTCGTAAAAATGGCTCCACTTGCAGAAAAAGCGGTAGAACTTCAACAAAAAGAAGAAGAAAAAGTAACGTTCGTACCAGAGCGTTTTGAAAACACATACTTACGCTGGATGGAAAACATTCATGACTGGTGTATTTCTCGTCAATTATGGTGGGGACACCGCATTCCAGCTTGGTATCATAAAGAAACTGGTGAAGTATACGTAGGTACAGAAGCGCCAGCAGATCTTGAAAACTGGAATCAAGATAATGACGTGCTTGATACATGGTTCAGTTCAGCATTATGGCCATTCTCAACACTTGGCTGGCCGAATGAAGATGCAGCAGACTTTAAAAAGTTCTATTCAACAGATGCTTTAGTAACTGGTTATGATATCATCTTCTTCTGGGTATCTCGTATGATTTTCCAAGGTTTAGAGTTTACAGGAGAGCGTCCATTTAAAGATGTATTAATTCACGGTTTAGTTCGTGATGAGCAAGGACGTAAAATGAGTAAATCTCTTGGTAACGGTATTGATCCGATGGATGTTATCGAGAAGTATGGTGCAGATGCGATGCGTTACTTCTTATCAACAGGAAGTGCACCAGGTCAAGATTTACGTTTCAGCATGGAAAAAGTAGAATCTACTTGGAACTTCATTAATAAAATTTGGAACGCATCACGTTTCGTATTAATGAACATGGATGACATGAAGTATGAAGAAATCGATTTAACTGGTGAAAAATCAGTTGCAGATAAGTGGATTTTAACTCGCTTAAACGAAACAATCGAAAGTGTAACACGTAACATGGATAAATATGAGTTCGGTGAAGCTGGTCGTTCATTATACAACTTCATTTGGGATGATTTCTGTGACTGGTACATTGAGATGGCGAAACTTCCACTATACGGTGAAGATGAAGCAGCTAAGAAAACAACTCGTTCGATTTTAGCTTACGTATTAGACCAAACAATGCGTCTATTACATCCATTCATGCCATTTGTAACAGAGAAAATTTGGCAGCATTTACCGCATGAAGGCGAGTCTATTACAGTAGCAGCATGGCCAACAGTTCGCGAAGATTTACAAGATAAAGAAGCGGCAGCAGAAATGCACCTTCTAGTTGATATCATTCGCTCTGTTCGTAACATCCGTGCGGAAGTAAATACACCAATGAGCAAAAAAGTTCAAATGCAAATTAAAGCAAAAGACGAGGTAGTACTAGCTCAGCTTACGAAAAACAGTTCTTACATTGAGCGTTTCTGTAACCCAAGTGAACTAACAATTAAGATTGATTTACAAGCGCCAGAAAAAGCGATGACTGCAATCGTATCAGGTGCAGAGTTATTCTTACCGTTAGCTGATCTTATCAATCTTGATGAAGAGAAAGCGCGTCTTGAAAAAGAACTTGAGAAGTTCGATAAAGAAGTAGAACGTGTACAGAAGAAACTTTCAAACCAAGGATTCGTAGCGAAAGCTCCTGCAGAAGTTATTGACGGAGAGCGTGCGAAAGAGCAAGATTACCTAGAAAAACGCGAAGCGGTTCGTCAACGTCTAGCGGATCTTGAGAAATAAAAATGTTTTTCAGAGACTCACTATATTGGTGAGTCTCTTTTCTTTGCGTATAATAGAATTAAGAAGTTTGTCTTTTGAAAGGGGAATAGCAAACGTGATACATACATACGAAGAAGCGATAAACTGGATTCATAGCCGATTGAAATTTGGGATAAAACCAGGGCTAGAAAGAATGCAATGGATGTTAGAAAAACTCGGAAATCCAGAGCGTCATATAAAATGTGTTCATCTTGCCGGCACAAATGGAAAAGGTTCAACTTTAACATATATGCGATACATGTTAGAAGGCGCGAAATATAAAGTAGGAACGTTTACATCGCCTTACATAGAAACATTCAATGAACGTATTAGTGTAAACGGAATACCGATTGCAGATGAAGAGATTGCGGAACTTGTAAATATGGTAAAGCCAGTCGTTGAAAAATTAGATGAGACGGACTTAGGAGAAGCGACTGAGTTTGAAATCATTACAGTAATGGCAATTTATTATTTCGGTAAAGTTAATTTCTGTGATGTTGTTTTATTTGAAACGGGGCTTGGGGGAAGATTTGATTCTACAAATGTTATTCATCCGGTTCTCACGATTATTACGAATATCGGCCACGATCATATGCATATTTTAGGCAATACACTAGGAGAAATTGCATATGAAAAGGCAGGGATTATTAAGTCTGGTGTTCCAGTTATTACTGGTGTGAAAAATGAAGAAGCATTGCAAGTAATTCAAAAGGTTGCTAAGGAAAATCATGCAAGCTTATATGAACTTGGAAAACAGTTTACAACACTACATAAACATTCTAATAAAGATGGGGAACACTTTGATTTTGATTGTCCATTTGCCTCGTTTGAAAATGTTCGGATTTCAATGAAAGGCATTCACCAAGTAGGCAATGCAGCACTAGCGCTTATGGCAGTAATGTATTTAAAAACATATTTATCATTTTTAATTAATGAAGAGGAGATGAAAGTTGGCTTACAAGAAGCATACTGGATTGGTCGATTTGAAAAGTTACAAAGTAATCCAGATATTATAATAGATGGTGCTCATAATCCAGAAGGTATTGAAAGTCTTGTAAAAACAGTAGAGGCACATTATAAAAAGAAGAATGTAATAGTTTTATTTACTGCTCTTGGTGACAAACAGTTACATAACATGGTAGGGCAATTAGAAAAAGTTGCTGATGAAATAATATTTACGACGTTTGCCTTTGAGCGTGCCATTTCTGCTGACAAGCTTGCATCGTATTCACAACAAGAGTCAAAATTAGTTTTTGAAGATTGGAAAGAGGCAATTGATACAAAGGTTGACAGGATAGGAGAACATGATGTTTTTATCATAACAGGTTCTTTGTATTTCATTTCCGAAGTTAGAAAATATATTCGCGAGAAAAACTAGATAGTCTTTGCTATCTAGTTTTTTGTTCTACAAATGAAGTCAAATGCATACATATAAGATAATAATATAGGGTTATTTGACGAATTCCTCTGACAAATATCTCGTTTTTTTGTGGAATGAATATGATATGATGCGGACAATGACAAGAGGTGAGGTGTGAGTGTATGGACAAGCAATCACGAACGATCTCGGTGAAAGTAAATGGAACAGAAGCGAAGTATGAGGAAAAAAAGAAGGATGAGTTTGACTGGATGATAGCAGAAAGTGAGAGACCGAAAAATGTAGTTCCGTTTCAAAAAGCGAAATCAGTATCTATGGAAAAATATCGAAAGAAGTGGAGCAATACAATAATCGCAATCGTTGCAACTGCAATAATTATCGGTACTGCATTTGGGATGGGTATGATTCATTTATTAACTGGACAAGGGACGACAGGAGAAGGTAAGGTAACGGCTTCGAAGCAGACAGGTAATGAGGAACAAAAGGTGGGTGGAACGGCAGAACAAACACCAACACCGAAAGAGGAAAAACCAAAGGCACAGGTAGGAACGTCATTAGAACCAATGAAACTATTTTTCGTTCAAGGAGGGCTTTATTCCTCTGAAGAAAAAGGACAGGCTGCTATTGAAGAGTGGAAAAGTAATGGGGGCGTGGCTACTTTGAAACCGAGTGGTGATAAGTATGCGTTAGTTGTTGCTATTACGAGCGATGAACAGGCTGTTAATCAATTAATAGATCAGTATAAGCAAGATGGTGTTTCAGTTTTGAAAAAAAATTGGGATATTACAGATAAAGCATTGCTCAAAAATGATAAAGAAGTAGGAATGTTTTTAGCGAAAGTGCAGCCATTATATACTCATTTAGCAAAATATGTGTCCAGCGTACAAACTAGTGGAAAAAGTAATCCAAAAGATATAGAAGCGATTCAAAAAGAGTGGAAAGCTATGGAAAAGGAAGGGAAGAGTATGAAGCGTGAAGATGCAAAGAAGCTTTATACGTATACGTCAATAGCGGTGCAAACGATTAAGGAAGGGAAGAGCGATAAGGAATCTGTAGCTAAATTAAATCAAGTTATTATTGATGGTATACTTTCGTATGAAAAAATGGTTTCACAAAAAGTGAAATAATAGGATAATGAAATGACGAAGAAAGAAGTACATATACTTCTTTCTTTTCTTTTGAATTTAGAACAAAGTGCTTTCTGTATGGGCAGCATATAATCGTATTTAAAAAGAACTATTATTTTGTTTAGAGAAAATGATATTTCTAGAATTTGTGGGGAAACTATTCCTTTGATACGATTGATTTGAATTATTCTGCTTCATGTGAGAAGGGAAGGAGAAAATATGAGGAAAATTATTTTAGCTTCAGGGTCACCTAGGAGGAAGGAACTGCTTGAATTAGCAGATGTGCCATTTGAAATCGTTGTTAGTGAAGTAGAAGAGACGATTGGTGCATATTCATCACCTTCTGATATTGTTATGTCGCTTGCTTTGCAAAAAGCATCTGCTGTGGCAGAAAACCATAGTAATCACGTTGTACTAGGTGCAGATACAATTGTTACATATGATTCGCGTATTCTTGGAAAGCCGTCTAATGAGGCTGAGGCGAAAGAAATGTTACGATTATTATCGGGGAAAACACACGAAGTATACACAGGTGTTGCAATTATATCGAAAGAAAAAACGGTAACTTTTTATGAACGTACAGAAGTAACATTTTGGGGATTAACAGAAGAGGAAATAGACGTATACGTTGCATCGAAGGAACCACTTGATAAAGCAGGGAGCTATGGAATTCAAGGTAAAGGGTCTATTTTTGTTCAACATATTCAAGGGGACTACTACAGTGTAGTTGGCTTGCCAATTGCGCGTCTTGTCCGTGAATTAAAACAGTTTGATAGCGATGTAACCCATGCGTAAAATTGCATGGGGTTTTCTTTAGGAGAAATCGTAAAAAAAGGGGTGGAGAGATGAACGGTATTCGTGATGTTGTGAGAGAAGAACAGCCACGGGAGCGTTTATTGTTAGAAGGAGCAGGAAGTTTATCGAATCGAGAACTTCTTGCAGTTTTACTCAGAACGGGTTCTAAAGAAGAAACGGTGTTAACGTTATCAGATAATATTCTCCATCATTTTGACGGCTTACGAATGTTAAAGGATGCAACGTTAGAAGAGATGATGAGCATTCATGGTGTTGGGATTGCAAAGGCGTCGCAGCTTATGGCTGCTTTTGAATTAGGTAGAAGAATGGTACGTTTAGAATATCAAAATAGATATAGTATTCGAAGTCCAGAAGATTGTGCGAGTTATATGATGGAAGAGATGCGTTTTTTGCAACAGGAGCATTTTGTTTGTTTATATTTGAATACGAAAAATCAAGTTATACATAGGCAAACTATTTTTATTGGAAGTTTAAATACGTCGATTGTGCACCCAAGGGAAGTTTTTAAAGAAGCGTTCCGTCGGGCAGCAGCCTCTATTATATGTCTTCATAACCATCCCTCAGGAGATCCGGCGCCGAGCCGTGAAGATATTGAAGTTACAAAACGATTAGTAGAATGTGGTCGAATTATCGGAATTGAAGTACTTGATCATATCATAATAGGTGACCATAAATTCGTGAGTTTAAAGGAAAAAGGTCATATTTAAGACTATTCTTTTTACTTATTTTGTTTTATAATGTGATTTATGAGTTTTTTGTAGAAAATTATCTACAAAAAGGATGCAGATATAAAAAAACGTACTGTTTTTATAAATATAAAGTAAGAAAAATGAGTCCGTGAAAATAAGAAGGGAAGATAAATGATATGTTTGGATTTGGTGGATTTACTCGCGATCTTGGAATAGACTTAGGAACAGCGAATACGCTTGTATATGTGAAAGGGAAAGGTGTAGTTTTACGTGAACCTTCAGTAGTAGCATTACAAACTGATACGAAACAAATCGTTGCGGTAGGTAGCGATGCAAAACAAATGATTGGTCGTACACCAGGAAACGTAGTGGCACTTCGCCCTATGAAAGATGGTGTAATTGCTGATTACGAAACAACAGCAATAATGATGAAATACTACATTCAACAAGCTCAAAAATCAAATGGATTCTTCTCACGTAAACCATACGTAATGGTATGTGTACCATCTGGTATTACAGCTGTAGAAAGACGTGCAGTAATCGATGCGACTCGTCAAGCTGGTGCTCGTGATGCTTATCCAATCGAAGAGCCATTTGCAGCAGCAATTGGTGCAAACTTACCTGTTTGGGAGCCGACTGGTAGTATGGTTGTTGATATCGGTGGTGGTACAACAGAAGTTGCAATTATTTCTTTAGGTGGTATTGTAACAAGTCAATCAGTTCGTGTTGCTGGTGATGATATGGACGATTCAATCATTCAGTACATTAAGAAAAGCTACAACTTAATGATTGGTGAAAGAACAGCAGAAGCACTAAAATTAGAAATCGGTTCTGCAGGCGAGCCAGAAGGTATTGAGCCTATGGAAATTCGCGGTCGTGATTTAGTAAGTGGTTTACCGAAAACAGTACTAATTCAACCAGAAGAAATTGCAGATGCATTAAAAGATACAGTAGATGCAATTGTAGAATCAGTTAAAAATACGTTAGAAAAAACTCCACCTGAATTAGCAGCGGATATTATGGACCGCGGTATCGTATTAACGGGTGGCGGGGCATTACTACGTAACTTAGATAAAGTTATTAGTGAAGAAACAAATATGCCAGTTCTTGTTGCAGAGGATCCATTAGATTGCGTAGCAATTGGAACGGGTAAAGCATTAGACAATATCGACCTTTTCAAAACTGCTGCTCGATAATATTGCAAAATAAAAATCAATGAAATTAAGAGGGTGTGAACGTGCCACAGTTTTTCTTAAACAAAAGATTAATTGTTTTGTTAGTTAGTATTATTCTTCTCGTGGCATTGATTGGAATCTCATTGAAAGAACGGAACAGTTTATCATGGCCAGAGCAGTTTATAAAAGATACTGTCGGTGTTGTAGAACGTGTATTCCAAAAGCCAGCGAATTATGTTGCCGGATTCTTCGAGAATGTAGAAGATGTAAAGCGCACGTATGAAGAGAATAAAAAGCTGAAAGCAAAATTAGATTCTACCGCAGATTTATCTGCCGTAGTGAAAAATTTAGACGATGAGAATAAAAAACTACGAGAATTAACTGGTAAAGAAAAGTCCCGTGGTGATTATACGGAAGTACAAGCTAGTGTGGTTTCTCGTAATCCCGATAAATGGTACGATTTAGTTGGAATTGATAAAGGAGCACAGCAAGGGATCAAAAAAGATATGGCTGTTGTAACTCCGAAAGGTTTAGTTGGACGCGTAAAAAGTGTATCTCAGTTTACATCGTCAGTAGAGTTGTTAAGTTCGATGAGCCGAACAAACCGTGTTTCTGCTATTGTACAAGGACAAGAAAATATCTTTGGATTAATTGAAGGTTACGATAAAGAAAAACAACTACTTCTTTTCACAAAGATTAGCTCTGATGCAGAGGTACAAAAAGATCAACTAGTTGTAACATCTGGACTTGGTGATATCTTCCCTAAAGGTCTTGCGATTGGGAAAATTGTTGATGTTCAGCCAGATCCATACGGTTTAACAAAAACGGCTTATGTAAAACCATCCGCTGATTTGAATGATGTAGAGCATATTATAGTTGCAAAACGTGATATGCCTACAGCGCCGTTAGAATAGGAGGGAGAGAAGAGATGATGACGATTTTAAAAAGAGCAGCTCTTCCTCTTTTGCTCCTTTTTGTTTTTTTATTTGAAAATATGTTCTCTACTGTTGTTCCAACAGACGTCTTTTGGAAAGGCAGTATAGCAGCACCGCATTTCTTTATAATTGTGTTATGTTTTATTACAGTGTACTATAGTCCGGTTCAAGGGATTTACTACGGACTATTATTTGGTTTCTTATTTGATACCGTATACACGGAACTTGTCGGTATATATATATTTGCTTATCCGATTTTAGCTTATTTAGTTTATAGTGTGATGAAAGTATTACAATTGAATTTATTTATTGTCGCTTCTATCGTACTGGCTGGCATTGCAGCATTAGAGTATTATGTGTATGGGTTTTTAACTTTGTTAGGACGTACTCACATGTCAGCATCTGTCTTTTTCACAGATCGTCTCCTTGCTACTTTATTGCTAAATGGAATTTTCTTATTAATAGTTTGTTTCCCACTGAGACGATATTTAGTGCGTCTTTCAAAAGCGATAGAAGAAAAAGAAAAAAGGATTTTCTAATTTTATGTCGAATTGAATCGGTGGGGTGAACTTTAGTGGAAGAAAAAAAGCAACAAAATGTAACGATAAAAGGGACAAAAGATGGAATAACACTTCATTTAGATGATTGCTGTTCATTCTCTGAGCTACTAAAAGAATTGGATGAAAAGCTTTCTACACATTACTATGAGAGTGACGGACGTTCTTTAATTGAAGTGCGTGTTAAAGTAGGAAATCGCTATTTAACAGAAGTACAACAAGAAGAGATTCGTACGTTAATTCGCAATAAGAAGAACCTTGTTGTAGAATCAATCGAAAGTGATGTTATAACAAAAGCAGAAGCAATAGCTTGGAAAGAAGAAACAGAAATTGTCCCTATTTCCAAAATTGTTCGCTCTGGACAAGTGTTACATGTAAAAGGCAATTTATTATTAATTGGAGATGTTAATCCAGGCGGAACGGTTATCGCTGGGGGGAATATTTTTGTCTTGGGATCATTAAGAGGAATTGCACATGCGGGGTATGATGGAGATTCAGAAGCTGTTATTGCTGCATCTATTATGAACCCTATGCAACTCCGAATTAGTGATGTGACAATGCGGGCTCCGGAAGAGAAAGAAGACGGAGCAGAGGCGGCAGAATGTGCGTACATTAATGAGAATAATCACATTGTTGTCGATCGCCTGCAACTTCTCACTCATCTTAGACCTAATTTAACAAAGTTAGAAAGGGGAATTGTATAGCTGTGGGAGAGGCAATAGTAATTACATCTGGAAAAGGCGGAGTAGGTAAAACTACAACGTCTGCGAACATTGGTACAGCCCTTGCGTTATCTGGAAAAAAAGTGTGTTTAATTGATACAGATATCGGTTTACGCAATTTAGACGTAGTAATGGGGCTAGAAAATCGTATTGTATTTGATCTTGTTGATGTCGTTGAAGGGCGTTGTCGTTTACCTCAGGCTCTTATTAAAGATAAGCGTTTTGATGATCTTTATTTATTACCTGCAGCACAAACGAGCGATAAATCGGCGGTAACACCTGAACAAATGGATGAATTAATACAAGTATTACGTCAAGATTATGATTACATATTAATTGATTGTCCTGCGGGGATTGAGCAGGGGTTTAAAAATGCAGTAGCAGGTGCGGATAAAGCAATCGTTGTAACAACACCAGAAGTATCCTCAATGCGTGATGCGGATCGTATTATCGGGCTTTTAGAGAAAGAGGATATTGAACCACCGAAACTTGTAATTAACCGTGTGCGTAGTCATATGCTTCATGAACAGGATATGTTAGACGTTGATGAAATTGTACGTACACTGTCAATCGAGCTTCTTGGAGTTGTCGAGGATGATGATGAAGTTATTCGTGCTACGAATACAGGTGAACCTGTAGCGCTGCAACCTAGCGGGAAAGCAGCAATAGCTTATCGTAATATTGCAAGACGCTTGTTAGGTGAGAATGTACCATTACAAGCATTTGAACAAGAAAAAGTATCGGTATTTACAAAGATGAAAAATTTCTTTGGAATCCGTTAAAAGCACTTCGCATAAATGCGGAGTGCTTTCTTTTTTCTTCGCATGAATATCTTCCTTCTATAACTCATACATATGTACAAACTGTATATAACTGTTTCTATTTGAATAAGGCTAACGAAAGAAAGGAGACAGTATGAAGAATAGACGTGTGGAAGAAATTAAAAAGCGGATTGCGAAAAGGAAAGCAGAGCAAGAATTGCTAGAAGAAGAGCAGTATTTTGCGGGAGGAGATTTTGATAGCGAAACGGTCTTTATTGAAGAGGGGGAGAAGGAAATTCATCCTCTATTTCGAAAAGAAGTTTTTCTCTTCAAAGTTTTGCTATCAGCAATATTAGTTCTTTCGGTTGCTATTTTATTTAAGAACGCACCTTCTTCTTTTGATGGTACTAGAGCTGTTACAGAAAAAGTTATGCAAGAAGAATTTCAATTTGCTACTATATCGAAATGGTATGAAAATCAGTTTGGAAAACCTCTCGTGTTCTTTTCTCCAAATGAGAAAAAAGAAGAGGCTATTCAGCAAAAGGATTATGCGATTCCTGCCTCTGGAAAGGTGATGCAAGGATTTCAAAAAAACGGCCAGGGTGTATTTGTTCAAACGGCTACAAATGCAACGGTGGAGTCAGTAAATGAAGGTATAGTTGTTTTTGCGGGCAAGAAAGAGGAACTTGGAAATACAGTTCAAATTCAGCACGCTGATGGTACGGAGTCATGGTATGCAAATTTAAATGATATGTCAGTAAAATTATATGATTACGTTTCAAAGAAACAAAAAATTGGAATAGTGAGTAATGATGAAAATAATAAAAATGGCAAATTTTATTTTGCAATAAAAAAGAATGAAAAATTTATTGATCCAATTCAGGTGATTTCATTTGATTAAATATAGGGATGTTTTCACGAAAATTTCTGTGCATCCGTTGTTTTGGGTTATTATTGTCATTGGTATTTTTACAGCACGTTTTAAAGAGTTACTATTACTATTTTGTATCGTTTTAGTTCATGAACTTGGGCATGCTTTTGCCGCAGCGTATTATAATTGGCGTATTAAACAAATTCAGCTTTTGCCGTTTGGTGGCGTAGTTGAGATGGAAGAACATGGGAATAAATCTTTAAAAGAAGAATTAATTGTCGTTATGGCGGGGCCAATTCAGCATATATGGATGATTGCGGTCGCTTACATTTTGTATAAAGCGGGCTGGGTAACTGACGATTTGTACCATTTCTTTGTATGGAATAATGTCATTATTTTAGGGTTTAATTTATTGCCTATTTGGCCACTTGATGGTGGAAAAGTATTATTTAATGTATTATCATATCGTTTTCCCTATTTACAAGCACATGAAAAGATGATGAAATTGTCATGTGTTTTTTTTAGTGTAATATTAGGATGGCAGTTACTTTGGAATAGTAATAACATTATGATGTGGGTATTACTCGTTTTTCTAGCGATTTCTTTATATCAAGAATGGAAACAAAGACGGTACGCATTTATGCGTTTTTTATTAGAGCGTTATTATGGGAATAAAAGAGATATTGAAAAAATAGCACCTATTGAGGTGAAAACGGAAGATCATTTATATACGATTTTCACAAAATTTCGCAGAGGATATAAACACTCTATTATCGTCCATGGAAAATATAAAGAGCATTACACATTGGACGAAAATGAATTGTTGTATGCGTATTTTGCTGAAAAACGAACAACCTCATCTGTTGAAGAATTAATTGGTTAGTGTTGACGACGACACTAACCTTTTATATTGTAAGGAAAAGAAATGAAAAGTGAGGAAAGAATTTTGAAGACGTTATATATTAACTACACTGGTTCGGAAAAGCGTGTTGCGATAGAAGAGAAACAAAAAATTGTAGAGCTTTTATGGAAACGGAATGAAGAGCAGGAGATTGTCGGACATATTTATGTTGGGCGTATCGTAAGAACAATTGCTGGAATGAACGCAGCCTTTGTAAATATCGGATTAGAAAAACATGCATATCTTTCATTTGATGATGTACCATCTTCATATCGCATACATGAAGGACAGGCGATACTTGTACAAGTTGTGAAAGAGGCAATTGATACGAAGGGGCCAAAATTAACGGCGAAGATAGAAGTTACCGGAAAATATGTCGTTTACATGCCCTATGATGACATGCGCGCTGTTTCTCGGAAAATAAAAAATAATAAAAGAAGACAACAGTTACTGGGAATTGAAGTAGAAGGAACAGGTGGATACATTTTCCGTTCTGCTTCTGAAAAAGGAACGATCGATGAAATACAAGCTGAAATGCAAGGGTTGCAGCAGTTATATGAAGAGTTAAAAAGAAAAGAAGATCAAGGGAAGGCGCCCTTACTACTTCATCAACCAGCGACGTTTTTAGATCGTGTATTTCAGGAGAACCCAATTGAAACAATTGAAAAAATAGTTGTAGATACGAGAAGTATAGTAAAAGAATTAGAAGAAAAAGTAGGGAAAGAAAGAGTATCCTTTTATAATGAAAAATCTTCGATGTTTAACCACTTTGGAATAGATCGTGAAATCGAGAAAGCACTTCAAAAAATTGTGTGGCTACCAAATGGTGCCTATCTAATTGTAGAACAAATGGAGACGATGACTGTAATTGATGTGAATACAGGTAAATTTACTGGAAAACAAAATTTACAAGATACCGTATTTCGCACAAATGAAATGGCTGCTGAAGAGATTGCTCGTCAATTAAGACTTCGTGATATTGGCGGGATGATATTAATTGATTTTATTAATATGAAAAGACGGGAAGATAAAGAGAAGGTAAGAGAGCGTTTAATGATAGCTTTACAAGATGATCGCACATATACAAGAGTGCTTGGGTTTACAGAGTTAGGTATTTTAGAGATGACGCGTAAGCGCAAGAAACATTCGTTACGTGACGTATTATTAGAAGAGTGTGCGCCTTGTAAAGCGACAGGTTACGTTATATCTAATGAAACAATTGCGTATGAGCTAGAGAGAGAGCTTATTACTTATGGTAATATAGAGGATGAAGCTGTATTGATTGGTGCTTCAAAAAAAGTACAAAAACATTTTTCACAAAAAGAATTACAAAAAAATATTCCATTTGAAATTTATTTCAAAGATGATATTATCGAAAAGTACGCTATTATCCGTTTTGGAAGTAAGAAAGAAATTGTAGAACGGAAAAAATAGTTAGCAGAACATTCATTGACAATAGTCAATGAGTCATGGTAATATTTTTATGTTATAGTTTATAGCACCTAAACTGCTATATGCTACAACCGCACAAGACAGGTTCCCTAAAGACATTTTATGTCTACCTCGTTTTTGGCGAGTCTTAGTAATTAAGAGGAGGTGCAAGTATGTACGCAATTATCGAAACAGGTGGAAAACAAATTAAAGTTGAAGCTGGTCAAGCAATCTACATTGAAAAATTAGATGTTGAAGCTGGTGAAACTGTTACTTTTGACAAAGTTCTTTTCGTTGGTGGCGAAAACGTGAAAGTTGGTAGCCCAGTTGTAGAGGGTGCAACAGTTACTGCGAAAGTTGAAAAACAAGGTCGCGCTAAGAAAATCATCGTTTTCAAATACAAAGCGAAAAAGAACAATCGTAAGAAACAAGGTCATCGTCAACCTTACACTAAGCTAGTAGTTGAAGCTATCAACGCTTAATTCTGGTTAAGATGATTAAGATTACGATAAGTCGCACGAAACTAGGAAGTATCCGATCATTTAAAATGACTGGACATGCCAATTATGCGCCACATGGACAAGATCTTGTCTGTGCTGGAACTACAGCGGTTGTGTTTGGTTCTATAAATGCAGTGGAAGAACTTTGTAATGTGCAGGCAACTATTGAACTCGGAAGTGATGGCGGATTCTTGACGTATGAATTGCCTAATGATTTAGACGTTCATACAGCAGAAAAAGCACAAATACTTTTAGAAGGATTGGTTGTTTCACTTAAGACGATTGAACTTGATTACGGAAAGTATATCCGTTTAATAGAAAAAGTGCAGGAGGTGTAACGTATGTTAAGATTAGATCTTCAGTTTTTCGCATCTAAGAAAGGTGTAGGTAGTACAAAGAACGGTCGTGACTCTCAGTCAAAACGTCTTGGTGCTAAACGCGCAGATGGTCAAACGGTTTCAGGTGGTTCAATTCTTTACCGTCAACGCGGTACAAAAATTTATCCAGGTGTTAACGTTGGTCGTGGTGGCGATGACACTTTATACGCGAAAGTTGACGGCGTAGTACGCTTTGAGCGTCTTGGTCGTGACCGCAAACAAGTGAGCGTATATCCTGTTGCTCAAGAAGCATAAGAACTCACGGAAAACTCTAACCTGAGTGCAGGTTAGAGTTTTTCTATATTAAGGGGTATCTAAATGAATGAAAAATGGACAATTATAGATGCGTTGAGCCACTCGAGACATGATTGGCTCAATCGTTTGCAGATGGTTAAAGGAAATCTTTCCCTTGGAAAAGTGGAAGAGATTCATAGGCTCATCGATCGTTTTGTCCAAGAAGCGAGACAAGAATCCAATCTGATGGGG
The DNA here is from genome assembly GCF_000832605.1 of Bacillus mycoides. GTDB lineage: Bacteria > Bacillota > Bacilli > Bacillales > Bacillaceae_G > Bacillus_A > Bacillus_A mycoides. The sequence continues at coordinate 1,511,087 of NZ_CP009692.1, forward strand.
CTATCAATGCCTTTATTTTCAGAGTGGATTTTAACATATAATTGGAAACAGCAACCGTGCTTATTGGAGTACGAAGTATTAGGGGAATTACATAACTTATCTCATCTAGATGAGACTGTATGTACATGGACGAATCAGTTTTTCTTAATGCTTCAGCATAGTTTAGACGTATATGTTGAAAATTATGTTTGTATCACAATTGAAAGTGACGCGGAGAATGCTCGTTTCTTTTTTGATTTTCGTGGAAAGCTAACGAATGTAGAAGAACTACAAACGTGGCTTGCGAACGAAAACAATAAATGGTATTCCATTTCTTATACAGTACGAGACGAAGAAGTCTCAGTTATATTACAACTAATCGAAAAAAGTGTGGTGAAATAATGTTTGTAGATCAGGTCAAGATATATGTAAAAGGCGGCGACGGTGGTAACGGAATGGTTGCGTATCGTCGTGAGAAGTATGTACCTAAAGGTGGCCCAGCAGGTGGCGACGGTGGTAAAGGTGCAGATGTTGTTTTTGTTGTTGAGGAAGGCTTACGTACATTAATGGACTTCCGCTACCAACGTCATTTCAAAGCTGATCGCGGTCAGCACGGAATGAGTAAAGGTCAGCACGGTCGTAAATCTGAAGATTTAATCGTAAAGGTTCCACCAGGAACAATAGTGAAAGATGAAAAAACAGGTGAAATTCTTGCCGATTTAGTAACGCATGAACAAACAGCTGTAATCGCAAGAGGTGGCCGTGGTGGCCGTGGTAATTCACGTTTCGCAACAGCGACGAACCCAGCGCCAGAAATCGCTGAGAACGGGGAACCAGGTCAAGAACGTGATGTCACGCTAGAACTTAAAGTGCTAGCAGATGTTGGACTTGTTGGATTCCCAAGTGTAGGTAAATCTACATTATTATCTGTTGTATCATCAGCACGTCCGAAAATTGCAGAATATCACTTTACAACAATCGTTCCGAATCTTGGTGTTGTTGAAACTGGTGATAACCGCAGCTTCGTTATGGCTGACCTTCCTGGACTAATTGAAGGCGCACACTCCGGCGTTGGACTTGGACACCAATTCTTACGTCATATCGAACGTACACGTGTAATTGTACACGTTATCGATATGTCTGGTTTAGAAGGACGTGAGCCATATGAAGATTATGTCACAATCAATAATGAACTAAAAGAATACAATATGCGTTTAACTGAGCGTCCACAAGTTGTTGTTGCAAACAAAATGGATATGCCAGATGCAGAAGAAAACTTACAAGCATTTAAAGAGAAATTGGGAGACGAAGTGAAAATTTTCCCAATCTCAGCTGTAACGAAACAAGGTGTTCGTGACTTACTATTTGAAGTAGCGAACTTATTAGAAACAACACCAGAATTCCCAATGTACGATGATGTAGAAGAATCTGAAGCAAGTGTAATGTACAAATTTGAATCTGAATCTAATTTTGAAATTACACGCGAGAGTGATGGCACATTTGTTATTTCTGGTTATGACATTGAGAAAACATTCAAGATGACAGACTTCTCACGTGATGAATCTGTACGCCGATTTGCTCGTCAAATGCGTGGAATGGGTATTGATGAAGCCCTTCGTGCACGTGGTGCAACAGACGGAGATATTGTGAAAATTCTTGAATATCAATTTGAATTTATCGATTAAGACTGCCGAAATATGGCGGTCTTTTTTTTTCGTTATTTGAGTCCAGTAAAAACCCAATTCATATAGGTGAACCATAAGTCGATATAGGAAAAAATCCCCATTGATTAAAGTTTCAATTTATAATAGAAAAAGGAGTGATTTTAGAAGAATATTTTATGGGGAGAAAAGGAATATGTATAAAATATTAATTGTAGAAGATGATGAAAAAATTGCAGAGATATTAGAGGAGCATTTAGAAAGGTATGGATATCAATCTTTCAGAGTGAGCGATTTACGGCATATAAAAGATGAGTTTGTAAAAGTAAGTCCTCATCTTGTGTTACTTGATATTAATTTACCATACTTTGATGGCTTCTACTGGTGCCGCCAAATCCGCACTGTATCGAATGCGCCGATTATTTTTGTTTCTGCAAGAACAGGGGAAATGGATCAAGTAATGGCGATTGAAAATGGCGGAGATGATTACATTACAAAGCCATTCCATTTAGATATCGTAATGGCAAAGGTGAAAAGTGCACTCCGCCGCGGGTATGGTGAGTATGCTTTGGCCGCGGAAAGTGACTGCTTAGGTGTTAATGGATTGTTATTATTCCCATCACAGCACACAGTAGAGTGGAAAGGTCAACAAACGGAACTTACAAAAAATGAGTTTTATTTATTAGAATGTTTAATGAAACAAGCAAATCAATACGTGACACGTGAAGAGCTGTTAGAGGCTTTATGGGATGAAGTAGCTTTTGTTGATGATAATACATTAACCGTGAATGTAAAGCGTGTAAGGAAGAAACTTGAGGAGTTAGGCATTAAAAATGCAATTGTCACAAAGCGTGGGTACGGTTATGCTCTTCTTACTGAGTGGGGCGAAGGGCATGAAGGTTAAAAATTACCTCATAGAACGTTTTTCCTTAATCCTTTCTTACATTATAAGCCTTTGTTTATTTGGACTCGTATTGCAGTTGCAAAGCCTTTTAGAAAAGCGTGCGCTGGACTGGAGTACATGGTTATACGGACTTTTATTAGGGACAGTTGTGTTTAGTGTATACCTTATTTACGATTACCGAAAACGAAGTGTGTTTTTAAAGAGGATAGAACAGTATATTGCCGGTGGACATACATTACATGACTCTTTACTTATCGATACTTCTTATACGTCAGAGCAAGAAATGGTTGTTGAAGCGTTTACGCTATTAAGGCAGCAATATATGAATGAAGTTCATAAGCAGCATGCAAAAGAGCAACAGCAAATGATTTTTATGAACCAGTGGATCCATCAAATGAAAACACCAGTATCCGTTATTGAATTATTGTTACAGAAATATGGTAAGGAGCACCGTGAAGCAAGGGGAACGATTGAAAGTATTCGTGAAGAAAATAACCGTATTTTAAATGGGTTAGATTTAGCGTTACATATGGCAAGGTTAGATCAATTTTCGAAAGACTATAAAGTAGAAGTAGTAAATGTTATAGAGGTCATTCGAGATATTATTAATGAAAATCGGAAGTCGTTCATTCAATCTTCTGTATTTCCGAAAATGATGTTTGAAGAAGAGACTTGTATGATTGCGTCTGATAGAAAGTGGCTTAGTATCGCGATGAGCCAAATTGTTGTGAATGCAATTAAGTATACAAAAATTTCAGAAGCAGAGAAAAAAGAAATTCAATTTCAAATTGAAGAGAAAGATCAAAAGGTGTTATTACATATTAAGGACAATGGAATTGGTATTCCTGAGCAAGATGTAAAGCGTATATTTGATCCGTTCTTTACGGGAATAAACGGCCGTAAAACAAGGGAAGCGACAGGTATGGGTTTATATATTACGAAGGAAATCTGCGGTAATTTACATCATGGAGTGTATGTACAATCAACTGAAGGGGAAGGAACAACAGTTACGTTCCAATTTGCAAAAGATGAAGAATATCATACATTAATGAGGAAAATGACAAAACTGTAAGATAACAAAACGTTTTGTAAGGGAAATCACTCGTTTCTTTTTCTTATTTTTCTTATAGTAAATGTAAGAAGAAAACACGTAGGGGGATTAGAAATGAGTGTTCTTGAAGTAAAAGGATTAACAAAGGTGTACCAATCAAAAGGTTCAGTAGCGACGACTGCTTTAAATGATATAAATTTTAAAATTGAAGAAGGCGAGTTTGTAGGGATTATGGGGCCTTCAGGAAGCGGAAAAACAACGCTTTTAAATTTATTAGCAACAATTGATAAGCAAACTTCAGGTCATGTGCTTGTAAATGGTGAAGAAATTAATCAAATGCGTGCTGCAAAATTGGCGGAATTTCGCCGTACACATCTAGGATTCATTTTCCAAGATTTCAACTTACTTGATACATTATCGATTAAAGAAAATATTATTTTGCCGCTTGTAATGGCGAAGAAATCTGTAAAAGAAATTGATGCGAAAGTACTTGAAATTGCGAGGTTTTTAAACATTGAAGAAATTTTAAATAAAAAAGTATACGAAGTATCAGGTGGACAACAACAACGTGCAGCAGCTGCAAGGGCGATTATTCATGAACCAACATTAATTTTAGCGGATGAGCCAACAGGAAACCTAGATTCTAAGTCAGCGAAATCATTAATGGGAGCACTTCAAGATTTGCATGAGCAAAAGAAAGTAACGATTGCAATGGTAACACATGATCCAGTAGCCGCTAGTTATTGCGAACGTATCCTTTTCATACGTGATGGAGAGATTTTTTCAGAAATACATAAAGGAAGAACGAAGCAAGCCTTTTTCCAAGAAATTTTAGACGTACTTGCGATGCTAGGAGGAGAATATCATGAACTTTCGCCAGCTCGCGCTTAATAATGTAAAAGGAAATTGGCGTAATTATAAAGCGTTTCTTATTAGTAGTTGTTTATCGATTGTCGTATTTTTCATGTATGCTTCCTTCATTTATCATCCAGATGTCGTAAGCGGTAATATTAGTATGAAGACGATGATTACAAAAGGGTTAGAATCGATGAATTATATTGTAGTCATCTTCTCAGCACTCTTTATTTTATATGCGAATTCAACGTTTTTACGAGCAAGAAAAAAAGAATTTGGCTTATTAACGTTAATAGGTGGAACAAAGTCTCAGCTCGGCCGAATGATTATATTAGAGCAACTGATGTTAGGGAGTATTGCCATTGTAGTAGGTATTGGGATTGGAATGCTTTGTTCAAAACTTTTCTTCCAAGCACTCAGTGTCTTACTAAAAATTGATAAAACACTGCCGCTTGTGTGGAATGGAAAAGCAGTTCTTATTACAGTTGGCATATACTTTGTCCTCTTTTTAATACTATCATTGTTTAGTGTTTGGACAGTAGGCCGCTTGCAAATTATTGATTTATTAAGAGAGGCAAGAAAACAAAAAGTAGAACCTTTTGCATTTACATGGTTAGGGGTAGTTGGTATAGGCTGTATTATTGCTGCGTATATACTTTGTTTCCAAGTAACAATTATGAATTTCATTATGTATTTCTTACCAATTGTCGGACTGACGATTGGCGGAACGTATTTACTATTTACGCAAGGAAGTACAGTCGTATTAAAGGCATTGCAAAAACGAAAACAATCTTTTTATACGTATCCCAATATGTTTGTACTTAGCAATCTTATTTATAAAATGAAAGATAATGCTCGTTTTCTATTTGTTATTTCTATTATTACGGCGGTTGTTTCTTCAGCGGTTGGTACGCTTTATGTATATTTTGAAAATATGAGTGCAAAAACGATAGAGCTTACACCGCATGCTATTTCATATGAGGAAAAGGGACTAAATACGCATAGCCTGATTAATGAAGAAAAAGAACAAGAGATTGTAAAAAAACATGGGTTTGAAGATGCACGAAAAGTAATTTACGTAAAACTACCTGCAACACAGAAAATAATGTTGTTTAACAGTGAACGTGAAGTACCAATGACGATTATTTCAGAAAAAGAATATAACGCGGAAGTACGTGAACAAAAGAAAGAGCAAATTACAGAGGTTCATAATGCACCAGGTAGTGCGACGATGGTTATGGTTGATGCAGCAAATGAACTTATGAAGATAGATCGTACGAAACCGTATGAATTTACAATCAACGGACAAAAGCAGTCTGCTCAATTAAATGAGCCAACGTCATATTCTGTTTTTAATGATAGCGAATATCTCATTGTGAATGATCAAGATTTTGAGAAATACGAAAAGCTCGTACCAGATGAAGAAAAGACGAAATATTATGGTTATTATATTGAAGACTGGAAAAGTACGGAAGACCTTGTGCTAGATTTGAAAAAGGAAATTGCACCAGAAAAGCAAGGGGAATTGAGAAACGCAGTGTTCGCTTATAAAGATATAAGAGAAGGTGGAGCAATTACAATGTTCATCGGCTTCTTCGTAGCAGTACTGTTCTTCTTCTTTGCTTGTAGCATGACATACTTTAAATGGTTTAATGATAAAGAACAAGATCGTATTCAATTTAAGTCATTAAAAAGAATTGGTATGACAGATAAAGAAATTCGTAAAATTGCAATTCGTCAGATGGGTGTTATCTTCTTTATCCCAATTTTAATCGGTACAATTCATAGTGGATTTGCTCTTCATACGTTAGGAAAAATGCTTTATATTGATTTGTGGAAATCAGGTGCGATAGTAATTGGAGCATATATTTTAGCTTCTACAATTTACTTTATGATTGCGCAAAGAGGATATTTAAAACACGTAAAAAGCTAGGGGAACCTCTAGCTTTTTACGTGTGTAGTAAGTTACAGGAGGACGATAGATGAACATTCGGCAACTAGCGCTGCAAAATATAAAGGGAAATTGGCGTAATTATAAAGTGTTTTTCTTAAGTAGTTGTTTTGCCATATTAGCTTCTTATGCATACATGTCTGTCATTGTACATCCGTATATGCAAGAGACGATGTGGTATCAAAATGTACGCTGGGGGCTTATCATATGTAACGTTATAATTATTTCTTTTTTCGTCATATTTATTTTGTATTCTACTTCTATTTTCATAGAAGCACGTAAGAAAGAATTAGGGTTATATATGTTAATGGGAGCAACGAAATCTAACGTAATAGGAGTGATTATGACCGAGCAAATATTGATCGGAATTTTCGCTAATATTTTCGGTATTGGGCTTGGCATGATTTCTTTAAAACTCTTTTTTATGGTATTTAGTATGTTACTTCATCTTCCGAAAGAACTCCCTGTCATATTTGACATGAGAGCGATTGGTGTAACGTTTGTTACATATATGCTTGTCTTTGTTCTGTTATCTTTTATAAGTGCTTTACGTATATGGAATATAAAAATCATACGGTTATTAAAAGAATTTCGAACAGATAAACGAGAGAGGAAAACATCAAAGTGGCTTTGTTTATTCGGTTTTGCTTGTTTAGGGACGGGATATGCGTTAGCGCTACAAGTGACGATGACAACGATAGCATTATACTTTTTTCCGGTTGTTATACTCATTTCTTTTGGGACGTATTTTTCATTTACACATGGCGCTACACAAATATTAGAAGTGATAAAAAGAAATAAAAGGATTATGTATACATATCCGTATTTATTTATAGTGAATCAATTGTCACATCGAATGAAGGAAAATAGTCGCTTTTTCTTTCTGTTGTCTATGGCAACAACGTTTGTCGTTACGGCGACAGGTACGGTGTTCTTATATTTTTCTAGCATGCAAGATATGTGGCGTGGCGGAGGAGTACACTCATTTTCATACATAGAAAAAGGCACTTCTGCTCATGAAGTTTTCGAGAAAGACAAGGTTGAAAACTTATTACATCAATATGGATATGATGATTTTCAATATATGAGTTTTGTTGGAGTGTATGCATCTTTTCAGTCCAATAAGGGAGAAACAGAGGTAGCGCCGCTTATAAAGGAAAGTGAATACAATCAAGAGGCGAGAAAACAAAAACAGAAAACGTATCATCCTAAAAAAGGAACAGTTACACTTGTTTATTATAATAAACGCAATCATCCGAATGTATATAATCAAAAAGAGATTCAATTACAAGTAATAAATCAAACATATCAATTTGCATTTAACGGTCAGAAAGAAGGGGTACAATTTAACTATCACCCTTCGCACATTAATGGTCTGTTTTTTGTCATGAATGATGAAGATTTTAACAGTATAGCAAATACAATTACGGATTCTGAAAAAATGATATATAGAGGTTACACATTACCAAATATCGAAAATACGAAGGAATTAAACGAAGCTTTACGGAAACATATGAAACAAGATGCAAATGATGCATTTCGAAGTAATATGGAGTTATATGTGAATATGAAAGAAGGCGGTGATATTACTCTATTTGTAGGCTCATTCATTAGTATATTATTCTTCCTTACTTCATGTAGCATCGTATATTTTAAATGGTTTCATAATATTGCATCGGATCGTAAACAGTATGGTGCACTCTCTAAACTTGGGATGACAAAGGAAGAGGTGTGGAAGATTTCCCGTTGGCAATTGTGTATGCTATTTTTTGCGCCTATTATAGTAGGGAGTATGCATAGTGCAGTTGCGTTATATACGTTTCATAATACGATCTTTATGGACGGTTCATTAAGAAAAGTAGGCTTGTTTATTTTATTTTACATTGCTGCATGCATTATGTATTTCTTCTTCGCTCAAAGAGAATATAGGAAACATTTAGACTAGCGAATGCTAGTCTTTTTTAAATATTCGAAATTTACATAGAAGAATATTTAAAATTGTGGTATAACAGTAAGAAAACGAAAAAGAGAGGGAAAAGACGATGATTCGAGTAGGATATTTAGGACCAGAGGCAACATTTACAAATATGGCGGTGAGTCGTTTTTTTCCGGAAGCAGAGCATGTACCGTATCGAACGATTCCAGATTGTATTGATGCAGCTGCAAATGAAAATGTAGATTATGCGGTCGTACCGTTAGAGAACGCCATAGAAGGTTCAGTTAATATAACGGTTGATTATCTCGTACATGAGCAGCCACTTTCCATTGTAGGAGAAATTACAGTGCCAATTCAGCAACATTTACTCGTACACCCGCAGTACGAAGGAGTGTGGAAAGAAGTATACGCTGTACATTCTCATCCGCATGCCATTGCACAGTGCCATAAATTTTTAAATGAGGAATTAAAAGGGGTAACCGTTCGCGATATGACATCAACAAGCGCTGCTGCACAATATGTGAAAGAACATCCTGAAAAAAAAATTGCAGCTATTGCAAATGAAGCAGCGGCAGAAAAATACGGATTAACAATTGTAAGGCGTGATATTCATACGCATAAAAACAATCATACACGTTTCCTTGTTCTCCATAAGAAAAAGAAAGCAGTACTCCCAAATAACGGAGAAAACCGAGGAGAGAAAACGACGCTTATGATAACGTTACCTGCTGATTACGCAGGGGCACTATATCAAGTGTTATCAGCTTTCGCATGGAGAAAATTAAACTTATCCAAAATTGAATCGCGCCCGATGAAAACAGGCCTTGGAAATTACTTTTTCTTAATCGACGTCGACAAAGCATACGATGATGTATTATTGCCAGGCGTAACAATGGAACTTGAAGCACTCGGGTTTTCTGTTACTGTGCTGGGGAGTTATTCTTCTTATTGGTTGTAAGGGGAGTGTTTGTCGTATTTTGTAGTGAAGTCGATATAATTTCGGTCGCTAGTATACCGTATGATAGATAAATAGAGTCCCACCTATAAAAGGTGGGATTTATTATTTTAACTTCGAAAGACGATCCTCTAACTGACCACGCCAAATCTCGGCTAGTTCTTGTACAGCAAGAACCTTCTCAATGCCATCTTTATCTTTCCTATTATGAAAATAAATTTCGTTAGAGAACAAAACAGATACATTGTTTGATGGACGCTCTAGTAATGTAATTTTAGAATCTTTACGCACAGTACCTTCTTGAAGAACGCGGCATAAGTAGCCAGTATATCCAGTTGCTACAATGCGTGGTAAAATGCCAGGAATACCGACACGTTTTGAAATTGTGCTACAAGGTACGCGAGCTTGTGTTACTTGAATGATTGCTTCGCCTAGTTGATATGTATCTCCGATGCAAACATCACGCTCTAACATATTTGTTACGGTAATGTTTTCGCCAAATGTGGAAGCTGGAAGTGTAGTTTGAAATTCCTCTTCCCATAGTGCGTAATGCTCGTGTGGGTACACACAAACTGCGCGATCAGGTCCCCCGTGGTGTTTTAAATCCGCTACATCATCACCACGGAATCCGTCTTTTGAGAGGAAGGCCTCTTCTGTAGGATCTTTACATATACCTGTTATCATTTCTTTATCTTCGCCATATTTCATTTGTTTCGGTTTACCGGTGCTAAAGTGAACGAGTTCAATTCCCATATTTGACCTCCTTTACAATTGATTACAATATTATATCATTTACAAAATAAAAGCACAGAGAATGATAAAAAACTCTGTGCTTTACATTAATAAACGAGAAATCCAGCGCGGTCTAGTGCCTCACAGGCAGCATCTAATTTCTCTTTAGAATCTGCTTCGATTGTATGTAAGTGAATACCATCTGTCAGTTGCGAAAGATAGGAAGCGTTTGTGTTTTCGATTTTTTGTAAATATTGCTCTACATCGAAGCGATTACTTACCATAATCGATGCTGTTAAGTCGCCGTATACAGGATGCTCAACTTTTACGTCTTTAATTGTAACGCCGTGGTCAACTAACATAGTAAGTTCTTGACGTACTTCTGCCGGTTTATGTTGGCATACGATTACGCGTTCAAAAGCTTGTTGTCTTGTTTGTGGCTTTAAATATAAATACCCTTGTGCAGTCGCAATAATTGGTTCATTTCGTGCTTTTAGTAAGGAAATGTCTTGAACGATAACTTGCCTACTTACGTTTGTCTTTTTAGATAGTTCATTCCCTGATAACGGTTCATTTGCAGCAAGAAGCCACTCAAGGATGAGTTGTCGTCTTTCTTCGCCTAAAATCTTTTTTTGATCATTTTGTTTCATTATGATTTAACACCTCTATAAAATTGATTTCCAATTGTGTGTAGTGCATGAATAGTTGTATCAATTTGTTCTTTCGTTGTGTGATGTCCGAAAGAAAAGCGGACATATTGTTTTGCCTCTTCATACGTTTTTCCAATTGCAAGCATTGTTTTTGAAGGGTCTTGTTTACCTACTTGGCAAGCACTTCCAGTTGAAATGGCTATACCATGACGGTTACATTCTAACATTGTATACTGACCTTCTATTCCTTTTATTGTAACCCCAATAATATGTGGTAAACAAGAAGTAGAATGTCCTTTCACTTCAATTTCTAGAGGAAGTGTTTGTAATTGCTCTAAAAAATAAAATCGTAATTGTTTAAAACGAAAGCTCTCTTCCTTTTGATTCTTTAATATATGCTCTGCGGCTGTTAAAAAAGCAGCGATTCCAGGAACGTTCACTGTACCAGGGCGAAAGCCTTTTTCATGAGAAGTTCCCGGAAATACTTGTTCCCAGCGAACTTGCGGATTTATATAGCAAGCTCCAACTCCTTTTGGTCCGTATATTTTATGGGCTGAAACAGAAAGACTATCAATCTCCATCGCTTTAACGTCTATTGGAAGTTTACCAAACGTTTGAACACAATCCGAATGAAATAAAACATTATATTTTTTTAAAAGTGCTCCGATCTCTGTAATGTTTTGAACGGTCCCGATTTCAGAGTTTCCGTGCTGTATACTTGCTAGAGCAGTATCTTCTGTAATAGCTGCTTCTAAATCTACTAAATGAATTATCCCACTTTTATCAACAGGAATCTCAGTAATAGTATAACCTTGCGATTGTAAGGATTGAAAATAACTTCGAATCGATGCGTGTTCCATAGGTGTCGTAATAATGTGCTTTCCATTTCTAGCATTTAGAAGGGATTGAATCGCAAGGTAGTTAGATTCTGAACCGCCGCTTGTAAAGAATACACCTTGTTCCTTACCCCCAATCATTTCTGCAAATGTTTCTCTACAAACTTGTAATAAAGATGATGCACTTCCGCCGATATCGTGTAAACTTTGTTCATTTCCGAAATATGTTTTTGCCGCTGCTATATATGTTTCTAAAGCTTCTTCGCTCATAGGTGTTGTCGCTGCATAATCTAGATATATCATCATGTAATTTCCTCTCTTCAGTAAGAGTGACATTTGTTTTCGTTTTTAGAATGGTAGTGAAAATAAGAATTGTAAAAAAACTCTTGTCATTATTTTAAAACTATGTAAATATAGGTGTCAAGACAGTTGGAAAGTGTAAAGTGGGAGGCAACAATTATGCCAAGTGCAGATGTCTTGATTATTGGAAGTGGCGTTGCGGCGCTTCGTGTTGCGAAAGAGCTTTGTCACGAAAAGAATGTGATAATTATCACAAAAAAAACAGGACGTAATAATAATACACATTTAGCTCAAGGAGGAATTGCAGCAGCTGTTGCTACATATGACGATCCGAGTGGGCATTTTGAAGATACATTAGTGGCAGGTTGCCATTATAACAACGAAGAAGCAGTTCGTTATTTAGTTGAAGAGGGACCGAAAGAAATAAGTAAGCTTATTACGAATGGAATGAAATTTGATGGGGATGAAAAAGGGATCCACCTTGGTAAAGAAGGGGCGCATCGAAAACGGCGCATTTTACATGCCGGAGGAGATGCAACTGGTAAAAATCTATTAGAGCATTTAATACAAGAAGTAGTTCCGAACGTTACTGTCGTTGAGCATGAAATGGTGCTCGATTTCATTATAGAAAATAATAAATGCATAGGAGCTTTAACGCGAAATAGTGAAGGGAAGCTGAAGCGTTACTATGCTGATAATACGGTGTTAGCATCAGGAGGGATAGGTGGTTTGTACGCCTTTACATCGAATGATGAGACAATTACAGGCGATGGACTTGCGATGATATATCGAGCTGGGGGGGAACTTGTTGATTTAGAATTTGTACAATTTCATCCGACGATGTTATACGTGGACGGGCGATGTTGTGGTCTCGTTTCTGAAGCAGTCCGTGGTGAAGGAGCTGTCCTTATAAATGGAAAAGGACAGCGTTTTATGATGGATATACATCCCGGGAAAGATCTCGCACCGCGTGATGTAGTGGCAAGGGCTATTCATGAACAACTTCTTGCAGGTGAAAAAGTGTACTTAAACATCGAAACCATTCAAAACTTTGAACAACGTTTTCCGACCGTCTCATCATTATGTAAAAAGAATGGTATTGATTTAAAAGAAAATTCTATTCCGGTCGTACCGGGCGCTCATTTTCATATGGGCGGCGTGAAGACGAATTGTGACGGAGAGACGTCCATTTCAAACTTATATGCGGTCGGTGAAGTGGCTTGTAATGGAGTTCATGGTGCGAATAGATTGGCGAGTAATTCATTATTAGAAGGTCTTGTGTTTGGAAGACGAATAGGAAAACACATTTTAGCTAAGCCAGCAGAGGAAAGAAAAAATGTGCCGGAAGAGAGAGGGAAAAGTTTTATAGCTCTTAATGATTTACCGTTGAAAGAAGAAATACAAGAATGCATGATGAAATATGTTGGGATTGTGCGAACTGAGAAAAATTTATCATATGCTCAGAGATGGTTTAGTAGGTACGGTGTGCGAAATATGATCTTACAATATGATGCACTTACAAATGAAGAGATAACGCTTATTAATATGTTAACAGTTTGTGAGCTTATAACAGTATCAGCTTTGCAAAGAGAAGACAGTATTGGTGGTCATTATCGCATTGATTATCCAGAAAGAAATAGCGTGAAAAAAGAGATTATCCGAGTGAGAAGAAAACTACAACTTGTTTAATAAGGGGAAGAGGGGTTTTATGAATACGTTAAAAGTTAAGGAAGCATTAAATCGATTTTTTCTAGAAGATATAGGAGAAAGAGATGTAACATCTCAGCTTATCTTTCCCGATAATGCACTTGCGAAAGGAACGTTTCTTGTAAAGGATACAGGGGTATTTGCAGGGTGCTTAGTAATTGAAGAAGGATTTAAATTAATTGATCAGAGAATTGGAGTTGAACTTCATAAAAAAGATGGGGATCTTGTAGAAAAAGGAGAAATAATTGCAACCGTGCAAGGCCCAATCGCATCATTATTAACGGCAGAGCGCGTTATATTAAACGTTATTCAGCGTATGAGCGGGATAGCGACGATGACACGTAAGGCGGTTTTTGCTTTAGATAGCAGTCATACACGCATTTGTGATACGAGAAAAACGATGCCAGGACTACGTATGTTTGATAAATATGCTGTAGTATGCGGGGGCGGATTTAACCACAGATTCGGTTTATATGATGGTGTCATGATTAAAGACAATCATATTGCTTTTGCTGGCTCGATTACAAAAGCTGTTACATCGGTGAAAGAAAGATTGGGACATATGGTGAAAGTAGAAGTCGAAACAGAGACAGAGGCGCAAGTAAGAGAAGCAGTAGAGGCCGGCGCAGATGTTATTATGTTCGATAATCGTACGCCAGAAGAGATTCGTGAGTTTTCAAAAATTGTACCAAGTGCCATCGTCACGGAGGCTTCAGGTGGTATTACAATTGAAGATTTATCAAAATACGGAAAAACAGGGGTAGATTATATTTCACTTGGAGCGTTAACACATTCAGTGAAAGCACTTGATATTAGTTTTAATATTGAGGCCTAATGAGAGTGGTTTAGAGGGGGAGAATCATAAATGGGTATTTTAGAGAAAGTTCAGCCAATCGAAGTAATGTTACCAGAGCGTTATCAAACGATGTCTATATTAGAGATGGAAGAGCGTGTCCGTGAAATTAAAGAAAAAATGGGGGCATTACTATTTATTCCAGGACATCATTATCAAAAAGATGAAGTGGTGCAATTTTCAGATGCAGCAGGGGACTCACTTCAACTCGCGCAAGTTGCAGCGAATAATAAAGAGGCAAAATATATTGTGTTTTGTGGTGTGCACTTTATGGCAGAAACGGCAGATATGTTAACGACAGATGATCAAATTGTCATCTTACCAGATATGCGTGCCGGCTGTTCTATGGCAGATATGGCAGATATTGAACAAACAGAAAGAGCGTGGAAAGAGCTCGCGAAATTATTTGGGGATACGATGATTCCATTAACGTATGTAAATTCAACAGCTGCGATCAAAGCGTTTTGTGGTCGTAATGGAGGGGCAACAGTAACCTCTTCTAATGCAAAACAAATGGTGTCTTGGGCGTTTACACAAAAAGAGCGTCTCGTCTTTTTACCAGACCAACATTTAGGAAGAAATACAGCGTATGATTTAGGTATTCCGTTAGAAAAAATGGCAGTGTGGAACCCGCATACAGATTCATTAGAGTACGATGGAGATATAGAAGAAATTCAAGTGATTTTATGGAAAGGCCATTGTTCTGTTCATCAAAACTTCACTGTGAAAAATATTGAAAATGTGCGAAAAAATCATCCGGATATGAATATTATTGTTCACCCTGAATGTTGTTATGAAGTGGTTGCTGCTTCTGATTATGCAGGATCAACGAAATATATTATTGATATGATTGAAGCAGCTCCGGCGGGAAGTAAGTGGGCGATTGGTACAGAGATGAATTTAGTGAACCGAATTATTCAGCAACATCCAGATAAAGAAATTATTTCGCTAAATCCGTTTATGTGTCCTTGCTTAACGATGAACCGAATTGACTTACCTCACCTGTTATGGGTACTTGAGAACATAGAAAGAGGAGAACAAATTAACGTTATTCGTGTAGAGAAACAAGTAACAGAAGAGGCAGTTCTTGCATTAAATCGTATGTTAGAGCGCGTTTAAAGCAGCGGGATTTCCGTTGCTTTTTTTCGTACATATAATCATAACAAGGATGAAATAGGCATACATTGTGTTGAGGAAATCATTGCGGTTTTTCTATGCTTATTCCACTTCGAATCATATTGAAAATAGAAGAAGTGATAAAAGTAAAAGAAGTTAATGTTGTTTAGAAAGTGTTACTTCAAAGTGTTTTTACTTATAGATAAGTTATACAGGAGGGGGAAAATTTGAAAATTCATATCGTGCAAAAAGGGGAGACCCTTTGGAAAATTGCAAAAAAGTACGGAGTGGATTTTGAAACGCTAAAAAAAACAAATACACAGCTTAGCAATCCAGACCTAATTATGCCAGGGATGAAAATTAAAGTGCCATCGCATAGCGTTCATGTGAAACAACAAACTGGATCGGGTTCAGCGCCCCCGAAACAATATGTAAAAGAGGTGCAGCAAAAAGAGTTTGCATCAACACCAACGCCACTTGCAATAGAAGATGAAGATGAGATCACGTATCAATCAACACCTATTACACAACAACCAGCTATGCAACAAACGCAAAAAGAAATGCAGATAAAACCGCAAAAAGAAATACAGGTGAAGCCGCAAAAGGAAGTGCAAGTGAAGCCACAAAAAGAAGTGCAAAAAGAAATTCCGATTCAAAAAGAGAAGCCAGTTGAAAAGCCGCCTGTCATTCAAAAACCACCTGTTGTAGAGAAAGTAGAAAAACTAAAACCTACTACGAAAGAAAACACTAAATTTTCTATCAATGTGTTACCACAGCCACCGCAACCACCAATTAAAGCGAAAAAAGAATATAAAATTTCAGACGTAATAAAAAAGGGAAGCGAGTTAATTGCTCCTCAAATTAATAAAATGAAACCTAACAATGTCATTTCTCCGCAAACGAAAAAAGACAATATAGGAAACATAGTGTCACCGCAAGTGAAAAAAGACAATATAGGGAATATAGTGTCGCCGCAAGTGAAGAAAGAGAATGTAGGGAATATAGTGTCGCCGCAAGTGAAGAAAGAGAATGTAGGGAATATAGTGTCGCCGCAAGTGAAGAAAGAAAATGTAGGGAATATAGTGTCGCCGCAAGTGAAGAAAGAAAATGTAGGGAATATAGTGTCGCCGCAAGTGAAAAAAGAAAATGTAGGAAGCATAGTCTCGCCACAAGTGAAGAAAGAAAATATAGGAGGCATAGTCTCACCAAACGTATCAAAAGAAAGTGTTATTATCCCGCAAGTAATACCGCCTAATATTCAAGTGCCGAATATAATGCCAATAATGGATAATAATCAACCACCAAATATAATGCCAATAATGGATAACAATCAACCACCAAATATAATGCCAATAATGGATAACAACCAAATGCCAAATATGATGCCAATAATGGATAACAATCAACCACCAAATATAATGCCAATAATGGATAACAATCAACCACCAAATATAATGCCAATAATGGATAACAACCAAATGCCAAATATGATGCCAATAATGGATAACAACCAAATGCCAAATATGATGCCGATAATGGATAACAACCAAATGCCAAACATGATGCCGATAATGGATAACAACCAAATGCCAAACATGATGCCGATAATGGATAACAATCAAATGCCAAACATGATGCCGATAATGGATAACAATCAAATGCCAAACATGATGCCGATAATGGATAACAATCAAATGCCGAACATGATGCCGATAATGGATAACAATCAAATGCCGAACACGATGCCGATAATGGATAACAATCAAATGCCGAACATGATGCCGATAATGGATAACAATCAAATGCCAAACATGATGCCATATCAACAGCCAATGATGCCGCCATATCCGCAGTATCAGCAACAAAATCCATACAATCAAATGCCGTATCAACAAATGGCGCCGCAATATACTTCTATGCCAAATCCAAATATGATGCCAATGGATAATAATATGCCGCCACTCGTGCAAGGTGAAGAAGATTGTGGATGCGGAGGAGAAAGTAGGTTATATAGTCCACAACCGGGTGGACCACAATATGCTAATCCTTTATATTATCAACCAACTCAGCCGGCATATGCACCACAGCCAGGAACGATGTATTATCAGCCGGACCCACCAAACGTATTTGGAGAACCAGTTTCAGAAGAAGAGGACGAAGAGGAAGTTTAAAAAAAGGTGGGGTTATTCCCACCTTTTTTGTATTCGTGATAGTCAGGAATATGGTGAATTTACATTAAGTGCTAGAAAATTCCTAGTGAAATATTAACAGTGTAAAAACCCTCTCTGTTACTCATCATAAGGGGGAGCTTTTCGAAAGAGAAGTTCATTCTAACAGAGGGGGTTTTTGTATTGAATACGAAAGTAAAAGTTATTGCTGCTTCTTTGTTAGTTACCAGTGCATTAGCTGCATGTGGTACACCAAAAGATAATAATGCGATGGATGGACGTAACTATAATTACGAGCGTACATCTTATAATGATACACACCGATATAATGATAATGTAACGCGTAACGATCGTTATACAGATTATGTAACATATAGAAACGGTCGTAATGACGCAGGATCCAACTATTATCGTGATGTAAATTACAATGGGCAAATTGCTAATCCACACCCAACTCGTAATATTACAATGAACAATTCATACATTAACAATGATGGTAAAACTGCGGAGAAAATTACGAATCGTGTAAAACGTATGAATAACGTAGATCGCGTTTCTACAGTTGTATATGGAAACGATGTAGCGATTGCGGTAAAACCGCGTAATACAGCGACGAATGAAACAGCAATGGCGAACGAAATTCGTCAAGCTGTTGTGAATGAAGTTGGAAATAGAAACGTATATGTTTCTGTAAGAAATGACATGTTTACTCGTGTCGATGCAATGAGTACACGTCTACGTAACGGCACAGTTACAAATGATTTTAATCGTGACATAACAAATATGTTCCGAGACATTCGTTATGGCTTAACTGGTACAGTACGATAACAAAACAAAGAGGAAGGGATAGCCCTTCCTCTTTATTCATCTTCGTCTTGTAAACGACGTTTTTTAATAAAATAACTAACGGAGTAAGAAACTAAAAAGCATATGAAGAAAATACTACCTGTTAGAATGGCTTCAAACAGAGGTCTTTCTGGACTGAAAGTGATATAAATAATAGCTATGATAATTCCAACAATAAGAGAGCGTAAGACAAGTTTGTAATAAGGAGTTAACTTTATTTCCTTTTCACTTTCTTCTACATCTATTGAAACACTTAACTGTAAATAACTAAATAACATACTTGTAAGAATAAATAATAACCATAATGGAGATTTCGTAATTTGATTAGCTCCTTCAGTGAATCCAATATAGCCTAAAATTCCAATTATACCAATGTATTGAAAAAGAAAGGCAATACGTATGTTTTTTAACGTTTGAAGAATGAGACGTTCATCCTTTATTTTTTTCACAATATCCATCTCCTGTTTATTATGATTTCGCTGTCACACTAATTGTAACATATATGTTACAATTATCAATTTATAATTTACATAAAATTATTTGGATGGAAGAGGAAATGAAATATTTTTATAAACATGTTGCAGTTATACATTATTAATGTTATATTAGCAAAGCGATGAGCTAATTTACGTAAGTCGAGAGATATGCTTAAGTGCTAAACACGCGAATGTGGTCGCCTGGTCTTTCGCCGTAAACGCATCAGACGCCTGCTTTGCAGGCGTCTTTCATTTTATATAAAAGTAAATGATACATGCAGATGAGGATTAACCCTTATCTGCATTTTTTATTTTCCTTAGAAATTTAATGCTATTGTTTATATGGATAAAACCCCCATTTCCGGAAAAGCTACAAATGAAAGTATGATTTTGCCTAGAAGAGGTGAACGGAAATGAAATGGATGCTAATTGCAGTGCAAGCTTTCGTTGTGATGTTTTGCTTAGCTTATGGATCCGATGTGAGGGCAGAAATAACAGAAAAAGTACCTGAAGTTACAATTTTATTAGAGCGTATGTATGTTGATGGAGAAGTAAGCGAGGAAATACTGACAGAAAAAGTAGCGGATTTAGAAAAGTTTTTGCAGCAATATAAAGAATGGCAACTTGTTGATCGTGATGATGTGCAAATCGTATTACAAAGGAAAGTTGATGATATTTCTCCTTTACTGAAAACGAGCGGTTATTTTGGTGTTTCAGAGGAAGGGATATTGCAAATTTTTAAAGGGGTACCGAAAAGTGATAACGCGATCCATTCCTTCTTTCAAATTGATATGAAAAAGCTTGAGAGTTATGAGCGAGCAAAACTAAAGCGTGGTATTCGTATTAAGTCAAAAGAAGGATTCGTGAAGACAATCGAAAAAATGAAGCAATACGCAGTGCAAAATAATAAAAAAAGCAGCTCAGGGTGAGCTGCTTTTTTTATTTATTCTTAGCTAAAATCTCTTTTGCGATTTCATCAATTAGCATATCTTTTCCGATTGGATTGAATGCTTTCGTATTGAAGGCTTCATTCGATACTTCATATACGTGATTGTTTTTTACTGCTTTATTATCTTTCCAAACCGCACTGTTTTTATAGTCTTCGTACACTTTATCAGCTTCTCCGCCGAAGTTTACAATAAACATTTGATCAGGCTGGAATGCAACAAGACCTTCTAGTGATACTTGTGCCATCGTTTGTTTTAAATCTGTACCTTTTGTTGCTGGAAGCTTTAAGTCGTTAAAGATGATGTCACCGTATCCGAAGCTACCGTATACACGGTAGTTTTGTGGTGTAACTGCAACGAACATAAAGTTCTCATCTTTTGTTTTCTCTTTAATTTTTTTAGATAAAGAGTCTGCTTTTTTATCGTAATCTGCAATCCATTTGTCTGCTTTCTTTTCTTCGTCAAATAGTTTACCTACTTCTTTAAACTTACCGCGCCAGTCTTCTAGATTTGTTTCCAGAACAACTGTCGGTGCCACTTTTTCTAGTTGATCATAAATTTTCAATTGACGATTGTTTAAAATAATTAAGTCTGGTTTTAAAGCAGTAACAGCCTCTAAATCAACTTTAGGTGCCCAATACCAGCCAACTGCTTTTACTCCGTCTAACTTTTCAGTTAAATGATTTTGGATTTTATCTTTATATGTGTTTGCTGTGCCAACAGGTTTATGTCCAAGGATTAATAATTCCTCTGTTGATCCAGATAAATCAACAATTCTCTTTGGATTAGCTGGAATTGTTGCTTCCCCTTTAGCATGTTTTACAACTTTTGTTTTCGGTTGTTCTTTTGTTTTTTCTTCTTCTTTTTGAGAAGAACAGCCAACGATAGAAAGAACAACTAGCATGATAGTAAATAAAATAAATAGCTTTTGTTTCATCCTGATGTAACCCCTTTAATTAATATTGATAATCATTATTGACTCCTGTATAGTAATGTTCTTTTTGTATTTATGTCAATAGAAAAAAACGGAAATTGTAAACGGGGAACATTTGTTGGGGCAGTCTCGCTTTTCTATTGTTAAATATGTTAAAATGGAATACATGATTTGAGAGGGAGAGATCGTATTTTGTTTGAATATGTTACAGGTTACGTGGAGTATGTAGGACCGGAATATGTCGTAATTGACCATAATGGAATTGGTTATCAAATTTTCACACCAAATCCGTATGTATTTCAAAGAAGTAAGCAAGAAATCCGTGTCTATACATATCATTATGTGAGAGAAGATATTATGGCACTTTACGGTTTTAAAACACGTGAAGAGCGTTTATTATTTACAAAATTGTTAGGTGTATCGGGGATTGGACCAAAAGGTGCTCTTGCAATTTTAGCTTCTGGTCAAACCGGACAGGTCGTTCAAGCGATTGAACATGAAGATGAGAAGTTCTTAGTGAAGTTCCCAGGCGTCGGAAAGAAAACAGCGCGCCAAATGATTTTAGATTTAAAAGGAAAACTAGCAGATGTTGTACCAGATGCGTTTGTTGATTTGTTCTCAGATACTGAAAGTTTTGATACGAAGAAAGGTTCATCAGTTGAACTTGATGAAGCACTGGAAGCACTGCGTGCACTTGGCTATGCAGAACGAGAAGTCTCTCGCGTTGTACCAGAGTTATTAAAAGAATCACTAACGACGGATCAATATATTAAAAAGGCACTTAGTCTTTTACTAAATGGTAAGAGGTGAGTATAATGGACGAACGTCTCCTTTCAGGGGAATCTGGATACGAAGATGCGGATTTAGAGTATTCATTACGGCCACAGACGCTCCGTCAGTACATTGGCCAAGATAAAGCGAAACATAATTTAGAAGTGTTTATTGAAGCGGCGAAAATGCGTGAAGAAACGTTAGATCACGTACTTTTATATGGCCCACCTGGACTTGGTAAAACGACGCTTGCGAATATTATTGCCAATGAAATGGGTGTTAACATTCGAACGACGTCAGGTCCCGCAATTGAAAGACCAGGAGATTTAGCAGCTGTATTAACAGCGCTTCAGCCAGGAGATGTATTATTTATTGATGAAATTCATCGTTTGCATAGATCTATTGAAGAAGTGCTATACCCAGCGATGGAAGACTTTTGCCTTGATATCGTTATTGGGAAAGGACCATCAGCTCGCTCTGTACGCCTAGATTTACCTCCATTTACGCTAGTTGGGGCAACGACGCGTGCAGGTGCATTATCAGCACCACTTCGTGACCGTTTCGGTGTACTTTCACGATTAGAGTACTATACAGTAGATCAGCTTTCTGCGATTGTAGAACGCACAGCAGAAGTGTTTGAAGTTGAAATAGATTCGTTAGCTGCATTAGAAATTGCAAGACGTGCCCGTGGTACACCTCGTATTGCGAATCGTCTATTACGACGTGTACGTGACTTCGCACAAGTTCGCAGTGACGGAACGATTGCGATGGAAATTACACAAATGGCGTTAGAACTATTACAAGTAGATAAATTAGGACTTGATCATATCGACCATAAATTACTGCTTGGTATTATTGAAAAGTTCCGCGGTGGTCCAGTTGGATTAGAAACTGTTTCAGCAACGATTGGGGAAGAATCTCATACGATTGAAGATGTGTATGAGCCGTATTTATTACAAATTGGCTTTTTACAAAGAACGCCAAGAGGCCGGATCGTAACACCGCTCGCATATGAGCATTTCGGAATGGAGATGCCCAAAGTATGACGGAGATGCCAAAGCTGCTTATTACAGCTGGTATTTTGCTCATTGTTGTTGGATTAGCTTGGAAGTTCATAGGAAGGCTTCCAGGCGATATTTTTGTGAAAAAAGGTAACGTTACCTTTTATTTTCCTATCATTACATGTATTGTGTTAAGTATTGCATTATCTTTCATTATGTATATAATAAATCGATTCAAATAAGAAATAGGTGGATACAGTTATGGATATTAATCTGTTTGATTTTCATTTACCAGAAGAACTCATTGCACAAATTCCGCTTGAAGAGCGTGAAACATCAAGATTGATGGTGTTAGACCGTGAAACAGGAGATATTGAGCATAAACATTTTACAGACATTCTTTCTTACTTACAAGAGGGGGATTGCTTAGTTTTAAATGAAACGAAAGTGATGCCAGCTCGCTTGCACGGTGTGAAAGAAGATACAGGTGCACACATTGAAGTGCTTCTTTTGAAACAAGAGGAAGGCGATAAGTGGGAAACGCTTATAAAGCCAGCGAAGCGTGTAAAAGAAGGAACTGTCATTTCTTTTGGTGAAGGAAAGTTAAAAGCAACTTGCATTGGAACAGCAGATCAAGGTGGGCGTCAACTTGAGTTTTCATATGACGGCATCTTTTATGAAATTTTAGACGAGCTTGGAGAAATGCCACTTCCTCCATATATTAAAGAGACGCTAGAAGATCGCGATCGTTATCAAACGGTATATGCGAAGGAAATCGGTTCAGCAGCAGCACCGACGGCTGGCCTTCACTTTACAGAAGAGTTACTTGAGAAATTGAAGCAAAAAGGCGTCGGGTTAGCATTCATTACACTCCATGTAGGACTTGGAACTTTTAGACCAGTTTCTGCAGATACTATTGAAGAGCATCATATGCACGCAGAGTATTACCATATGTCTGAAGAGACTGCGGCGTTATTAAACCGCGTGAAAGAGAATGGCGGCCGTATTATTACTGTAGGTACGACATCAACTCGTACGTTAGAAACGATTGCGACAGATAATAGTGGTAAGCTTTGCGCAGCTTCTGGCTGGACAGATATTTTTATGTACCCAGGATATGAATTTAAAGCAATTGATGGTTTAATTACAAACTTCCATTTGCCGAAATCAACATTAATTATGCTTGTAAGTGCATTTTCAAATAGAGATAATGTACTTCATGCTTATAATGAAGCAGTAAAAGAAAAATATCGTTTCTTTAGTTTCGGTGATGCGATGTTCGTTGCATCTCACGCTAAAATGAGAAACAAATAAAAGGAGTAAATTATGACAGCAATTCGTTATGAATTTATTAAAACTTGTAAACAAACGGGTGCGCGTTTAGGTCGAGTGCACACGCCACACGGCTCATTTGATACACCGACATTTATGCCAGTTGGTACACTTGCAACAGTTAAAACAATGTCACCAGAAGAATTAAAAGCAATGGATTCTGGCATTATTTTAAGCAATACGTATCATTTATGGCTACGTCCAGGCCACGAAATTATTCGTGAAGCAGGTGGCTTGCATAAGTTTATGAACTGGGATCGTGCAATCTTAACGGATTCAGGTGGATTCCAAGTATTTAGCTTAAGTGATTTCCGACGTATTGAAGAGGAAGGTGTTCATTTCCGCAATCACTTAAATGGCGATAAATTATTCTTATCTCCAGAAAAAGCGATGGAAATCCAAAATGCATTAGGTTCAGATATCATGATGGCATTTGATGAGTGTCCACCGTTCCCAGCGACTTTTGAATACATGAAAAAGTCGGTAGAGCGTACAAGCCGCTGGGCAGAGCGTTGCCTAAAGGCGCATGAACGTCCACAAGATCAAGGTTTATTCGGTATTGTACAGGGCGGGGAGTTTGAAGAACTTCGTCGTCAAAGTGCGAAAGATCTTGTTTCAATGGACTTCCCTGGCTATGCTATCGGCGGTCTATCTGTTGGTGAACCGAAGGATATTATGAATCGTGTTCTTGAGTTTACAACACCACTTCTTCCTGATGATAAACCACGTTACTTAATGGGTGTAGGTTCTCCTGACTCGTTAATTGATGGTGCGATTCGCGGTGTTGATATGTTTGACTGTGTACTTCCAACTCGTATCGCTCGAAATGGTACATGTATGACAAGTGAAGGCCGCTTAGTTGTGAAAAATGCGAAATTCGCTAGAGACTTCGGGCCGCTTGATCCGAACTGTGATTGCTACACATGTAAAAACTATTCTCGTGCGTACATTCGTCACTTAATGAAATGTGATGAAACGTTCGGAATTCGTTTAACGTCTTATCACAACCTTCATTTTCTGTTAAACTTAATGGAGCAGGTGAGACAAGCTATTCGTGAAGACCGTCTTGGCGATTTCCGCGAAGAGTTCTTTGAACAGTATGGCTTTAATAAACCGAATGCTAAAAACTTCTAATACATAATTTAAAAGGAGGAACACAAGATGAATGCAGGTATGATGAATATCGTTATGATTGTTGCGATGTTTGCGATTTTCTATTTCTTATTAATTCGCCCGCAACAAAAGCGTCAAAAAGCAGTTGCACAAATGCAAAATGAAATCAAAAAAGGTGATGCTATCGTAACAATCGGTGGTTTACACGCTACAATCGAATCAGTGGATGAAACAAAAATTGTTGTTAAATCTGGTGGTGCACACTTAACTTTCGATCGCAATGCGATTCGTGAAGTTGTGAAAAACTAATGATGAAGGCCCTGCATGAAATGTGCAGGGCCTTTTTTTAACTATTTTGTTTTGACATATTTACACCGAAAATACCTCCGAGTGTACTCGCACCCATCAATGCTAATTGGTAGAGTAACTGTGAGTTCGATAAAGTTTGAGAGAAGCCTAAATAGTTAACGAGAAAGACGAGAATAGCGAATGTAAGGCCTGTTGTGAAACCTACTAGCCATCCTTTTCCTTGTGCCTTTTTACCAGCAATAAATCCAGACATAAGCATAGATAGAAGGGCTATTATAAAAATAATAATTACTAATGTCCCTTCATTAATATTCGTAAATTTTAATAAAAGAGCCATGATCATACTTGTAATAGATGCGAGGATTAATAGGGTAATAATACCGAAGCCGATTGCGCTCGATAATTTTTTCGTTCCATCCATTATGCATTCCCCCTTTTTAATACAAGCATATTTTCATTTTGTTTAAGTTAGACTAGTTTCTTTTTTGTAGGGGAGCCTATAAGTAAAAAAAGGGGATGTAGAAATGGAATGGGTATCAATAATCGGACGAACAATGCTTTTGTATATAATCATTTTAATTATTTTTCGTCTTATGGGTAAACGTGAAATTGGAGAATTAAGTGTATTAGATTTAGTTGTATTCATTATGCTCGGTGAAATGGCTGTAGTGGCAATCGAAAATACAGATAAATCACTTTGGCATCAATTAGTTCCAATGACTTTTCTTATGTGTATACAAATCATTTTGTCGGTCATTTCTTTAAAGTTTCAGCGTTTTCGGCATTTAATAGAAGGGGAGCCTGCGATTCTTGTGAATGCAGGTAAAATTGATGAAAAAAAGATGCGGAAGCAGCGATATAACATAGATGATTTATTGATGCAACTACGTGAGCAAGGAATCGGAGATGTGCGTGATGTAGAATACGCTATTTTAGAACCATCTGGAAAGTTATCTGTCTTTCAAAAACAAAAAAGTAAAAAGAGCAAAAATGATACACCAATTTTTACACTCCCACTAATTATTGATGGAGAAATTCAATACAATCATTTGCAAATGATCGAACATACAGATGGGTGGCTCGTTGAGAAACTGAATAACTTAGGTTATAAAGATGTGAAACGAATTTTATATTGTAGTTTTCAAAATGGACAGTTTTTCGTTGATTTGAAAGAAAATTAGAGGCTTACCATTTTGAATGGCAAGCCTGCTTACTTCAAAAATGAAAGTTTCCGAATGATAGGGAGACGACTTAATTCTTCTTTTCGAATGAGTTTGAAAACGAAGAGGAGAACGATATAAACGATTGTTGTTAAAGTGATTTCCCATAATGTTTGTATGCCAAGTGAATGAGAAAAAACGATATACTTATGAAGATAAAAACCGAAGGTACCAGCAATCCCGATAGCAATTCCGCCGAAAATATAGTCTTTTGCATAAATGGTAAATGCAATTTTCTTTAAAACAGTGGCGTAGTGAAGGAATGTTACGGTTACTATATTTGCTGCGATGGCGAGGGCAACCCCCATCATTTGGAACTCTGGGCGTGAAGCGAGTACAAAGATAACGATTAATTTTACGATAGCGCCAATAAATGTGTTCATCATAGCAGCGCGTGCTAAGTTTAAAGCTTGCAACACAGATGTAAGGGGGCTTTGAAAATAATGAAATAAAAAGCAAGGTGCAAGAAGCTGGATGAAAGCGGCCGCGTTGTCTGATCCGTACATGAGAGTTAAAACTGGAGAAGCAAATACATATAATATAACGACTGACCATCCGCCGGTTATTAAGGAAATTCGAAGTGCTTGTTGTAATCGGTGTTCTACTAATTTGTGTTGTCTCTTTGCCATTGCCTCGCTAATTGATGGGACGAGTGCTGTAGAAAGAGCATATGTAATAAAGGCTGGCAGTGATAGAAGTGGGAACGCATATCCGTTTAATATACCGTATTGCTGAGTTGCGACAGAAGCAGCAACGCCGGCGATCGCTAAGCTTTGCATAACGACGATAGGTTCAAAGAAATAAGAAACGGAACCAATTAAACGGCTTCCTGTAGTTGGTAAAGCAATGTCCATAAGGGAATAAAATGTATTTTTGCTCTCCTTTACAGTAGTGAAAAATCCAGAGCGTATAGATAAATGTTTTTCGCGTTGGAATAAAGTAAGTAAAAATAATAAAGATGCAACTTCACCTAGAACAGCTGATAGCATGGCACCGGCTGCAGCATATTCTACGCCGTAAGGTAAAAATAACCGAATGCATACAGCGATAATTGTAATGCGGACAACTTGTTCTATGACTTGAGCGTAAGCGCTCGGCTTCATGTTTTGTTTCCCTTGGAAATAACCACGTAAAACGGAAGAAACTGCAATAACGGGGACGACAGGTAAAATAGCCATTAATGGATAGTAAGTTCTTTCATCTGTTAATAATGTTTTTGCTAAAATAGGTGTGAGTAGCATAATCCCAATTGTTAAAATGATACTAATAATGGATGTAACGGCTAGTGAGACAGTTAATATTTTTTTAACTCTTTGCTTATCGTTCACTGCTTCTGCTTCTGCTACAAATTTTGCGATTGCAACAGGAAGGCCAATTTGTGTTAATGTAATTGCTAAAATGAAGGTGGGGACAGCCATCATATAAAGGCCGACGCCTTCTTCGCCTAAAATACGTGCCATTACAATGCGGTTAATAAATCCAAGGATTTTTGTAATAAAACCGGCTATCATTAAAATAAATGCGCCTTTTAAAAAGCTTTGTCTCGTCATACTCTTCTCCTACCTTCTCAAAATCAATGGAATGATTTACAATAATTTATATGCACGTATGAGACAAGAATGACAAGCATTTAAGAGAGTGAAGTATGAATGGTACTCTTGAAAGAAGTTATTACTGTCCATTAGAGCGGGATTAAAAGCGACTTTTCGTGCTGAAATAAGAAGGAGATGTTATATATGTTGGATAAAGAGGCTTTGGTAGAATCATACCGCGGACAGTTACAAGTCGTTTTAGAAAGTAAAGTAGAAGAGTTTCAAATGTTCGGTTACGACCGAGTGACAGATAATGATATTTGGAAGTTTCTCAAGGCGAAAAAGTGGAAAAAGATAGATAGTGATGTTAGGTTATATGAATTAGTAAATGATGTATTAAGAGTAAGTACTAATGAATATATGAATTATTTAACTGTTGAAGCATATCAAGCACCACTTTGGTCGTTTGATGAATATGAAAATAAATAACCGACTGTAATTGGTTTGTTCTTCCTTTTGCAGTATAATGATAGGTATTGATAAAGAGGAATTAATTATGTCTAAGATTATATATAAAGGAGGTAGTGAAGAGGAAAAATAAATAATGAATAGTGTAGGTATTGTGAAAAGCTTACCGACACAGCTAGTGATGAACTAGCGGAAATACATGTATTTTATAGAAAGTAAGTCTACTAACTAGGCGTATGCACACGTGCGAAAATGAATCGTAAGAGATTTATTGAAAGTGTTAGTAGCAGAAAGAGGGTACATATGGCAAAGCGTGGTACAAGAATTGCCGCCTTTTTCCTCATCGTTTTATTAATTGGTGGAGTAATTGGTGCGGCAGGAAAAGACATAGCAAAAGGAATTAGTCTAGGACTAGACCTTCGCGGTGGTTTTGAAATTCTGTATGAAGTAAAACCAGCCAAAAAAGGTGATAAAATCGATCGTGATGCACTTGTAAGTACAGTAGGTGCTCTTGAAAATCGTGTCAATGTTCTTGGTGTAAGTGAGCCGAACATTCAAATCGAAGGGGAAGATCGAATTCGTGTACAGCTTGCTGGTGTACAAGATCAGCAAAAAGCACGTGAAATGTTATCAACACAAGCGAAACTAACATTCCGTGATGTGGATGATAACCTTCTTATGGACGGAACGGATTTAAAAGGCGGCGGAGCGAAGCAAACATTTGATGAGCAAGGCCGTGCGAGCGTAGGTCTTACACTAAAAAGCGCTGAAAAATTCCGTGAAGTAACTGAAAAGATTTCAAAAATGCCACCACCAACGAATTTAATGGTAATTTGGCTTGATTTTGAAGAAGGAAAAGATTCATATAAAGCAGAATCTGCAAAACCGAATCCGAAGTTTTTATCAGCAGCAACAGTAAGCCAAGTATTTAACCAAGCTGAAGTATCTATCGTAGGTGGAAACTTTACAGTTGAAAGTGCGAAAGAACTTTCATCTTTATTAAATGCAGGTGCACTTCCTGTTGATTTAAAAGAAATGTATTCAACATCTGTTGGAGCGAAATTTGGTCAACAAGCATTAGAGCAAACGATTTTCGCTAGTGCGATCGGTATTGCTATTATCTTCTTATTCATGCTTGTATTCTACCGTTTACCAGGACTTGTAGCGGTTATTATGTTAGGTTTATACATTTTCGTTACATTACTTGTCTTTAACTGGATGCATGCAGTTCTTACGTTACCGGGTATTGCGGCATTAGTGCTCGGGGTTGGTATCGCAGTTGATGCGAATATCATTACGTACGAGAGATTGAAGGAAGAGCTTAAAATTGGTAAGTCGATGATGTCAGCATTCCGTGCTGGTAACCATCGTTCATTAGCGACAATTTTAGATGCGAACATTACAACAATTGCAGCAGCTGGTGTATTATTCGCTTACGGTAATAGCTCTGTAAAAGGATTCGCAACAAGTTTAATCGTAAGTATTTTAGTTGGTTTCATTACGAACGTATTCGGTACTCGTTTCTTACTAGGTTTACTTGTAAAGAGCCGTTACTTTGATAAGAAACTATCTTACTTTGGTGTTAAGGAAAAGGATATTATTCCATTAACAAAAGGTGTAGTACATCCACCGACGAGATTTGATCGTATTAACTTCGTAAATATCGGTCATAAATTTTTCTTATTCTCAATTGTAGTTGTAATTGCTGGGGCAATTATATTACCGATTTTCAAAATGAATCTTGGTATTGACTTTGCAAGTGGTACACGTATCGACTTGCAATCAAAACAAGCAACTACTGTTTCTAATGTTCATAAAGATTTGAAAGAATTGAACATCGATGTGAAGGAAGAAGATATTGTACCGACCGGAGATGACAATAAAGGTTTCGCAGTTCGTACAGTAGGTGTTCTATCGAAAGATGAAATTGCGAAAACAAAAACATTCTTCCACGATAAATACGGTACAGATCCGAATGTAAGTACAGTTTCGCCGACAATCGGTAAAGAGATTGCACGAAATGCATTTATCGCAGTACTAATTGCTTCTGCAGTAATCGTTTTATACGTAAGTATTCGTTTCCGTCTTACGTACGCAGTATCTGCAGTAATCGCATTATTACATGATGCATTCGTTATGATTGTTGTATTTAGTCTTTTCCAGATAGAGGTAGACTTAACGTTTATCGCTGCGGTATTAACGATTATTGGTTACTCTATCAATGACTCGATTGTTACGTTTGATAGAAACCGTGAGTTATACAAACAGAAAAAACGAGTTCGCGACATAAAAGATTTAGAAGAAATCGTAAACTCAAGTATTCGTCAAACAATTGGTCGTTCAATTAATACAGTGTTAACAGTGTTATTCCCAGTAATCACACTACTTATTTTCGGTAGTGAATCACTGCGTAACTTCTCACTTGCATTATTAATTGGATTAGTTGTAGGTACGTACTCTTCTATTTTCGTTGCTTCTCAAATTTGGTTAATGCTTGAAAACCGTCGTTTGAAAAAGGGCAAAAACAAGAAGAAGGTTGAGAAAGAAGAACCTGAACCGCAAGTATAAAAAAGATGATGTCTCATTATGAGGCATCTCTTTTTTCGTTTGTGGATACAATAAGATAGCAACTTTTGAAAGAATGAAATGGAATAAAGTGGTGATGTTATCGCTGATTTTGTTAAAATAAAGTGAAACTTTAATAAGTGGGGGTTTTGTTCATCCCTACTTATTATTAGCCCTCACCAATCGGGCTTTTACGGGCAGTTGATCTCCCACCTAACTTCCTTGTATTTGCCGGATTTTGAGGTGGGGGGCTTACTGCCCGCAAATAGCGGGATAAAAAGATAGGTTAAGAAAAGAAGGGATTTCAATTATGGAAAAAGATGAACGTTTTAAACAGGCCGAGTTTGGTGCTATTGTCGGAATCGTTGGTAATATTATATTAGCGATTGTAAAAGCGGTAATTGGTTATATTGGAAACAGTAAGGCACTTTTAGCGGATGCAGTGCATTCTGGATCAGATGTAATTGGCTCGTTAGCTGTACTTTTTGGATTACGAGCGGCAAAGCAACCGCCTGATGAAGATCATCCGTATGGTCATGGTAAAGCGGAATCGATTTCAGCGATTATTGTTGCGGTATTATTATTTATTGTTGGAATAGAGATAGCGATTTCGTCTATAAAAGCTTTTTCACAAGATTTGGAACCACCAAAAGGAATTACGATTTTTGCAGTTATTCTTTCGATTGTAGTGAAAGAAGGGATGTTTCAGTATAAATATCGATTAGGGAAGAGGATAAATAGTGCTGCAATTATTGCAAATGCATATGAACATCGTTCGGATGTGTTTTCTTCAATTGCAGCTTTAATCGGCATTTGTGCAGCTATTATCGGCGGTAAGTTAGGTATAGATTGGCTTGTATATGCCGATCCAATTGCGGGATTATTTGTTTCAATTCTCGTTGCTAAGATGGCATGGAGTATTGGAGCAGAAGCTATTCATGCAACGCTCGATCATGTTCTGCATGAAGAAGATGTTGTTCCGCTTAGGGAGGCAGTTTTTCAAGTGGAAGGTGTGAAAAAAATCGGCTCTTTATATGCAAGAGAACATGGCCACTATGTTATTGTCGATATTAAAGTATCTGTAGATCCATATATCACTGTAGAAGAAGGGCACCGCATCGGAAAACATGTAAAAGAAAAACTTATGAAACAAGATAACGTACAAAACGTTTTTGTACATATTAATCCGTATTCTCCAAATTAAACATAACAGATATTTAATTATATAGATATCGAATCGTAGTTTGCATTATATTGTCACCCCTTAATCTGTCTTGTATAATGGATAGGTTAAGGGGTGATTTCGTGTTACAACCGAAGACGCGTTGGAAAGAAAAAGAATATAATGAGGAACTAGTGAGTGAATTAGCAAATAAATTGCAACTATCACCTCTTGTGACTTCATTATTTCTTGGCAGAGGCTTAAATACAGAAGATAAGATTGCAGACTTTTTAAATACAGCAGATCAAGAATTTCATGATCCATTTTTACTTGAAGGAATGGATCGGACTGTAGAACGTGTGAAAAAAGCTATTGAAAATGGAGAACAAATATTAATATTTGGCGATTACGATGCGGACGGAGTAAGTAGTACGACTGTGTTATATCTTGCTCTCAAAGAATTAGGTGCAGAAGTAGAGTTTTATATTCCAAATCGTTTTACTGAAGGCTATGGGCCAAATGAAGAAGCGTTTCGTTGGGCGCACAGTGCAGGGTTCTCACTAATTATTACTGTCGATACTGGTATCGCAGCGGTACATGAAGCGAAGGTAGCGAAGGAACTTGGAATAGATCTTATTATTACAGATCATCATGAGCCACCACCAGAATTACCAGAGGCACTTGCGATTATTCACCCGAAATTAGAAGGCGGTGTTTATCCGTTTCATTATTTAGCGGGTGTTGGTGTTGCATTTAAAGTTGCACATGCACTTTTGGGCCGTGTGCCAGAGCATTTGTTGGAAATTGCAGTAATCGGTACGGTAGCCGATTTAGTATCGCTTCATGGTGAAAATAGATTGTTAGTACAGCGTGGACTGAAGCATATGCGAATGACTCGGAATATCGGTTTAAAGGCGTTATTTAAAGTTGCTAACGTTTCGCAAAGCGAAATTACAGAAGAAAGCATCGGGTTCGCACTCGCACCTCGTATTAATGCAGTTGGTCGTTTGGAAGATGCAACACCTGCTGTACACCTTTTATTATCAGAAGATCCAGAGGAAGCGAAAGAGCTAGCTGAAGAAATTGATGAGCTGAACAAACTTCGAAAAGATATTGTAAAGCAAATTACTGAAGAAGCTATCGCTGAAGTCGAAAATAATTTCCCGCCAGAAGAAAATAAAGTATTAGTCCTTGCAAAAGAAGGTTGGAATCCAGGGGTAATTGGAATTGTCGCTTCTAAGTTAGTTGAACGTTTTTATCGTCCAACGATTGTATTAAGCATTGATCCTCATAAAGAAACAGCAAAGGGATCGGCTCGTAGTATTGCAGGATTTGATTTGTTTGCAAACCTTTCAGATTGCCGTGAATTGTTACCGCATTTCGGAGGTCATCCG
Source organism: Bacillus mycoides (assembly GCF_000832605.1). Lineage (GTDB taxonomy): Bacteria > Bacillota > Bacilli > Bacillales > Bacillaceae_G > Bacillus_A > Bacillus_A mycoides. Next base: position 1,544,811 of record NZ_CP009692.1, read on the forward strand.
ATGGCAGCGGGAATGACGCTTAATATGAATGATGTGGATGAATTAAGACGCAGGTTAAATGAGCAAGCAGATGTAATTTTAACAGCAGAAGATTTTATTCCGATTACAGCAGTGGATGCATTTTGTAAAGTAGAGGATGTAACGCTTGCCGCGATTGAGGATATGCAAAAGTTAGCGCCATTTGGCGTAGGAAATCCGAAACCGCGTATTGCGGTGAAAGATGCCGAATTAGAAAGTATCCGTGCAATTGGATCTGATGGTTCGCATTTAAAAATGGCTCTTCGTGATGGACAAGCAACACTGGACACGATTGGATTTGGATTTGGTACTTATGCGAAAGAAATCTCTCCAGTTGCGAAGGTTTCTGTAGTAGGAGAAGTGTCCATTAATGAATGGAATAACTTTAAAAAGCCGCAATTAATGGTGCAAGATATTGCTGTAGAGGCATGGCAATTATTTGACTGGCGTAGTATGCGTAATGTAGAAGCAAATTTAGCAGAACTTCCGAAAGAAAAAATAACATTGGTGTATTTTTCTGAAGAGGTATTGAATAAATTTTCTTTAGAAGGCTATAAAGAACAGCTCGTGCATGCATCAGAGGTAGCTCATTTTGATGATCAATACATTGTGCTACTTGATTTGCCGAAAGGAACAGATGAATTAGGTGATGTATTTAAGGCTGGATTCCCAGCTCGAATTTACACGCTATTTTATCAAGAGAATAATCATTTATTTAGTACGGTCCCAACGAGGGAACATTTTAAATGGTACTATTCTTTCTTAAGCCAAAAAACACCATTTTCTTTAAGGCAATATGGGGAACAACTGTGTCGTCATAAAGGTTGGTCAAAAGATACAGTAAATTTCATGACACAGGTGTTTTTTGAGTTAGAATTTGTTACAATAAAAGACGGTGTCATTTTTATGGCAGACAAAAAACAAAAGCGTGATTTAATTGAATCGAACACATATCGTGAGAAAATGAACCACTTACAATTAGAGAAAGAATTGGTTTATAGCACATATCAGCAACTATATACATGGTTTGAAACGATTCGTGATCATAAATAAGTAGAACAGTTAGGGTAAAGGATTTGTATTTACAAACCTTTTATATCTGAGGAGGATTCAGAAATATGGATTTCAAGCAACATATCGCAATTGTACCAGATTATCCGAAAGAAGGTATTGTGTTTAAAGACATTACACCTTTAATGAACGACGGAAAAGCATATAAAGCAGCAACAGATGCAATCGTTGAGTATGCAAATAAAAGAGACATTGATGTTGTAGTAGGACCAGAAGCGCGTGGTTTTATTATTGGTTGCCCAGTTTCTTATGCATTAGAAGTAGGTTTCGCACCAGTTCGTAAATTAGGAAAATTACCACGTGAAGTAATTACAGTTGACTACGGTAAAGAATATGGAACGGATGTTTTAACAATCCATAAAGATGCAATTAAGCCCGGCCAACGTGTATTAATTACAGATGACTTATTAGCTACAGGTGGAACAATCGAAGCGACAATTAAACTAGTTGAAGAACTTGGTGGAGTTGTAGCAGGAATTGCATTTTTAGTAGAGCTTACTTACTTAGATGGTCGTAAAATGTTAGATGGTTACGATGTATTAGTATTAGAAAAATACTAATCATTATATAGGTGAAACTACGGTGATAAAAAAGTACCCGTGAATCTCTTGGAGAGGAGCGGGTACTTTTGTATAATTGCACAAAAAAACATGGTGAAATGTCAGTAAAATCTTTTCCTTTTCACAATTCACAATCATTGGGTTATAATGATAGAATATAATTTATTCTATTCAATAAAGATAAAGTCAATTTTCAATAAAAGGTGATTCGATGGCAAATGAGCAAGTACTAACAGCTGAACAGGTACTCGAGAAAGCAAGTCAATATTTAGCGGATGAAGATATTGAGCTAGTGGCACGTGCCTATGAATATGCGCGTGATGCACATAGCGAACAATATAGAAAATCGGGTGAACCATATATTATTCACCCAATTCAAGTTGCAGGTATTTTAGTTGATTTACACATGGATCCGGCTACAGTATCGGCAGGTTTCTTACATGATGTAGTGGAAGATACAGAAATTACATTAGAAGACATTGAACGGGAATTTAATAAAGAAATCGCTATGCTTGTCGATGGTGTTACAAAGCTTGGAAAGATTAAATACAAATCCCATGAGCAGCAACAAGCAGAAAACCATCGCAAAATGTTTATTGCAATGGCTCAAGATATTCGAGTTATTTTAATTAAACTAGCTGATCGTCTTCATAACATGCGTACATTGAAACATTTGCCTCAAGAGAAGCAGCGTCGCATTGCAAATGAAACGTTAGAAATCTTTGCACCTTTAGCACATAGACTCGGAATTAGTACTATTAAATGGGAGTTAGAGGATACGTCACTTCGCTATTTAAACCCGCAGCAATATTATCGTATTGTGAATTTAATGAAGCGTAAACGTGCAGAGCGTGAAGAATATTTAGATGAAGTAATGACTGGCATTCGCGAGAAATTAAAAGAGGTTTCAATTCAACCTGAGATTTCTGGAAGACCAAAACATATTTACAGTATTTATCGTAAAATGGCATTGCAAAATAAACAATTCAATGAAATTTACGATTTACTAGCTGTACGTGTCGTTGTGAATAGTATTAAAGATTGCTATGCGGTGCTTGGAATTATTCATACGTGCTGGAAACCAATGCCAGGTCGTTTTAAAGATTATATTGCAATGCCGAAAGCAAATTTATATCAATCTCTTCATACGACTGTAATTGGACCAAAAGGTGATCCGCTAGAAGTGCAAATTCGTACGAAAGAAATGCATGAGATTGCAGAATTCGGAATCGCGGCACATTGGGCGTATAAAGAAGGTAAAGCAGCAGAAACAACGGGTACATTAGAGAAGAAACTAACTTGGTTCCGTCAAATATTAGAATGGCAAAATGAAGCTTCTAATGCAGAAGAATTTATGGAGTCATTAAAAATTGATTTATTCTCTGACATGGTATTCGTCTTTACACCAAAAGGCGATGTAATGGAATTACCACTTGGCTCTGTTCCAATTGATTTTTCGTATCGTGTCCATTCGGAAATTGGAAACAAGACAATTGGTGCAAAAGTAAATGGGAAAATGGTGACGCTTGATTATAAGTTGAAAACTGGTGACATCATTGAAATTTTAACATCGAAACATTCGTATGGTCCAAGTCAAGATTGGGTAAAGCTTGCTCAAACATCTCATGCGAAAAATAAAATACGTCAATTCTTTAAGAAACAACGTAGAGATGAAAATATTGAAAAAGGCCGTGAACTTGTTGAAAAAGAAGTGCGTGGCTTAGAGTATGAGATGAAAGAAGTATTAGCGCTTGATAATTTAAAACGTGTCGCTGAGAAGTTTAACTTTGCAAATGAAGAAGATATGTTTGCAGCAGTTGGATATAACGGAATTACAGCAGCGCAAATTGTTACGCGACTAACGGACAAGTTCCGTAAACAACGTGAAGAAGAAGACATCGTTGAAGTTAAAGAAGTTCGTAAACCGATGAAAATTCGAAAATGGGATTCTGGTGTAAAGGTAAGTGGTGCAGATAATTTGTTAATTCGTTTATCAAAATGCTGTAACCCAGTTCCAGGCGATGATATCGTTGGGTATATTACGAAAGGTCGAGGCGTATCAATTCACCGTTGCGATTGCGTCAATGTGCATACAGAAGAAGCGGTGGAGCGTTTATTAGAAGTAGATTGGGAAGGTAGTCCTGAAAAAGAAATTGAGTACAATGTTGATATTGAAATTTCAGGCTATGATCGTCGTGGTTTATTGAATGAAGTATTACAAGCTGTTACAGAAACGAAGACGTATATCTCAGCTGTTTCTGGTAGAAGTGATCGTAATAAGATGGCAACGATTAACATGTCGATTTCTATTCGAAACTTACAACACTTGAAAAAAGTAGTAGAGCGCATTAAACGCGTTCCAGAAATTTATGCCGTACGACGCATGATGCATTAATAGGGAGTGTAGAAAAGATGAGAGTTGTTTTACAACGATCAAAGGAAGCGTCTGTCACAGTAGATGGCGAGATTGTAGGACAAATTCCATTCGGTTTAACATTACTAGTTGGCATTACGCATGAAGATACAGAAAAAGATGCAACTTATATCGCAGAAAAAATTGCAAACCTACGTATTTTTGAAGATGAGAGCGGAAAGATGAACCACTCTGTACTTGATATGAAGGGACAAGTTCTATCTATTTCGCAATTTACATTATACGGAGATTGCCGTAAAGGAAGACGTCCAAACTTTATGGATGCTGCGAAACCTGATTATGCAGAACATTTATATGATTTCTTTAATGAAGAAGTTCGTAAACAAGGACTGCATGTGGAGACAGGACAGTTCGGAGCAATGATGGACGTTTCTTTAATCAATGATGGTCCGGTGACCTTAATTGTAGAAAGTAAATAGTGTTGCCCAAGAAGAGAGGATTATAGGTCCTCTCTTTTTTCATACATTGTTGTATGTTTTGTTCATTTATCCCGCTATTTGTGGGAGATCCACTGCTCGTAAAAGCCTGATTAGTGAGGGCTAATAATGAGTGGCGATGGACAAAACCCCTATTCATTAAAGTTTCACTTTATTTGGAATCAATAGCTGTTTCGGTTATGTATAACTCTTTCATCAATATGGAACAATAAAAAGTAAAACATCTATATTGAATGTGAGGGATATACGTATGCGTATGAATGAAAAAGGGCATTCTGTTACAAATGGTGCAAATCAACTGTTTAACGTAAATTTTCATGATTTTATTTCAAAAGAGCAAAACAATACTTCAATGGAGCTCGCTTCTGAGTTTGGGATTTCTCTTCAAGATGTAAAGCGTCTAAAGAAGCAGATTGAGCGCTCTTAGAGTACTTGACAATCCTACTCAACAAACGTATAGTAATTTTATATTTACATATGAATATAACCGTTGATAGAGAAGAGTAAATGAGACACACATGGAAAGAGAAGAAATGTCTTAGGCTGAAAACATTTCTGCATGATGACTGATTGAATGACACTCTAGAGGTTTCAACTTGAACGGCATATATGCTTAGTAGAGATGAACGCAAATTTAAGCGTTATTAAAAAAGTGGAAGCATACGTGCTTCAATTAGGGTGGCACCACGGGTATAATACTCTCGTCCCTACTGTTCAAACAGTAGAGGCGGGAGTTTTTTTATTTTTATTAAGATTAAAACAATTTGAGGAGGAACTGAATATGTCTATTCAAATCCCACGCGGAACGCAAGATATTCTTCCAGGTAGCGTTGAGTTATGGCAGTATATCGAAGGGCAAGCACGCGAAATTTGCCGTCGTTACAATTATAAAGAAATTCGTACACCAATTTTTGAACACACTGAGCTATTTTTACGTGGTGTTGGTGATACGACAGATATCGTACAAAAAGAAATGTACTCATTCCAAGATCGTGGAGAGCGTAGTTTAACATTACGTCCAGAAGGTACTGCACCTGTTGTACGTTCTTACGTTGAAAACAAAATGTTCGGTGATGCAACACAACCAACGAAATTATACTATATTGGTCAAATGTTCCGTTACGAAAGACCACAAGCAGGTCGCTATCGTCAATTCGTACAATTCGGTATTGAAGCAATCGGTAGTAACGATCCTGCGATTGATGCAGAAGTAATTGCACTTGCTGTAGAGTTTTACCGCGGCATGGGCTTAAAAAATATTAAAGTTGTATTAAACAGCTTAGGTGATGCAGCGAGCCGTCAAGCGCACCGTGATGCGTTAATCGCACACTTCGAGCCACGTATCGGTGAGTTCTGTTCTGACTGCCAATCTCGTTTAGAAAAGAACCCTCTTCGTATTTTAGATTGTAAGAAGGACCGTAACCATGAATTAATGGGGACAGCACCATCTATTACAGAATACTTAAACGAAGATTCAGCAGTATACTACGACAAAGTACAAGAACTACTAACGATGATGGATGTTCCATTTGAGAAAGATCCGAATTTAGTACGTGGTTTAGACTACTACCAACACACTGTTTTTGAAATTATGAGTGAGGCAGAAGGTTTCGGTGCTATCACAACATTAAGTGGCGGTGGCCGTTATAACGGACTTGTACAAGAAATCGGTGGACCGGAAATGCCAGGTATCGGTTTTGCGATGAGTATTGAGCGTTTAATTATGGCGCTGAAGGCTGAAAATATTGAGTTACCAATTGAACATAGTATTGATTGTTACGTTGTAGCACTTGGTGAAAAAGCGAAAGACCGTGCTGCAAAAGTTGCGTTCGATCTTCGTAAAGCTGGATTATCAGTTGAAAAAGATTATTTAGATCGCAAAATGAAAGCACAATTTAAATCTGCAGATCGTTTAAATGCGAAATACGTAGCTGTATTAGGGGAAGATGAGCTAGATAAAGGCATCATTAACTTAAAAGATATGGCAACAGGCGGACAAGAAGAAGTAGCGTTAGATGTATTTGCTTCATATGTAGCAGAGAAATTAATATAGGGGGAACTTAAAGTGGCTGAAAGAACACATGCATGCGGAAAAGTAACAGTAGAAGCGGTTGGACAAACAGTTCAATTAAAAGGTTGGGTACAAAAACGCCGTGATTTAGGTGGATTAATCTTTATCGACTTACGTGACCGTACAGGTATCGTACAAGTTGTATTTAATCCAGAAACATCAAAAGAAGCGTTAGAAGTAGCAGAAACGATTCGTAGCGAATACGTATTGCACGTAGAAGGTACAGTTGTTGAACGTGGTGAAGGCGCAATTAATGATAATATGGCAACTGGTCGTATTGAAGTACAAGCATCGAAAGTAAATGTATTAAACGCAGCGAAAACAACGCCAATCATTATTGCTGATGATACAGATGCATCAGAAGATGTGCGTTTAAAATATCGTTACTTAGACTTACGTCGTCCTGCAATGTTCAACACATTCAAAATGCGTCATGACGTAACGAAAACAATTCGTAACTTCTTAGATACAGAAGAGTTCTTAGAAGTTGAAACACCAATTTTAACGAAGAGCACGCCAGAAGGAGCTCGCGACTATTTAGTACCAAGCCGTGTGCATGATGGTGAATTTTATGCATTACCTCAATCTCCGCAGCTATTTAAACAGCTTCTTATGGTCGGTGGATTTGAGCGTTACTATCAAGTAGCACGTTGTTTCCGTGACGAAGATTTACGTGCGGACCGTCAACCGGAATTCACGCAAATTGATATCGAGGCATCATTCTTAACACAAGATGAAATTTTAGAAATGATGGAGCGTATGATGACGAAAGTCATGAAGGATGCAAAAGGTGTAGAAGTTAGTGCACCATTCCCTCGTATGAAATATGCTGATGCAATGGCTCGCTTTGGTTCTGATAAGCCGGATACACGCTTTGAAATGGAACTAAAAGACCTATCTGAATTTGCAGTAGGTTGTGGATTTAAAGTATTTACAAGTGCTGTAGAAAACGGCGGACAAGTAAAAGCGATTAACGCAAAAGGTGCAGCGAGCAAATACTCTCGTAAAGACATCGATGCATTAACTGAATTCGCCAAAGTATACGGTGCAAAAGGTCTAGCTTGGCTTAAAGTTGAAGAAGACGGCTTAAAAGGACCGATTGCGAAATTCTTCGGTGAAGAAGAGGCAAACGTGTTAATGAGTACATTAGAAGCGGATGCTGGTGACTTATTACTATTCGTAGCAGATAAGAAAAGTGTTGTTGCAGATAGCTTAGGTGCACTTCGTTTACGTCTAGGTAAAGAACTTGAGTTAATTGACGAAAGTAAATTTAACTTCCTATGGGTAACTGATTGGCCACTTCTTGAGTACGATGAAGATGCAGATCGTTACTTCGCAGCTCACCACCCATTCACAATGCCATTCCGTGAAGACGTTGAGTTATTAGAAACAGCACCAGAAAAAGCACGTGCACAAGCATATGACCTTGTATTAAACGGTTATGAGCTTGGTGGTGGATCACTTCGTATTTACGAGCGTGACGTACAAGAAAAAATGTTCAAAGCACTTGGATTCTCACAAGAAGAAGCACAAGAACAATTCGGATTCTTATTAGAAGCATTCGAATACGGTACACCACCACACGGCGGAATCGCATTAGGTTTAGACCGTCTTGTTATGTTACTTGCAGGTCGTACGAACCTTCGTGATACAATTGCATTCCCGAAAACAGCAAGCGCAAGCTGCTTATTAACAGAAGCGCCAAGCCCAGTTGCAGAAGCTCAGCTTGAAGAGCTAAGCTTAAAATTGAGCTTGAAAGAAGAGAAGTAAGAATAGAGTCTAGATGGTTATACTAACCCCATCTAGGCTTTTTTATAGAGGTTGTTTAAAAAGTCCGGTTTACATTATGTTTTCCTTGTTTGAAATATGTATTTTTAGGAATTCTATAACTTTTTCTATACAAATAGTCGGAAAAAGGCTAGAATACATGGTAGACCATTTTTGTAATAGGAGTGTAGAGCTGAATGTTACATCAATTTTCACGTAATGAATTAGCCTTTGGAAAAGAAGGCCTTGAAATATTAAAAAATAGTACAGTCGGTATTTTAGGTATTGGCGGCGTAGGATCATTTTCGGCAGAAGCGTTAGCACGTTCTGGCGTAGGACGTCTTGTATTAGTTGACAAAGATGTTGTAGATATTACAAACGTAAACCGTCAAATTCACGCGTTAGTATCTACTGTAGGACGTTCAAAAGTAGAATTAATGAAAGAGCGTATTGCAGATATTAATCCAGAGTGTGAAGTAATTGGACTAGAGATGTTTTATACAGATGAAACATATGAAGAGTTCTTTAAACACGGTTTAGATTTCGTAGTAGATGCATCTGATACGATTACGTTCAAAATTCATTTAATTAAACAATGTTTACGTCGTAAAATCAAAATTATCTCATGTATGGGTGCGGCAAATAAAATGGACCCAACTCGTTTCCGTATTGCGGACATTTCTAAAACACATACAGATCCAATTGCGAAAGTAATTCGTACGAAGCTTCGTAAAGATGGTATTAAAAAAGGTGTAAAAGTTGTCTTCTCTGACGAAAACCCAATCGTAATTCGTGAAGAAGTACGTAAAGAAATCGTACCAGACGAAAATGCAAAAATTCGTAAAGCGAAATTACCACCTTCTTCAAATGCGTTCGTACCATCTGTGGCTGGTTTAATTATGGCAAGTCACGTTGTACGTGAGCGTATTAAAAACGTAGAAGTGAAGCGTGTAGGGCAAGAATAAAAAGGAAGCATATATCGTTTAGGATATATGCTTTTTGTATGTTTTAAAGAAATGTCGATGTCGAATCGTTAATATAATTTCATTTACTGTGGTGCTTTTTCACTAAGGGAAAATAAACAGGGATGTCACTTAGTTGAAAAAGTGGCATCCCTGTTTTTAGTTTTCTGCAGAATATATAATATCTAAATTTCCATTTTGATCGGTTTTGAAAATCGGAGCAATTTGCTCTTCTTGTTCTTCGACCGAAACAAGTTTTCGAGCACGATCCATAATTCTAACAAGCATTGCATAATCTTCTTCGATTGCTTGTTGTTTTTTTGTGAGAACAGCTAATTTTGCTTCAAGTTCATTATTCATTTTTTGCAGGGAAGTGAGCTGATCTTGTAATACGTCATTTTCAGTTTGTAACTTTGCGAGTGAAGGGTTATTGTGCTCCAAGTTTTGCAAAAATGAGATGACATTTTGCATTGTAAGATCTTGTTTATTTGGGACAATATCTTCTGAAAACTCGGCATCGATTACGAGCTGCCGAGTTTGTGTGAACTGCTCTTTTTCTATTTTAGCTTCCGAACGCTTTAATTCTTTACGTTGTTTTTTTGCGATTTGCACCGCATCTTCATAATATGGTCTTACTTCAGCATTCCATCTAAAGCCACAAGCTGCTGAAGTTCGGTTTAATGTATCACCAACTTCATCGAATGCTTTTATTTGTGTACTTCCGCTGCGAATATGTCGTAAAACAGTTTCTGCTAAAAGGAGATCGTCTTCTTTTGTCCATGCATCTTGACGTGTTTTCATAAGCGAACCCTCCGTAATGGTGACGTTTTCGCTTATATTACCCTTTATTCTTCGTTTTATGCGAACTTTGTAATCTTTCATAAACAGTAGAAAGTACTTGTTCAAATTTTCCTGTCGTTTTCGGTTTATAATATTGCTTGTTTTTAATTTTATCAGGTAAGTATTGTTGTTGTACCCAACCGTTTGGGTGATCGTGTGGATATAAGTATCCGATGCCTCTTCCTAACGATTCGGCTCCTTTATAATGACTATCTTTTAAATGACTTGGAATATCGCCTGTTTGGCCATTACGTAAATCGTGTAGTGCGGCATCGAGTGCTTTATAGGCCGAGTTTGATTTCGGTGATAGACAAAGTTCAATAACAGCATTTGCAAGTGGTATGCGTGCCTCTGGGAAGCCGACCCGTTCAGCTGATTCAATCGCTGCAAGTGTACGTTGTCCAGCTTGTGGGCTAGCAAGTCCGATATCTTCATATGCCATAATAAGCAGACGTCTACCGATGCTTTGTAAGTCACCAGCTTCAATAAGACGTGCTAAATAATGAAGTGCGGCGTTCACATCACTTCCGCGTACTGATTTTTGAAAAGCAGATAAAACGTCATAGTGAGCATCGCCACCTTTGTCGTGAACGAAACTCTTTTTCTGTAAGCATTCTTCTGCGATTTCAAGTGTAATTTCCGCGGCTTTGTCGTCAGTTGTAAAGCTAGATAAAACAGCTAGTTCAAGTGCATTATAAGCTGAGCGCATATCTCCGCCTGACGCATTTGCAAAGTGATGTAATGCTTCATCCGTAACAGTTACATCATATTCCCCAAGCCCTTTTTCTTTATCTTCAAGCGCTCGTTTTAAGCCAATTAAAATATCATCTTCTGTTAATGCGTGTAATTCGAAGATTTGACAACGACTTCGAATAGCAGAATTAATAGCATGGAACGGATTGCTTGTCGTTGCACCAATTAAAGTAAGAAGTCCGCTTTCTAAATGGGGTAATAGAAAGTCTTGCTTCGCTTTATCTAGCCTATGAACTTCATCCAAAATTAAAACGAGGTGCCGATGCATCTTCGCTTCCTGTACGACAACTTCCATATCTTTTTTATTATGAGTAACAGCGTTTAAGAGGCGAAACAGGGTTCCAGTACTTCCTGCAATTGCGCTAGCGATTGATGTTTTTCCTGTGCCTGGAGGACCGTATAAAATCATTGATTGAAAATGATTTGCTTGGACCATACGCCATAAAATCTTGCCTTCACCAACTAAATGCTGTTGTCCGATAATTTCTTGAATATTTGTAGGGCGCATTCGATGTGCGAGTGGTTGTTTCATTTGACCCTCTCCCTTAATGTATAATCTCATTCTATCGTACCATTTTTTTTGATGAAATTTGAAATAGGATGCTGTTTTGTGGGGGGGATGAATATGAATATTCCTATTTTTCTTTCAATTGTAATAATTTCCGAGTTTTTCAATGTGATTTTATGTTATCATTTTGATACACAAGTTGAAATTTCTTATAATACTATATTATGCTATAATTTCATAGGATTTTAAATTGTGTTCTTTTATAAAGTGAAACTTTAATTAGTGGGGGTTTTGTTCATCCCCCACCTAACTTCTTTGCTCCAGCCGAATTTTGAGGTGGGAGTTTTACTGCCCGCAAATAGCGGGATAAATAAGATATAACCAATAGAAGTGAAAATTTGAAATGAGGTGCAAATAGATGAAGATTTCAACGAAAGGCCGCTACGGCTTAACAATTATGATCGACCTTGCAAAAAAGTTTGGTGAAGGCCCAATTTCATTAAAATCAATTGCACAGGCACATGACCTATCTGAGCATTACTTAGAGCAATTAATTTCACCACTTCGTAACGCTCGTCTTGTAAAGAGTACGCGTGGTGCATATGGCGGATATGTATTATCTGATCAGCCAGTCAACATTACAGCTGGAGATGTAATCCGTGTACTAGAGGGTCCAATTAGTGTTGTAGAAATGATAGAAGAAGAAGAACCAGCACAACGCCAATTATGGATGCGTGTTCGTGATGCAGTGCAAGAAGTATTAGATAGTACAACTTTAGAAGATTTAGTACGTTATGAGGAAGAAAATCACGGGGGCTATATGTTTTACATTTAATTCCTTGTGAAACGATTTGGAAAGAAGGAGATTTAATGGAACGCATTTACTTAGATCATGCTGCGACATCTCCGACTCACCCAGAAGTGGTCGAAAAGATGATTCCATATATGACAGAAACATTTGGAAACCCGTCTAGTATTCACTTTTATGGGCGTCAAACGCGCCATGCGGTAGATGAGGCGAGACGTGTGTGTGCACGTAGCATTCACGCGAGTCCAAATGAAATTATATTCACGAGCGGTGGTACAGAAGCTGATAATTTAGCACTTATAGGTGTAGCGCGTGCGAATCGTCATAAAGGTAACCACGTTATTACAACGCAAATTGAACATCATGCGATTTTGCATACGTGTGAATTGTTAGAGCGTGAAGGATTTGAAGTGACGTATTTACCTGTTGATGAAACAGGGCGTGTTCAAGTTTCTGACATACAAAAGGCACTAACGGAAGAGACGATTCTTGTATCTATTATGTTCGGGAATAATGAAGTAGGGACAATACAACCAATTGTGGAAATAGGTAAGCTGTTAAAAGAGCATCAAGCTTATTTCCACACAGATGCTGTACAAGCTTACGGTTTAATAGAAATAGATGTGAAAGAGTTTGGTATTGATTTATTATCGATTTCCGCTCACAAAATTAACGGCCCAAAAGGTGTAGGGTTCCTATATGCTGGTGCAAATGTGAAATTTGAACCGTTATTAATAGGCGGAGAGCAAGAAAGAAAACGTCGTGCTGGTACTGAAAATGTACCTAGTATTGTTGGACTTCAACATGCAGTTTCGCTAGCTGAAAAAACTCGTGAGCAAAAAAATGCCCAATATGAAGAGTTTAAAGATATAATGGTATCTGTCTTCAAAAATGAGGACATTCATTTCGAGGTAAACGGAGACTTGGAATATCGCTTACCACATGTGTTTAATATAAGTTTTACAGGAATGAATATTGAACCGTTTCTTGTAAACCTAGACTTAGCTGGTATTGCAGTATCAAGTGGTTCTGCTTGTACAGCTGGTTCGATTGATCCATCACATGTATTAGTGGCGATGTTCGGAAAAGACTCCGATCAAATACGTTCATCCGTACGCTTTAGTTTCGGACTTGGAAATACGAAAGAGCAAATTGAAAAAGCGGCGTACGAAACAGTGAAAATCGTGAAGCGATTAACACAAAATTAGCATGGGAGGTGACATGATGAACAAACTACCTCAAGAAACACGCGTTGTCATCGGGATGTCCGGTGGCGTCGATTCATCTGTAGCAGCTCTTTTATTAAAAGAGCAGGGTTATGATGTAATCGGAATTTTTATGAAAAACTGGGATGATACAGATGCAAATGGTGTCTGCACAGCAACAGAAGATTACAATGATGTAATTGAAGTGTGTAACCAAATCGGCATTCCGTATTATGCAGTAAACTTTGAAAAACAATACTGGGATAAAGTATTCACGTACTTTTTAGATGAGTACCGAGCTGGTCGTACACCAAACCCAGATGTAATGTGTAACAAAGAAATTAAATTTAAAGCATTTTTAGAGCATGCAATTGCACTTGGTGCTGATTATGTAGCAACAGGTCATTATGCACGCGTTGCTTATATGGACGGCGAATATAAAATGCTTCGCGGCGTTGATGACAATAAAGATCAAACATATTTCTTAAATCAATTAAGCCAAGAGCAACTATCAAAAACAATGTTCCCATTAGGTGAATTAAAGAAACCACAAATTCGCGAAATGGCGACAGAAGCTGGTTTAGCGACAGCGGCGAAGAAAGATAGTACTGGTATTTGCTTCATCGGTGAGCGTAACTTTAAAGATTTCTTAAGTAACTATTTACCGGCGCAACCAGGTGTGATGCAAACATTATCTGGTGAAGTGAAAGGGAAACATGATGGTTTAATGTATTATACAATTGGACAACGTCATGGCCTTGGTATTGGTGGTAATGGTGATCCGTGGTTTGCTGTGGGGAAAAACTTGAAAGAAAACATTTTATATGTTGATCAAGGATTCCATAACGAACTTCTATATGGTGATGAAGTTATTGCTACGAATGTAGGCTGGGTAAGTAATAAAGCGAAGGAAAAAGAATTTACGTGTACAGCGAAATTCCGTTATCGTCAAGCAGACAATAAAGTAACGGTTCAAATCGTTGATGAAAATACAGTTCGTATTCTTTGTGATGAGCCAATTCGTGCGATTACGCCAGGCCAAGCAGTTGTTTTCTATGATGGAGATGAGTGCTTAGGCGGCGCTACAATTGATGAAGTATATCATAGTGGTAAGAAATTAGATTATTTAGGATAACACGAGAAGCCTCTGCCGATTAGCGGTTAGAGGTTTCTTTTACATAAAGCGAATTTTTGTTCGCTTGGAAAATACATTCTTTGTTATAATTTGTTGTAGAGGTGAAGGATATGTCAAACAAACTTGAAACAGGTATTAAATATATGCAAGAAGGAAACTGGGAAGAAGCAGCTGAAAATTTCACAGAAGCAATCGAAGAAAATCCGAAAGATGCGCTTGGATACATTAACTTTGCGAATTTATTAGATGTATTAGGTGATAGTGAGCGAGCAATTTTATTTTATAAACGTGCATTAGAATTAGATGGTAAATCTGCGGCTGCTTATTATGGCTTAGGAAACGTATATTACGGTCAAGAGCAATTTGCAGAGGCGAAGGCTGTATTTGAACAAGCGATGCAAGTGGGATTACAATCAGCTGACGTAACATTTATGTTAGGTATCACACATGTGCAACTTGGAAATGATCGTCTTGCACTTCCATTTTTACAAAGAGCGACGGAATTAGATGAAGGCGATGTAGAAGCTGTTTTCCAATGCGGACTTTGCTTCGCACGACTAGAACATATTCAAGAGGCAAAACCTTATTTTGAAAAGGTGTTAGAAATGGATGAAGAGCATGCAGATGCGTATTATAATTTAGGTGTTGCGTACGTATTCGAGGAGAATAACGAGAAAGCTCTTACTTTATTTAAGAAAGCGACTGAAATTCAAGCAGACCACTTTTTAGCTGGTAATGGTATTCGTTTATTAGAGCAAGAAGCTGAATAAAGTGAAATTATAGTTTAATGCGCAGTTACCCCTCATCTAAAGATTGTGAAAGAGGTGGGGGATGTACTGCTCATTAAAGTGAAAAGAACTCGGAAAGGAGAGGAAATATGGGAAATCAACATGCAATGGATTTGTTTGAGGAAGAAAAAAAATTTATAAAAGCGCAAGTTCTTCATACCATTTTCCACAACGAAGAAAACCTCTATTCCGTTGTCAGTATGAAAGTCATTGAAACGAATGAAACATACGACGAAAAAAAAGTAATGATAAACGGTCATTTTCCCCGTATGCATGAAGATGAAGTGTTTACATTAACAGGTCATTTTAAAGACCACCCAAAGTATGGAAAACAATATTTAGTTGAAACGTTTAAAAAAGAATTGCCACAAACAAAAGCAGGTATGGTGCAATATTTAGCGAGCGATTTATTTAAAGGGATTGGAAAGCGTACAGCCGAAAAAATCGTGGACCATCTTGGTGAGCATGCGATTTCTAAAATTATGGATGATCCGGATGCGTTAAGTGGTGTTGTAAACAAGCAAAAAGCGCAGGAAATATATGAGACGATTATTGAGCATCAAGGGCTCGAGAAAGTGATGAGTTTTTTAAATGGTTACGGTTTTGGAACAAAACTTTCTATTAAAATTTATCAGCAATATAAAGAGATGACATTAGAAGTGATTCGTAATAATCCGTATAAACTTATTGAAGAAGTGGACGGAATTGGATTTGGAAGAGCAGATGATATAGGGCGTGCAATCGGAATAACGGGCAATCACGACGACCGTGTACGTGCAGGGTGTTTTTATACGTTAGAGAATATTTCATTACAACTCGGTCACGTGTATATGGAAAAAGGTCAGCTTGTAAGAGAAACGATGTCACTTTTAAATAATCAAGAAGGCGGAGTGACTGAGGAAGATATTGTAGGCTGCGTTGAAATGATGCAAGGTGAAGGGAAAGTCATCATAGAAGAAGAGCGTGTGTATTTAGCTTCGTTATTTTACTCTGAAAAAGGCGTTGTAAAGTCCATTCGCAGGCTTATGAATCAAGAGGAAACCCCTGCATTTCCTGAAGCAGAAGTGTTAAAGACATTAGGTGAAATTGAAGAACAGCTAAAGGTACAGTATGCACCGCTTCAGCAAGAAGCAGTTCAAACTGCACTTCATAAGCCGATGATGTTATTAACAGGTGGACCAGGAACGGGGAAAACTACAGTTATTAAAGGAATTGTTGAAATGTATGCGTCGCTTCACGGGCTATCACTAAATCTAAATGAATATAGTGATGACAATCCATTTCCAATACTATTAACGGCTCCAACAGGAAGAGCAGCGAAGCGAATGAGTGAATCGACGGGGCTTCCGGCGTGCACAATTCATCGCCTGCTTGGATGGACGCCAGAAGGGTCTTTCCAGCGTAATGAAACAGACCCTGTTCAAGGGAAGCTCCTTATTATTGATGAGTTTTCGATGGTAGATATTTGGCTGGCAAATCAATTGTTTAAATCCTTGCCGACGAACATCCAAGTAATCGTTGTAGGTGATGAAGACCAATTACCATCGGTAGGACCTGGACAAGTGTTGAAAGATTTATTAAATGCAGGTGCCATTCCAACGGTAAAACTCACAGAAATTTATCGTCAGGCAGAAGGTTCGTCTGTTATTCAGCTTGCCCATGCGATAAAAGACGGGACGCTCCCGCCAGATTTAGCACAAAATAAAAAAGATCGTTCATTTATCAGCTGTGCAGGTGCTCAAATTGTTGAGGTTGTTAAAAAGGTTTGTGAAAATGCTAAGACAAAAGGCTTTAGTGCAAGAGATGTACAAGTATTGGCACCAATGTACCGCGGACCAGCAGGTATTAATGTGTTAAATGAAGCTCTTCAAGAAGTGTTTAATCCGAAAAAAGAAAAGAGTAAAGAAATTGCCTACGGTGACGTTGTATACCGCAGAGGTGATAAAGTACTTCAATTAGTCAATCAGCCGGAAAGCCAAGTGTTTAATGGTGATATTGGAGAAATTGTTTCAGTATTTTATGCGAAAGAAAATGTCGAGCAACAAGATATGATTATCGTTTCATTTGATGGAATTGAAGTAACATATACAAAGCCGGATTTAAATCAAATTACGCATGCCTATTGCTGCTCGATTCATAAATCGCAAGGTAGTGAATTCCCAATAGTTATTATGCCGATTGTAAAGAGCTACTACCGTATGTTACGTCGTAATTTAATTTACACGGGTATTACAAGGAGTAAGAAATTCCTTATTATTTGCGGGGAGGAAGCAGCGTTTCAATCCGGTGTAAATCGCCTTGATGATGCAATGCGTCAAACGACTTTAGCTGGCCGATTGCAAGAATCACAAGGAGAAGTGCAGATGGTGACGGTTAATGGTGAAGAAATGGACGTGGAAAACATTTCACCGTATGATTTCATGTAACAAGGTGAAATTATATAGTGAAACTTTCAAACGTATAACGTTGAAAGGCTCTAGCAATGTATAAATGAATGCAGTTTGGACATAATGGCGAATAGAATCTGGGAGACTGTAAGGAGATGGAAGCCATATGTTCAGTTGTCCAAATTGCAAAGGGAAAGACATCGGAAAAATAGGTGTCAACCAATTTTATTGCTGGAATTGTTATATCGAATTATCGGTTTCAAAGGGGAAAATCCATACACATCAAGTAGAGGAAGATGGTTCATTAAGCTCTCTTGATGATTTATTTGATGATAATGAAAGAACGATCGGATAACGAAAAGGGGGATTTACTTTGAATCTACGCAATTCATTAATCGCATTAGGTGTTGGAGCTGCAGCATATCAATATGCTCGCAAACAAGATGTATTCTCAAAACGCAATGTGAAAAAAGCACGTAAGATGATTAAGTCTTATTTATAAGGCGTAAAAAACTCCCTTCATGATAAGGGAGTTTTTTTATGCGCTTGTATGCAAATATAAAAGTCCGATTTCAGAGAAGAGATAAGATAAACCGTAGCATCCAACGCCAAGCATTCCATAATGCCATAAGTGCTTAGCTCTTTCCTTTCGCGAGGAACGAATAAAGAAGCCTTTCCAAATACCAAACCCGATACAAATCCATTCAAGAAGCATAAAAAGTGCGGATAATGCAAGCATAAATAAGATCATTATGAGCCCTCCTGATTATATTTTGACATTTTGTATTTTCAGGGGTGGTTGTCCTTATTATGTTAAATATATGTACGTCTTTAAAAAACAGTATGGTCTGTATAAAAAGATTTTAAAACTTTTGCACATAACCTAACCTATTTATTTTCAAAATAAAGGTGGAGGAGGTTTTTCGTGTGAAGAATCTTAAAATCATTTGGATATATCGTTTAGGATTATTGTTACTCGTTTTTCTTTGTTTGCTCGTCTTTTTAAAAATTAAGCCACTATGGGCGCCGATTATTTTTGTATTTAAAGTGGCGATCACACCGTTCTTTATTGCTTGTTTTATTGCTTATTTATTACACCCTTTAATTGAAAAAATCCATAAGGAAGGAATGCCACGCACACTTGCTATTTTGCTCATTTATATTCTTTTCTTTGGCGGAATTGGCTATGGAATTTATAAAGGAACGCCAGTTGTTATTAAACAGTTACAAGAAATTAATGAACAATTTCCGCAGTTTACAAAAATGTACGATTCTTGGATGGATGGAGTTACAGAACAAACAGCGAATTTCCCATCATTTATTCATGAAAAGGTGAAACAAATTTTTGGTGGTGTAGAAACGAAGATTCAAGCGCTTTTAAATAAAGTCATGAGCACAGCTCGTGGTGTACTGGATTCATTGCTCATTATTTTCTTAATTCCGTTCATTGTATTTTACATATTAAAAGATTACGGTGAGTTTTATCATATTTTTTGGAAACTAGTTCCGAGTAAGTGGCGTAGTACGGGTCAAATGCTTGCGAAAGAAATTGATAAGTCACTCGGAAGTTATATTCGAGGACAGTTATTTGTTTGCTTAGTATTAGGAGGAGTATCTGTTCTTTCTTTTTGGTTTATCGGTATGAAATATCCGTTATTACTCGGTATTATTATTGGGGTAACGGATATAATCCCGTACTTTGGTCCTATTTTAGGGGCGATTCCGACGTTGATGATTGCAGCAACGGTATCAACGAGTTTACTCATTAAGGCGGGAATTACGATTGCTATTTTGCAATTTTTGGAAAGTAACATTTTATCGCCTTACATCGTTGGTAAGTCGCTTCGTATGCATCCTGTGATTATTATGTTTGCATTACTAGTAGGGGGAGAAGTTGCGGGGATTGTAGGATTACTAATATCGGTTCCTATTTTAGCGGTCATTCGGACAGTGGTCGTTCATGTGAGGCCTCTTTGGAAAAAAGAAGATGTGTAATATGATGATAGCCCTCTACTTATAAAAGTAGAGGGCTATCATTATTTAGAGAGTTGCTCGTGTATTTGTTGAACGAGAGAGCTTATATCATTTGTTTGAATATGTTTTATTTTTTTCCATTCATTATCGTACATAAATATAATTTGATTGCTGAAAAGACGCTTTTGCTCTTTTAGATTAGAAATGTTTGCAAAAGAGTACTCTTCAAATATTGGGTTCTTACTTACATCTGGTCCATAAAAGAAGAGCCGTTTGTTCGTTAAAATTAACAGTCCTGGTCTTGCGACGGAACGATATATAAATATATTTAATGAGCATGCTGCATAAAAAAGGATTTTTTCATCAGTTGTTAACATTTCTTTAGCTTGATTCAATAAGGTTGTCATTGTAATCGCTCCTTTATTGTTAATAATTTAATTATAACAAATAATGTAATATTTAGAAATTTGCATAAAGTATTTTTTGAGAGGAGATTCCTATTTAGTAATAAATGCATAATATATTTAAAGGCTGTTAAGAATGAATAGTAGAATAACTATGATTAATAAGCAATTGATACAATATAAATGATTATCTACATTGACAAACTTAAGAGAATTCTATTATATTTAGTCATATAATACATTAAATCAATGACGGAACAAGTACGTTACAGTCCATTTGTAGAGAGAAGCTTCCACTGGCTGAAAGGAGCTTTAAATGAAGGGTAACAGAAAGCTAATCCTGAGAGCAGCTAATCACTGCCGTCTTGCCACGTTACGGCACCATGAGGTGATGAATTGATTGTTATAATAATCAATTCATAATTAGGGTGGTATCGCGAGTTAACTCTCGTCCCTTTTATTAGGGGCGGGAGTTTTTTATATTTAAGGAGGAAAATACAATGAAACAACTAACAGGCGCACAAATTCGTCAAATGTTTTTAGACTTTTTCCAAGAAAAAGGACATGCAGTAGAACCAAGTGCATCACTAGTTCCTCATGAAGATCCATCTCTGTTATGGATTAATAGTGGTGTAGCGACATTAAAGAAATATTTTGATGGTCGTGTAATCCCACAAAATCCACGTATTACAAATGCACAAAAATCAATTCGTACAAACGATATTGAAAACGTTGGGAAAACGGCTCGTCACCATACATTCTTTGAAATGTTAGGGAACTTCTCAATCGGTGATTACTTCAAAGAAGAAGCAATTACTTGGGCTTGGGAATTTCTAACGAGCGACAAATGGATCGGATTCGATAAAGAATTACTATCTGTTACAATTCATCCGGAAGATGAAGAAGCATTCACAATTTGGAATGAGAAAATGGGTGTTCCAAAAGAACGCATCATCCGTTTAGAAGAAAACTTCTGGGATATCGGTGAAGGACCAAGTGGACCGAATACAGAAATTTTCTATGACCGCGGTGAATCTTACGGTAATGACTTTAGTGACCCAGAATTATATCCGGGCGGAGAAAACGAGCGTTACTTAGAAGTATGGAACCTTGTATTCTCTCAATTTAACCATAATCCAGACGGTTCATATACGCCACTTCCTAAGAAAAACATCGATACAGGAATGGGGCTAGAGCGTATGACATCTATCGTTCAAGATGTACCTACGAACTTTGATACAGACCTATTCATGCCGATGATTGGTGCAACAGAATCAATTTCTGGTGAGAAATATCGTAATGGCGATTTAGAAAAAGATATGGCGTTTAAAGTAATTGCTGACCATATCCGTACAGTAACATTCGCTGTTGGTGACGGTGCTCTTCCATCTAACGAAGGCCGTGGTTATGTATTACGTCGTTTATTACGCCGTGCTGTTCGTTATTCTAAGAAATTAAACATCAACCGTCCGTTCATGTTTGAATTAGTACCGGTTGTTGGAGAAGTAATGAAAGACTTCTATCCAGAAGTACTTGAAAAGAAAGATTTCATCGCAAAAGTTGTGAAGAATGAAGAAGAGCGTTTCCATGAAACACTTCATGATGGTGAATCAATTTTAGCTGAAGTAATTGCAAAAGCGAAAGAAGAAAAAACAACTGTTATTTCTGGCGTAGATGCGTTCCGCCTATACGACACGTACGGTTTCCCAATTGAATTAACAGAAGAATATGCTGAAGAAGCTGGTATGACAGTTGATCAAGCGGGCTTTGAAAATGAAATGGAGAAACAACGTGAGCGTGCACGTGCTGCTCGTCAAGACGTTGATTCTATGCAAGTTCAAGGCGGTGTACTTGGTGAAGTTAAAGTAGCGAGCGAATTCGTTGGTTACGGTACAGTTGCAACAGAAAGTAACGTTGTTGCCCTTGTGAAAAATGGTGAGTATACAGATAGCTTACAAGCAGATGAAGAAGGACAATTAATGCTTGATGTAACGCCATTCTACGCTGAGAGCGGTGGGCAAATTGCAGACCGTGGTTACCTTCTTGCTGACGGCGTGAAAGTTGTTGTAAAAGACGTACAAAAAGCACCAAATGGTCAAAACTTACACAAAGTAGTTGTGGAAGAAGGTACATTAACGAAAGAAGCGGCTGTAAAAGCTCTTATCGATACGAAAAACCGTAGTAGCGTTGTGAAAAACCATACAGCAACTCACTTACTGCACCAAGCATTAAAAGATATACTTGGAACGCATGTTAACCAAGCTGGTTCTCTTGTAACATCTGAACGTTTACGTTTTGACTTCTCTCACTTCGGTCAAGTACAAGCTGATGAATTAGAAAAAATTGAGCGTATCGTAAACGAAAAAATTTGGGAAAGTATTGATGTTGCGATTTCTCAAAAAGCAATCGAAGAAGCGAAAGAAATGGGCGCAATGGCATTATTCGGTGAAAAATACGGTGATGTTGTACGCGTTGTGCAAGTAGGCGATTACAGCTTAGAGCTTTGCGGTGGTTGTCACGTTGATAACACAGCTTCTATCGGTATTTTCAAAATCGTTGCTGAGTCTGGTATCGGTGCAGGAACTCGTCGTATTGAGGCGGTAACTGGTAAGTCTGCATACGAATTAATGAACGATCAAGTAGGTTTATTAAAAGAAGCAGCAGGAAAAATGAAAACAAATCCAAAAGATATTTTAACAAGAGTTGATGGTTTATTTACTGAAGTAAAACAACTTCAAAAAGAAAACGAATCTCTTGCTGCGAAATTAAGCAATATCGAAGCTGGAAACTTAACTGATTCAGTAATGACAGTTGATGGCGTGAACGTATTAGCGGCGAAAGTAAATGTTGCAGATATGAACAACTTACGTACAATGATGGATGACCTTAAAAATAAATTAGAGTCTGCAGTTGTTGTATTAGCGTCTGTAAATGACGATAAGGTAAACATTTTAGCTGGCGTAACGAAAGATTTAATTAGTCAAGGTTACCATGCGGGTAAACTTGTGAAAGAAGTAGCTTCTCGTTGTGGAGGCGGCGGTGGTGGCCGTCCTGATATGGCACAAGCAGGCGGTAAAAACCCAGCGCAAGTAGAGGAAGCTTTAGCGTTTGTACAAGAGTACGTTAAATCTGTTTCAAAATAAAGAGATAGTAGTGTACAATGGTAGGGAGAGGAGAAGTTCTTCTCCCTATACTTACTACTTACAAGTGAGGTGCTTGAAATGGACGGTTTTGATAAGACAATGAAGTTTAGCATTCAAGATGAAAAACAGAGTGTCCATGTAAATGATGTACTTTTAACTGTGTATGATGCACTTCAAGAAAAAGGTTATAATCCGATTAACCAAATCGTCGGTTATTTATTAAGTGGAGATCCAGCATACATACCTCGCCATAAAGATGCACGAAGCATCGTTCGCAAGCTTGAACGTGATGAGATAATTGAAGAGCTTGTGAAGTCTTACTTGAAACATCATCGTGAGGAGTAGTTTATGCGGATATTAGGTTTAGATGTTGGTACTAAAACAGTCGGTGTTGCAATGAGCGATGAAATGGGCTGGACAGCACAAGGGCTGGAAACAATCAGGATTAACGAAGAACGAGGCCACTTTGGTTTTGACCGTATTTCTGAGTTGGTAAAACAGTACAATGTGGACAAAATAGTAGTAGGTTTACCTAAAAATATGAATGGTACAATCGGCCCTCGTGGTGAAGCGTGCCAGCAATTTGCAGAAAACCTGCGAAATCTGTTACAATTAGAAGTTGTAATGTGGGACGAGCGTTTGTCGACGATGGCAGCGGAACGTCTGCTCATTTCAGCTGATGTGAGCCGTAAGAAGCGAAAACAGGTAATCGATAAGATGGCTGCAGTCGTGATCTTACAAGGATTTTTAGATAGTAAATAAGAGGTGACCAAAATGGAAGAAAATCAAATTACAATTGTAGACGAAAAAGGAAACGAACATTTATGTGAAATTATTTTCACTTTTGATGCTGAAAAATTCGGCAAAAAATCTTACGTAGTCTTCTCTCCAATCGGTGAAGTAGACGAAGATGGAGACCAAATCTTCGATGCAATGGCATATGAGCAAAGTGAAGAAGAGGGTGGAACATTACTTTCAATTGAATCTGAAGAAGAGTGGGAAATGGTACAAGAAATGTTTAACACTCTTGCTGATGAGCAAGAAGAAGAATAGTAATGGATAAAAAGGCGAACTGTGTACACAGTTCGCCTTTTTTGTATTCATATGCAAAATGACAGATTTTTTGTCGAAACTACTTAATTGTTTATAGTATAATAAGACGGGTTGTATGAAAAAAGGCTTTAAATAAGTAGCTGTCACCGATTATTTAGAAATGATTGGTTTTGCTTTATGTTTGTAGGGCATTGTATAGAGGAAGTGTATACGGTCTACAATTGAATAAGGAGGAAGAATTTTGGTAGAGAATCAAGTGAAGAAGAAGCGTAGACGCATTTTTTTAATTTCGATTATCGCACTGCTTTTAGTTTGTGGATCAGTCTATGCGTATATTTCATCTGCATTAGGGCCAGTTGATAGTGGAAATAAAAAAGAGATTGAGGTAGAGATTCCAAAGGGGTCATCTACAAGTAAAATCGGTGAGATTTTAGAAGAAAAAGGTGCTGTGAAAAGCAGTACAGTTTTTAGTTTTTATACGAAATTTAAGTCGAAAAGCTTACAAGCAGGTACATATTTATTAAATCCTTCGATGAGCGCCAACGATGTCATTGAACAAATGTCATCTGGCAACGTACATCGTCCGGCTCTTTATAAAGTGACGATTAAAGAAGGGGCGCAAGTAACTGAAATTGCTGAAGTGATTGCGGCAGAATTAAAGTGGAATAAAGATGAGGTTGTGCGTCAATTAAACGATAAAGCATTTATCCAAAAAATGCAGCAAAAGTATCCGAAGCTATTAACGGATAAAATTTTTGATAGTAACATTAAATATCCACTAGAAGGATACTTATATCCAGCAACGTATTCTTTCTATAAAAAGGATACAAAATTAGAAGAAATTGTAATCCCGATGCTTGAGAAAACAAATGCAATTATTGTTCAAAATGAGGCGAAAATGAAAGCGAAGAACTGGGATGTTCATCAACTTCTCACGTTGTCTTCACTTATTGAAGAAGAGGCTACTGGCTTTACTGATCGCCAAAAAATCTCTAGTGTTTTCTATAATCGTTTAGCGAAAGGTATGCCGCTTCAAACGGATCCGACGGTATTATACGCGCTTGGAAAGCATAAACAACGTGTATTATACGAAGACTTGAAAGTAAACTCACCGTACAATACGTATGTTGTGAAAGGGTTGCCGGTTGGACCGATTGCAAACTCTGGTAAACATTCAGTGGAAGCAGCGTTAGATCCTGCGCAAACAGATTATTATTATTTCTTAGCTGCACCAAGTGGTGAAGTGTATTATGCGAAAACATTAGAAGAACATAATGCATTAAAGCAAAAATACATTACGAAAAAACAGTGAAATGGGGAGGGATAGCGAAAAGGGTCGCATATCCCTCTTTTTTGTGGTAAAATATATCGGGTTAAAAACTGGCAGAAGAATCGTTTTTAATATCAAAACGGGACGTACAAGCTAAGGGTGAAACTGGCTTGTATTTTTATTGCATTCTATGTGTGAAAAGACAAAGGTTGACGCGTCATAGAGGCACTTCTCCATGTAAATAAGGAGGACCAATTATGGAGGATACAGTTAACGAGTACCTATTATCATTTATTGATCCAAAAGATAAATTAATTCTTGAAATGGAAGAGTATGCAACTGAAAACCATGTGCCGATTATGGATCGACTTGGAATGGAATTTATGCTGCAATTTTTACGTTTAATTGGACCGGAAAGTATTTTAGAACTTGGAACAGCAATCGGTTATTCTAGTATTCGTATGATGCAAGCTATTCCGAACTCTCGCATTGTGACAGTAGAGCGCAATCGTGAACGATATGAAAAGGCACTTGAATATATAGAATGTTCCTCGGTAACAGACCGTATTTCTGTTATTTACGGTGATGCTTTAGAAACGGGCGAACAAGTGAAAGAACATGGAACATTTGATGTTATTTTTATTGATGCAGCGAAAGGGCAGTATCGTCGCTTTTTTGACTTATACGAACCGTTATTAAATCCTGGTGGCGTTATTATTTCAGATAACGTTATGTACCATGGTCTTGTGACGACAAAAGAGAAAATTGAAAATAGACGTACCCGTGGTTTGATTCGTCGTATTAAGACGTACAATGAATGGCTTATGAATCATGAAGGATATGATACAACGATTTTCCCAATTGGCGATGGAGTGGCTGTAAGTAAAAAGAGAGGGTGACAAAAGTATGAAGAAACCTGAATTGTTAGTAACGCCTAGAGCGGTGGCGGATATTGAACCTCTTGCGAAAGCAGGGGCAGATGCAGTAATGGTTGGTGAACAAAAGTTTGGTTTACGTTTGGCAGGAGAGTTTTCACGTGAAGATGTGAAACAAGCTGTAAACATTGCGCATGAAAATGGTGTGAAAGTATACGTTGCAATGAATGCGATGTTCCACAATGATAAAGTAGAAGAATTAACGGACTATGTTGCCTTTTTAAATGAGGTAAATGTAGATGCGATTGTTTTCGGAGATCCAGCGGTATTAATGGCTGTTCGTGAAGTTGCACCAAATATGCAACTTCACTGGAATACAGAAACGACAGCAACAAACTGGTTTACTTGTAACTATTGGGGGCAAAGAGGAGCGAAACGCGCTGTATTAGCTCGTGAGCTTAGCTTAGATGAAATTGCTGAATTAAAAGAAAATGCTGAAGTGGAACTTGAAGTACAAATTCACGGTATGACTTGCATGTTCC
This sequence comes from Bacillus mycoides, assembly GCF_000832605.1. GTDB lineage: Bacteria > Bacillota > Bacilli > Bacillales > Bacillaceae_G > Bacillus_A > Bacillus_A mycoides. The sequence goes on from NZ_CP009692.1 coordinate 1,571,816, forward strand.
AATCGAAGCGTTCACTAGTAGGAAACTACTTTGAGTATCAAGGGCGTAATCTCGACATCGAAAAGAAAAAGTATGAAGAGAATATGTTCTTATACGACCCGGAACGTAATAACAAATATCCAATTTATGAAGATGAAAATGGTACTCACATTATGAGTCCGAATGATATTTGTTTCATCGATGAGTTAGAGGAACTAATCGATGCTGAAGTCGATAGCTTAAAAATTGATGGTGTCCTAAAAAGTTCTGAGTACATTATTGAGGTAACGAAGAAATATCGTAAGGCGATTGATTTATGTGTAGAAGATCGTGATGCGTATTATGACGTGAAAGATGATTTATTTAAAGAGATAGAAGAAATACAACCGGTAAATCGTCCGTTAGATACAGGATTCTTCTTTAAAGAAACGGTTTACTAAACGAGGAGGGTGTAGGAAATGACTGTACAAGAAATTTCACGAGTGATCGATGGCAAACGCGTTATTGTGAAAAAACCTGAACTGTTAATCCCTGCGGGTAACTTAGAAAAATTAAAAGTAGCTATCCATTATGGGGCAGATGCTGTATATTTAGGTGGACAAGAATTTGGTCTTCGTTCTAATGCAGGTAACTTTACGCTGGAAGACATGGCAGAAGGCGTTGAATTTGCAAAGAAATATGGAGCAAAAATATACGTAACAACAAATATTTTTGCACATAATGAAAATATGGATGGGCTAGAGGAATATTTAAAAGGGATTGAAAAAGCTGGCGTAACGGGAATTATCGTTGCCGATCCGCTTATTATTGAGACATGTAAACGTGTGGCGCCTTCTGTTGAGGTGCATTTAAGTACACAACAATCACTATCCAACTGGAAAGCAGCACAGTATTGGAAAGAAGAAGGTTTACATCGTCTTGTATTAGCTCGTGAAGCAAGCTATGAAGAAATGAAAGAAATTAAAGAAAAAGTTGATGTTGAAATTGAAGCATTCGTCCATGGTGCAATGTGTATCGCGTATTCAGGGAGATGTACATTAAGTAACCATATGACAGCGCGTGACTCTAACCGTGGTGGTTGTTGTCAATCTTGCCGCTGGGATTATGATTTAGTTCAAACGGTATCACAACATAAAGATGCAAAAGAGCTTCCTCTATTCCAAGAAGAAGATGCTCACTTTGCGATGAGCCCAAAAGATTTAAATTTAATCTTATCAATTCCGAAAATGATTGAAATTGGAATTGATAGCTTAAAAGTTGAAGGACGTATGAAATCTATCCATTACGTAGCGACTGTAGCAACTGTATATCGTAAAGTAATTGATGCGTATTGTGCGGATCCGGATAACTTTGAGTTTAAACAAGAATGGTTAGATGAACTTGATAAATGTGCAAATCGTGATACAGCTCCTGCATTCTTTGAAGGGGTTCCAGGACATCAAGAGCAAATGTTTGGAAATCATAGTAAGAAAACAACGTATGATTTTGCTGGTTTAGTGTTAGATTATAATGAAGAAACGGGCATCGTAACGCTTGAGCAACGTAATCACTTCAAACCAGGACATGAAGTGGAGTTCTTTGGGCCAGAAATAGAAAACTTTACGCAGACGGTGGAGAAAATTTGGGATGAGGATGGAAACGAATTAGATGCAGCGAGACATCCGTTGCAAATCGTGAAATTCAAAGTGGATCAACCAGTGTATGTGAATAATATGATGCGCAAAAACATACTTCAATAAGAAAGAGTGGTAGTCGAATGGGGACGAATAAGCCTGTTGTAATTGGAATCGCTGGTGGTTCAGGATCAGGAAAAACAAGTGTAACGAAAGCGATTTTTGACCATTTTAAAGGTCATTCCATTTTAATCTTGGAGCAAGATTATTATTACAAAGATCAAAGCCATTTACCAATGGAAGAACGTTTAAAAACAAATTACGATCATCCGTTAGCGTTTGATAATGATTTGTTAATTGACCATTTGCAGCAGTTGCTTGCATATGAGCAAGTGGAAAAGCCTATATATGACTATACATTGCATACGCGTTCAGAAAAAATTATTCCAGTTGAGCCGAAAGATGTAATCATTTTAGAAGGAATTCTTATTTTAGAAGACCCACGTCTTTGTGAGTTAATGGATATTAAGGTGTTCGTTGATACAGATGCAGACCTTCGTATTTTACGCCGCATGCAGCGCGATATTGAAGAGCGCGGTCGTACAATGGATTCAGTTATCGACCAATACGTAAACGTTGTACGTCCAATGCATAATCAATTTATTGAGCCTTCTAAGAAATTCGCGGATATTATTATCCCTGAAGGTGGACAAAACCATGTTGCAATTGATATTATGGTTACAAAAATTGCAACAATTCTTGAACAAAAAGTAAATTTGTAATAGCATAGTAAAAGATATACGATAGGAAGGGATTTTTTCCCTTCTTATCGAATACAATGAAACATGAAACCTCACCTACCAATAGGTGAGGGCATATTTATATCAACTTTCCATACATACCTTCTTTATATAAGGAAGAATTGGAGAATAAGGGGTTGTATGTGACAACTCCACTAGTGCTACGTGTGCTAGAAACCTCCGCTATATAAGCGGAGGAGTTTTCATATGGAACTCCTCTTTTTTTCGGGGGATTGGTATATAAAAGGAGTGGAAAACATGGCAACAGAAAAAACATACCCTATGACGCAAGAGGGTAAGCAAAAACTAGAGAACGAAGTTGAACAATTAAAAACAGTAAGACGTAAAGAAGTTGTAGAGCGTATTAAGATCGCACGTAGCTTCGGAGATCTTTCTGAGAACTCTGAGTACGATGCAGCGAAAGATGAGCAAGCATTCGTAGAAGGACGTATTACACAACTTGAAAACATGATTCGTAATGCGGTTATCATTGAAGACAATGGTGAAGAGTCTACAGTTGTAACATTAGGTAAAACAGTAATATTTAAAGAGTTACCAGGTGGAGACGAAGAAGCGTACATAATCGTAGGTAGCGCAGAAGCCGATCCATTTGAAGGGAGAATTTCTAACGATTCTCCAATCGCAAAAAGCTTATTAGGTAAGCAAATTGGTGAGAAGGTAGCAATCCAAACACCAGGTGGAGAAATGCAAGTAGAGATTATCTCTGTAAAATAACGTAAAAAATCACTCGTGTAAAAACGAGTGATTTTTTATTTGTATAAAAGGTGAAACACCTCGTCTAAACTACAATAGACGAGGTGTTTTTTATGAAAATGAAACGGAGAATTATAATTGTTTTAATTTGTTTTATGGGTGTGATTTTTTTATTACTTTGTCGTTTAATCCAAATACAGATTATAGATACGGAATCATTTACTGACCGAAATATCAATCTGATTGAAAAAAGTGTTACGCAACGAACACAATCACTTACAGTAGATAATGGAAGAGGGCATTTTACAGATCGAAATGGTAAGGAAATTGGTGAAGAGAAATATCCAGTCTTAATTGTTTTTCCATTTTTACAAATAAAAAATGACATGTTAGAGAAAATTGCGCATATCATTGGTGTGTCGAGACAAGAGATAAGACTGCAAATGAAAAATAAGAATCAAGCATTTATATTACGAAGGGAGAATACCCCATTTCAATTAACGCTCGAGCAGATGAAGAAGGTAAATGAATTAGATATTTTAGGTATTGTAGCAGCAGAAGTTCGACTGAAGCAAATGGGAGAGGCAGATCATTTAATTGGTGATGTGGGAGAGAATGAACAGGAATTTCAAAAGCGTTATGGAGAAATGAAAAAAACTTCGAAACAAACGCCAATTGGTATTTCTGGATTACAACAATCATTTGATGAATTTTTACTGACTGATGGAGAAGCGAAAGTACTATATCAAGTGGATCGACAAGGAGAACCGATTTTTGGGAAGCAGGCGAAATACACTTCACCAGGAAATCCATTTTATCCAGTTACTATTCAAACAACAATACATAAAACGTTGCAACGACGAGCAGAGAAGATTATAGATGAAAACGGAATAAAAAAAGGTGGGTTAGTATTACTAGACATAAAGAATAGTGAAGTTGTAGCAATGGTAAGTAGGCCTTCTTTACAGATGAATGATAGGAGGATATATAAAGCTACACTTGAAAATCAAATGTTAATTCCTCATTTTCCGGGGTCTGTTTTTAAAACAGTAGTTGCAGCAGCAGGAATTGATGAGAATTTGGTGCGGTTTAATCGTACATTTAACTGTAATACGGATTTATACGGTGAAAATCTTCCACAAGTTATGATGGGGTCATTAAACTTTAAGGAAAGCTTTGCTAGAAGCTGTAATCGAACGTTTGCCGTATTAGGTGGTGAACTAATGCAAAAGGATAGGGAAGTGTTAGAAACGTATTTAGAGGCCTTAGGAGCACGTGAGAAGGTAGGTTGGAAAGGTTCGGTATTTCATACACCAGAATTTGAGCAATTGCCAGAAGAAAAGAGTGCTATTATTTGGGGAAGCGAAGAAAATAAAGATAGTAGAAAAGCGATTGCTCAAACGATGGTCGGACAAAAAGATGTACGTGTGTCACCTCTAGCTATAGCGAATATGATGGCGACAATTGCTAGAGGTGGAGAGAAGATGGAAGTGAAAGTCGTTAAAAAAATAGTGTATAAAAATGGAAGCGACTTTTTTACATTTGAAAATCATAAATTAAATGGGAAACAGCTTTCTTATGAAACGATGAAAAAATTACAACAGTTGTTAAGAGCCGTTGTAACGATGGAGAAAGGAACGGGAACCGCATTCCGTTCGTTGCCACTAACTGTCGCTGGAAAATCTGGGACGGCACAAACAGGAAAAGGAGAGAGGGTGAATCGCTGGTTTGCAGGTTATTTTCCATATGAAAACCCAAGATATGCTTTAGTTGTAGTTGATATAGAAACAGATAGTAATGAAAATGTAGTCACACCAGTTTTTGCAGAAATGGTAGAGGCAATTCATCAATTAGAAATTGAAAAGTAATCTTGCAATTATTTATGAAATGTTTTCATTTCGTGAAAATATTATTGTAAATGTTCAACCTTTCTAGATTTAATGTTACAATAGCAAGTATGAAAAACTGCATGGAGGTTTGAAGAATGGCAGGAGGATCTAGATTCCAACAGAAACAACAAAAACGTCGTCAAAACGGTGTTTTAAATATTGCAATCGCTATTGTATTAGTAGCAGTAGCTATTGTAGCATATCAATTGTTTGTTCCTGACACAAAAGAGCAAGCGTCTTCTAATGATAAAAAGGTAGCTCAGCAAACAACAAAAGAGAATAAAGCTGAGAAAGCTAAAGGTAAAGAAGAGCCGAAGAAGAATGAGCAAGATAAGACAGAGGCTAAGAAGAAGGAAGAAGAAGAGAAGCAAAAGGCTGAGGAAGAAAAGAAAAAAGCTGAAGAAGAAGCGAAAGCTAACGAGAAAGCACCAGCTGAAAAAACACAGTCACAGGCAACAGATGCTTATACGAAATCTTCTTGGAAGCCAGTAGGTACAGAGCAAGGTGCAACACCTGCGATGACGTTTAAAAAAGGTACAGCAGATTGGAATGAGATGAATCAAGCGATTTCAGCTGCAATTGACGTTCCAGTAAATCAATTAGTTATCCATAGAATTGGAAATAACGGTAAGAATAAAGCTTACGGTAACGTACAAGATAAACAATCAGGTAAAAAATATTATGTGAATATTGATTGGGTAGACAATGAGGGCTGGAAACCAGTACTCGTTCAAACTCTAAACTAAAAAAAGAGAGGCTCTTAAGAGCCTCTCTTTTTTTAGTTAGCGTAATTTCTTTAATTTAAAATGAACAACCGCACTATAATAAGGTCTTTTGCTTTCAGGATCCATAATCATTTGGTGAGAAATATGATGAACTTCGAGCATAAGTGCTTTATTATTATCAATTTGTTCGTTAATTTTTTTTTCTAGAGAAACTAAGTTTGCAGCCTCGAAAAATTCTACTTTATCTTCTAACATTTCAAAGGTAAATGACACGAAGATGCCCCCTCTCCTATGATAATCACCTATAGTGTAACAAAGAAAAGAAGGAAATACTACGTACATTTCAATTGACATTTTTAGAAAGAGAGAATATCATACTGATAAAACCGATAAGAAAAAGGGGAATTTTTATGGGAACAGAATTTAATGGTTTATTTGATGAATGGGCTCATACGTACGACTCATTTGTACAAGGCGAAGATATACAATATAAAGAAGTTTTCGCCCATTATGAGGACATTTTAGAGGATGTAGTTAACAAGTCATTTGGCAACGTATTAGAATTCGGTGTTGGTACTGGCAATTTAACAAATAAATTATTACTTGCTGGTCGCACAGTTTACGGTATAGAACCGTCACGCGAAATGCGTACTATTGCAAAAGAGAAATTACCAAAAGAGTTTTCAATTACAGAGGGTGATTTTCTTTCATTTGAAGTCCCAAATTCAATCGATACTATTGTGAGCACTTACGCATTTCATCATTTGATAGATGAAGAAAAAGACGTAGCAATTGCGAAGTATAGTCAATTGCTAAACAAAGGTGGTAAAATAGTGTTTGCTGATACGATATTTGCAGATCAAGATGCATATGATAAAACTGTCGAAGTAGCAAAACAAAGAGGTTTTCATCAGTTAGCAAACGATTTGCAAACAGAATACTATACACGTATTCCGATCATGCAATCTATTTTTGAAAACAATGGCTTCCACGTAACGTTTACGAGATTAAATCATTTCGTTTGGGTAATGGAGGCAACTAAGCAATAGAAAGAGGGATTAGATTGAGAATTGCTGTAATTGGAGCAATGGAAGAAGAAGTACGTATTTTACGTGACAAACTAGAACAAGCAGAAACAGAAACTGTTGCAGGTTGTGAATTTACGAAAGGGCTATTGGCAGGACATGAAGTAATCTTGCTAAAGTCTGGTATTGGTAAAGTAAATGCAGCGATGTCAACGACAATTTTATTAGAAAAATATAAGCCTGAAAAAGTAATTAATACTGGTTCAGCTGGTGGATTCCATCACTCTCTAAATGTTGGTGATGTAGTTATTTCAACAGAAGTTCGTCACCATGACGTAGATGTAACAGCATTTAACTACGAATATGGTCAAGTGCCAGGAATGCCACCTGGATTTAAAGCTGATGAGGCATTAGTTGCATTAGCTGAGAAATGTATGCAGGCAGAAGAAAATATTCAAGTTGTAAAAGGTATGATTGCAACAGGTGATTCATTTATGAGTGATCCGAACCGCGTTGCAGCAATTCGTGATAAATTTGAAGACCTTTATGCAGTAGAAATGGAAGCAGCAGCTGTTGCGCAAGTATGCCACCAATATGAAGTTCCGTTTGTTATTATTCGTGCACTTTCTGATATTGCTGGTAAAGAATCAAATGTTTCATTTGATCAATTTTTAGATCAAGCAGCTCTTCATTCTACAAACTTTATCGTAAAAGTACTAGAAGAGTTAAAGTAATGTAACAAAAAGGCAACTGTCTCATATAAAGAAAATACATACAGTTGCCTTTTCTTTATTGGCAAATAAGGGGGAGAACACGATGAATGTATATCGTGGAGTTCATGAGTTGATTGGCCATACACCAATCGTAGAAATTACTCGTTTTTCACTTCCGAAAGGAGTCCGTTTATTTGCAAAGCTTGAATTTTACAACCCAGGCGGAAGCGTTAAGGATCGTTTAGGAAGAGAATTAATTGAAGATGCGCTAGAAAAAGGGCTTGTTGCAGAGGGCGGAACAATTATTGAACCGACGGCTGGAAATACCGGCATTGGACTGGCACTTGCAGCGTTAGAACATGATTTACGCGTTATTGTTTGTGTACCAGAGAAATTTAGTATTGAAAAACAAGAAATAATGAAAGCACTAGGTGCAAAGGTCGTGCATACACCGACTGAGCAAGGAATGACCGGCGCAATTGCAAAGGCAAAAGAATTAGTAAATGAAATACCGAATTCATACTCTCCAAGTCAGTTTGCGAATGAAGCAAACCCTCGTGCTTATTTCAAAACATTAGGTCCTGAACTTTGGGATGCATTGAATGGAGAAATTAACATATTTGTTGCAGGGGCAGGAACTGGCGGTACGTTTATGGGAACTGCGTCTTATTTAAAAGAGAAAAACATTGATATTAAGACGGTTATTGTAGAACCAGAAGGATCTATTTTAAATGGTGGTAAAGCTGGTTCACATGAAACAGAAGGGATTGGTCTTGAATTCATCCCGCCATTTTTAAAAACATCTTATTTTGATGAAATTCATACAATTTCTGATCGACATGCATTTTTACGAGTGAAAGAGTTAGCGCAAAAAGAAGGCCTTCTCGTTGGGAGCTCTTCAGGAGCAGCGTTTCATGCAAGCTTACTTGAGGCAGAGAAAGCAGCACCAGGTACGAATATTGTAACGATTTTTCCTGATAGTAGTGAGCGCTATTTAAGTAAAGACATATACAAAGGATGGGAATAAAAAATGAGAGCAAAGACAAAATTAATTCATGGTATTCGCATAGGAGAACCTTCAACTGGATCTGTAAACGTACCGATTTATCAAACAAGTACGTATAAACAAGAAGCAGTTGGTAAGCATCAAGGATATGAATATTCACGTACAGGCAACCCAACACGTGCAGCTTTAGAAGAAATGATTGCAGTCTTAGAAAATGGTCATGCTGGATTTGCATTTGGTTCAGGGATGGCAGCTATTACAGCAACTATTATGCTATTCTCAAAAGGAGATCACGTCATTTTAACAGATGATGTTTATGGCGGAACGTACCGTGTTATTACAAAAGTATTAAACCGCTTCGGCATTGAGCATACATTTGTAGATACAACAAACCTAGAGGAAGTTGTAGAAGCGATTCGTCCAAATACGAAAGCGATTTATGTAGAAACACCAACGAACCCATTACTAAAAATTACTGATATTAAGAAAATATCTGCTCTTGCTAAAGAGAAAGATTTATTAACAATTATTGATAACACATTCATGACGCCATATTGGCAGTCGCCAATTTCTTTAGGAGCAGACATTGTGCTTCATAGTGCAACGAAATATTTAGGAGGACATAGTGACGTAGTTGCAGGCCTAGTAGTTGTAAATAGCCCGCAATTAGCAGAAGACCTTCACTTTGTACAAAACTCAACAGGAGGTATTCTTGGCCCACAAGATAGCTTCTTACTACTTCGTGGTTTAAAAACATTAGGAATTCGTATGGAAGAACATGAAACGAATTCACGTGCGATTGCCGAGTTTTTAAATAACCATCCGAAAGTAAATAAAGTATATTATCCAGGTCTTGAATCACATCAAAATCATGAATTAGCAAAAGAACAGGCGAACGGATTTGGTGCAATCATCTCATTCGATGTAGATAGTGAAGAAACATTAAATAGAATACTTGAGAAGTTACAGTACTTTACACTTGCTGAAAGCTTAGGAGCAGTAGAAAGTTTAATTTCGATTCCATCACAAATGACACATGCATCAATCCCAGCAGATCGCCGTAAAGAATTAGGAATTACAGATACATTAATTCGAATCTCTGTTGGTATTGAAGATGGAGAAGATTTAATTGAAGATTTGGCACAAGCACTAGCATAATAAAAATGCACTGCTAATGTAGAGCAGTGCATTTTTATTATATTAATTTGTGAAATATTTCACAAATTAGACATACACAAATGAAATGATTTCATGTATATTGAATTCATGAAATGTTATTCACGAATAAACTTGTGAAATATTTCACAAACAATGAGATTCATGTAGGACGGTAACTCTATTTTTTTTCGCTAATCGGGACTTGTTATGACCTATAGGGACTTATAAAGACCGTGATAACAGAATAGGAGGAAATTTACATGGTAGTCAAAGAGAAAGTTGTAAATGAAATGCAAGAGGTAAAAGAGATGATTGATACGTTAGTAGATAACGGTCAAAAAGCTTTACAAGCATTAGAAAGTTTTACACAAGAGCAAATTGACAACATTGTTCATGAAATGGCGCTTGCGGGTGTCGATCAACATATGCCGCTTGCGAAGTTGGCTGTTGAAGAAACGGGCCGTGGCGTATATGAAGATAAATGCATTAAAAATATTTTTGCCACTGAATATATTTGGCATAGTATAAAGAAAGATAAAACGGTAGGGATTATTCATGAAGATCCTCATGAAGAAATAATAGAAATCGCAGAACCTGTCGGTGTAGTAGCTGGGGTAACGCCAGTAACGAACCCAACATCGACAACAATGTTTAAAGCATTAATCGCGATAAAAACGAGAAATCCAATTATTTTCGCATTTCATCCTTCTGCACAAAACTGTTCCGTTGCAGCGGCAAAAACAGTATATGATGCAGCAGTGAAAGCTGGTGCACCAAAGCATTGTATTCAATGGATTGAAAGACCTTCTGTGGAAGCAACGAAACAATTAATGAACCATGATGGTGTCGCACTCGTTCTAGCAACTGGAGGGGCTGGTATGGTGAAATCGGCTTATTCTACTGGTAAACCCGCGCTAGGTGTAGGGCCAGGTAATGTACCATGTTATATAGAGAAATCGGCACATGTAAAACGTGCTGTTAATGATTTGATTTTATCGAAAACATTTGATAACGGTATGATTTGTGCGTCAGAACAAGCCATCATTGTAGATAAGGAAATCTATAATGATGTTAAAGCAGAAATGATTGCAAATAATTGTTATTTTGTAACAGAGGAAGAGAGAAAGAAATTAGAAAAGCTTGTTATTAATGAAAATACATGTGCAGTAAATAGTGATATTGTTGGGAAATCAGCACAGTATATTGCTGAATTAGTAGGAATTACTGTACCTGAACATACAAAAATGCTTGTAGCTGAAATTAAAGGCATCGGAGCAGCGTATCCACTATCTCGTGAGAAACTGAGCCCAGTGTTAGCTTGTGTAAAAGCAAATTCATTAGAAGAAGGATTTACATATTGCGAAGAAATGTTAGAGCTTGGTGGCCTAGGGCATTCAGCGGTTATCCATTCTACAAATAAAGAAGTACAAAAACAATTTGGGTTACGTATGAAAGCCTGCCGTCTCATTGTAAATGCACCTTCATCACAAGGTGGAATTGGTGATATATATAATGGATTTATTCCATCACTTACGCTTGGTTGTGGCTCCTACGGGAAAAACTCAGTTTCCCAAAACGTAACGGCGACTCATTTATTAAATATAAAAAGGTTGGCAAATAGAAAAAAGAATATGCAGTGGTTCAAATTACCACCCAAAATTTATTTTGAAAAACATGCGACAGCATATTTAGCAAACATGCCTAACATTTCCCGTGCATTTATTGTAACGGATCCAGGGATGGTTGAGCACGGTTATGTAGATACAGTTACGCACTATTTACGTAAGCATACAAATGATGTGAAAGTTGAAGTTTTCTTTGAAGTTGAGCCAGATCCATCAGATGAAACTGTATTTAAAGGTGCGGACATGATGAAAAGCTTTAAACCAGATGTAATTATCGCGCTTGGTGGCGGTTCAGCTATGGATGCAGCAAAAGGGATGTGGCTATTCTATGAGCACCCAGAAACGACATTCTATGGAATAAAACAGAAGTTTTTAGAGATAAGAAAACGTACATGTAAGTATCCGAACTTGGGAAATAAAGCACAATTTGTTGCCATTCCAACAACATCAGGGACGGGATCAGAAGTGACGCCATTTGCGGTTATTACAGATAAGAAAAATAATATTAAATACCCGCTTGCGGATTATGAATTAACACCAGATGTAGCGATTGTTGATCCACAATTTGTAATGACAGTACCACCTCATGTGACGGCAGATACTGGTATGGACGTATTAACACATGCAATTGAAGCGTATGTGTCTGTTCTGGCAAATGACTATACTGATGGTTTAGCATTAAAAGCAATTGATCTCGTATTTAAATATTTACCGAGAGCATATAAAGATGGAAATGATGAAGAAGCACGAGAAAAAATGCATAATGCTTCCGCAATCGCAGGGATGGCATTTGCAAATGCTTTCCTAGGTATTAATCATAGTTTAGCGCATAAAATTGGACCGGAATTCCATATTCCGCATGGACGTGCGAATGCAATTCTTATGCCGCACGTAGTTCGCTATAATGCTATTAAGCCAAGAAAACACGCATTGTTCCCAAAATATGAGCACTTTGTGGCTGATGAACGCTATGCACATATTGCGAGAATGCTCGGGCTTCCAGCAAGCTCAACAGCGGAAGGTGTGGAATCACTCGTCCAAGCAATTATTGAGCTTGGAAAAAGCTTAAATATAAATATGAGTATTGCAGGACAAGGAGTTGCTAAAGACCAATTTGAAGGGGTTGTTGGATTATTAGCAGAAAGAGCTTTTGAAGATCAATGTACAACAGCTAATCCAAAATTACCGCTCATTTCAGAGCTGAAAGAAATCTATATAGAAGCATATAAAGGCGTATAATAGATAAAAAAGAGCCGCGAGTAAGCGGCTCTTTTTTACTTTGGAAAACATCTCCCAGATTGGTTCTATTTACTTGTCTTTAAGCTTGATAGAATGTGATAAAGTGAGGATGGGAGTGATAAGCAGATGAAAGAATTACAAGAAAAAATAGCAGATTATACCCGGTTTGCACAAGTACTTTTAGCTATAAGTACATTTTTAATGATCGGTTTATTAATTCCAAGTGGAATAAAAAGTATGGTACAGTCTTTTGTTATGATGGGGAGTATTATTGTATTTTTAGTTCTTGCTTTTTTCTTCTTTAAGCGTGTTAGAACGATGCGTGATCAATTAGAGGAGAGCGAATATGAAGAAAATTGTTAAATAGGGCGCTACGAAAAGAAGAAATCTTTTTGTAGCGTTTTTTCATTTTTGTAGAAAATGTATGCGTTTCATATTGACAATGATAATCCTTATCAATTAAAGTAGAATAGTAGTTAATGATTATTATTATCAATTAGAGGTGAAAGAATGAACAAATCTATTACGCTGTTCACAGCGATCTTATCTATTTTTTTCTTATTAATAGGTTGCAGTGCAAAAGAAAACGAAAAAGCATCCGCAACAAAAACAGACAAAGGAACAGACAAAATCGAAATTACCGATCTCTCAGACAGAAAGATAACATTCAATAAAGTTCCTGAAAGTTTTGCTACGTTGAGTATGGGAGACATGGATATTATTCATGCTTTAGGTGGAAAAATAGTAGGTCGTCTGGATACAAAATTAACTCTCCCAGAGGAATTAAAGAAAGCACAAGTAATCGGGAATGCACATCAACCGAATTTTGAGCAAATTGCTAGTTTAAAACCGGATGTACTTGTTGCTAACAATGGATTCCAAAAGAACATTCCAACGGTCGAAGGACAAGGAACAAAAGTAATCATTTCTTCAGCCAACTCTGTAAAAGATATTCAAAAGGGTATTGAAATGTATGGAACAGTAATGAAGAAAGAAGATAAAGCAAAAGAGCTTAACCAAAAAATTAATGATCAAATGAAGAAATATGAGAAAAAGAGTGACGTTAAAGCGTTGCTAGTTTATGGAGCACCAGGCACTTATCTAGCAGCATTACCAACATCTCTATCAGGGGATATTTTAGAAAAAACAGGCGGGAAAAATATCGCAGCTAGTTTTCCAGAAATGAAAGAGTATCCGCAATATGCACAGCTAAGTGTAGAACGTATTATTGAAGCAAATCCAGATGTGATTTATTTAATTACACATGGAGATCCCAATAGTGTGAAAAAAGCATTTGAAGGCGAAATGATGAAAAATGAAGCATGGAAAAATTTAGATGCAGTAAAACAAAATCGTGTAGTTATTTTACCACCAGATTTATTTGGATCAAATCCTGGGACAAAAGTTACAGAAGCGATGGACTTTATGTATAAAAGTATACAAGATGTAAGGAAATGATAAGTATGGAGAGTAGTGAAATAGTAAGAGAAAAGGAACATCCTTTTGCGAGAAAAAGGTGGATAATAACAGTTACTTTAGTCGTATTAACTGTTCTAGGTCTTTTTTATGGCCTTTTTGCAGGGAGCTTATCTTTTTCTTTACGAGACATTATAGAAGGTATACAAGATGAAGGTTCGACAGTTCATCGAATTGTATGGGATCTTCGTATACCGAGAGTGCTCGTTGGTTTTATAGTAGGAACGTGTTTAGCTGCATCAGGAGCATTATTGCAAGGGGTTATGAGAAATCCTCTTGCAGATCCTGGAATTATCGGAGTTTCATCAGGAGCAGGTCTTGTAGCAATTATAATCATGATTTTATTTCCTCAACATATGGCATTCTTACCACTAGGAGCGTTTTTAGGAGCTTTTATTACAGCAATGGTCATTTACGCACTATCATGGCAAAAGGGGGCGCCACCTTCACGAATTGTATTAGTAGGTGTTTCAATAAACGCCTTAATTGGTGCAGCGACTTCAGCGCTAATGTTATTACATAGCGACAAAGTACAATCAGTTTTACCGTGGTTAGCTGGTGGTATTGGTGGTGTTAGTTGGGCACATTTAAATATGATTATTTACTATGCGATATTCGCTATTATATTAGCTTTCTTCGGTATTAAACATATTCGAGTATTAATGCTTGGGGATGAAATGGCAAAATTATTAGGGTATAACGTGGAAAGAAGTCGGTTTTATTTAATAGTAGTAAGTACAATGTTAGCTGGAATAGCAGTTAGTGTTTCTGGTCTTATTGGATTTGTCGGTCTTGTTGTACCGCATATGTTACGTTTATTAGTTGGAAATGACTATAAATATTTACTGCCATTATCATGCCTTGGCGGTGGGATATTACTTGTTTTTGCGGATGCGATAGCTCGAAGTTGGTTCGATCCAATCGAATTGCCTGTTGGTATTTTATTGTCCTTCTTAGGTGGTCCGTTCTTCTTATATTTAATCCATAGAGGAGGAAAACAACGTGATTTCCGTTAACAAGGTGTTTTACGCACATTCTGAAAGATTTCAAATGCAAAATATGAATGTACATATTAAAGCTGGAGAAATCGTTAGTTTAATCGGCCCGAATGGATCGGGGAAATCTACTTTGCTTCGTTTAATAGCACGGCTACTTAAACAAAGCGAAGGAGACATCATTTTAGATGGGGAAAATATTTATACGATGAAGAGTGCAGATGTAGCGAAGCAATTAGCGATGTTACCACAAATGCACGATCATCAATTAGATTTAACAGTGAAAGAACTAATAGAGTTCGGAAGAGGTCCTCATAAATCATGGAGTAGTCGCTTAAATAAAGAAGATGAAGAAATTGTTGATTGGGCATTGTCTGTTACAAAGCTTGAAGGGTATGAATATCGTCTTTTACAATCCTTATCAGGAGGAGAAAGGCAACGTGCTTGGATTGCAATGACGCTTGCACAACGCACAAATGTCTTACTATTAGATGAACCAACAACCTTTTTAGATATCGTCCATCAGTTAGAAGTAATGGAACTTGTTAAACGATTAAACGAAGAGTTTGGTATGACGATTGTAATGGTTTTACATGATATTAATCAAGCGGCTCAATATAGCGATCGTTTACTCGTATTAAAACAAGGGAAGATTCAGTATGATGGCGTACCAGAAGAAGTACTATGTCATCAAATGTTTCAGCGTGTATTTGGAATTGAAGTTGATATATTCCAAGGGAGTGACAAGCCATTTTTTACACCGAAACGAATTTGTGAAAAGGGAGAAGAGAGATGCAAACAGACGAGCGTATTACCACTGAGTTAGTAAGGGAATTTGTTATGGCAGCTCACGGAGATCTAGAAAGAGTACAGGAGCTTTTGGCCGAATCACCGAGCTTACTTCATGCTTCTTATAATTGGGGTGGCTCAGATTGGGAAAGTGCCTTAGGAGCAGCGGCCCATGTAGGCCGTAAAGATATTGCTCTTTATTTACTGGAAAAGGGAGCTCGGATGGATATTTTTGCAGCAGCTATGCTGGGTGAACTTGAAGTCGTACAAGCCATTTTAGTAGCACAACCAGAAGCATTACGTGCATCTGGCCCACATGGCATCTCTCTTCTTCAACATGCACGAATGGGTGGAGAAAAAGCTCAGCGTGTATTTGAGTACTTAACAGTGCTTTCTTAATGACCGCAAAGTTCTTATGTGCGGTAAACTTTCCACTCAAAGGATTGGAGGGTTTACCGCCCGTTAGAACGGGATAAGTATCTAGTATATTTGAAAATCCTACACCCCCTCAATTGTAGTTTTCTTTATACTAGTTATGATATGGATGCAGTAGACACTCTTTTGTCTACTGCTTTTTTTTGATATAATACACTTTTATAAGATTGAATTTTCTTTCTTTTTGGTAACTTTCTTGATATGAATTATTCAACACTTACGTAGTTTGAAATATGTTGTTATGTAATGAGGTTCAAAATGATGGGAGTGAATAAAAGAGTGTTCCATACAGATCGCTTACAATTTCGCAAATATACAATGGATGATTTACCATTTTATGCTTCTTTATGGGGGGATGAGAAGGTAATGCGCTATATTGGAAATGGAACGTTAAAAACATTTATGCAATGTAAAAAAAGTTTGGAGGAGAGGGTACTTCCAAATTATAAAAATGGTCTCGGTTTATTTGTAATGATTGAAAAGGAAACAGGGATAAGAATTGGTCATGCAGGACTTGTCAAGCAGAAGGTAGATGGAAAAGAGGAAATTGAGATTGGCTATTGGCTACTTCCTAAATATTGGGGGAAAGGGTATGCGAAAGAGGCTGCGGCGGCTTTTCGAGACTATGGTTTTCAAGCATTACAAATGAATAAATTAATTTCACTTATTAATCCGAACCACCCAGCTTCAATATTTGTTGCTAGAAAAACAGGGCTTAGTTATGAGAAAACAACTTCATTTCATGAGATGGAAGTTCTCGTTTATTCCATTAAGCGGGTTGGATGAAAAAAGGTGAATTGCATTTTTTGGAGAATGGTATATAAAAAATAAAGGGAGGGATTACATGTATATTTATCATAATGGATTAATTATTCGTGAAGGAACGAATGGAGTGCCAGCATATGCGATTAAGACATTATTTGAAGATGCTGGCTGGAGTAATGATAATATCCCTTCTTGGCAAATTGAAAAGTTTACGATTGCATTTGAAAATTCAACATGGGCTTTCACAATTTGGGATGAAGAAGAAATGGTCGCGATGGTTAGAGTGATTTCTGATCAAATCATGGTTGCTAACATAGTAAATTTAGTTGTGAAGTGTGAGTATAGGGGGAAAGGGTTAGGTAAGAAACTTGTAGCTCTTTGTTTACAAAAGCTTCCGCATGGCGATTGGTTTGCGCATACGTCCGCTAACAATTTTGATTTTTATAGAAGTTGTGATTTTGAAGTAAGAGAGTTATCAAGAAATGGAACATGTGCGTACTATGGGTATCAAGTGGCCAAAGAGGAAGGGCATCGATAACTTATAAGGTAATAAAGAAAAAGGATTGCTATTTTAATAATATAAACTGAACTGAGACTCATTTTGTGATAAAATAAAAGAAAATTCAGTTTATTAAACGGGGGATAAAAATGAATGTAAAAGTTGGGGATATATTTAAATACGAAAGAAGATTTACCGAGGAAGAAGTTTTTGAATTTGCAAATATTACAGGCGATAAAGGTAGACATCATATGGAATATGATGAGAATGGACGATTAATGGTCCATGGTTTATTGACTGCTAGCATTGGGACGAAAGTAGGCGAAGAGTTACATTACATAGCGAGGGAATTAGTAAGTGAGTTTATTAGACCAGTTTTTACAGGGGATACGGTTACTTGTGAATTAACTTTAACAAATATTGAGCAAATGGAAGGATATAAAAAAGTTTCAATTGAGTCAGTTTATCGCAATCAACATGAAAAGACCGTACTAGTTGGGACGAGTTATGGAATTATAAGGGGATAAAAAAGAAGCCTGTTACGAAACAGGCTTCTTTTTATCGTTTAGTAAACACGTTTTCGATTTTCCGCATGACTAGAGATAAGTAATAATGCAGATTCTTCACCTATATTGCGAACAATATGAGGAACGCATGCATTCCAAGAGAAAGAATCACCTTCTTCTACAATCGCAATATCTTCTCCATGTTGAACTTCTAGTTTTCCGCGTAATACAAGATGACACTCTTCACCTTCATGAGCATTTGGTGAGTTTTCTTTCGGGAATCCGGCAGAAATTTCTACTAGAGATAGGCGGAGACCACCTTGCTCCGCAACATGCTCAATTCTTTGTTCATCTTTTCCATACACACTGTATTTACGCTCTTCTTTTTTTACAATTTTCAAACGATCTTTTTGTTCTAACAATAAATATGGAAGGGGGACATTTAAAAAATTAGCGATCATTTCTAAAGTTGAGATAGATGGTGATGTTTTATTGTTTTCAACCTGACTCATAAAGCCTTTAGAAAGACCTGTTCCTTCACAAATTTGGGCAATCGTAATTCCTCTACGTTGACGAATTTCACGAATCGCAGAACCGATATTCATAAAATCATGCTCCTTTTTGTAAACAACTATTTGTATCATAGCAAAAAAAAAAAAATTTTTCTCATGAAAAATGAATTGACGAATAAAAATAATTAGTGTATGTTTTGTAATGTAAATAAAAGTTTTGTATAACAAAACTATAAAGGAGAGAAAGAAATGAATCAACATATTGGTAACTTAATTATTCGTATCGTGTTAGGGGTAACGTTCTTTATGCACGGTTTAACAAAATTCCAATCAGGAATTGACAATATTGCAGGGTGGTTTACAAGCATTGGTTTACCAGGAGGACTTGCATACGGTGTAGCAACAGTTGAATTAGTTGGAGGTCTATTGTTAATTCTAGGTTTAGGCGTAAGGTATATTGGCTTATTATTTGCACTTGTTATGGTTGGAGCGATTGTGAAAGTAAAATGGTCAGCTGGTTTGTTAGGAGACGGGAAAAATCCTGGATTTGAGTTAGAACTTGCATTATTAGCGATGGGTGCTTACTTATTTGTTGCGAAAGCTAATGGTTTTGTAGATAATTTCTTAAAAGAGAAAATGTTAAAGAAGAATTAATTAAAATGGGGGTATAACAAAATGGGCTTTCCACTTCATCCCGAAACAACACTTGGGGTTGTTCATTTATATGTATCAAATTTAAAGAAATCGCTAGAGTTTTATACAGAAGTATTGCGTATGAAGGTACTGGAAGAAAAAAGTACAATCGTTACGTTTGGTAATGAGGACAATGAGCCACTTCTCATAATAGAAGAAAAGGAAGACGCTCTTCCGAAGCAAAGAGGTCGAACTGGTTTATATCACTATGCAATTTTATTACCAAACAGACAAGACTTAGCAAATATTCTTCGTCATTTTGTTGAGAGAGTACACCCATTACATGGTGGGGCTGACCATTACTTTAGTGAAGCTCTTTATTTAGCTGATCCAGATGGAAACGGGATTGAAATTTATCATGATCGCCAAAAAGAAGTTTGGCATGATGAAAATGGAGAGCTACCATTTGTTAGTAACCCGTTAGACGGCGAAGGATTATTACAGCAAGGAAGTACATGGAATGGGTTCCCGGCTGGTACTGTGATGGGGCACATTCATTTACATGTAGCTGACTTAGAAGAAGCGAAACATTTCTATGTTGATGGCCTTGGTTTTGATGTAACGATTCCAGCTCGTAATGGAGCGTTGTTCGTATCAGCAGGTGGTTATCATCACCATATCGGTTTAAATACATGGCAGGGTGAAGGTATACCACCACAAATGCCAAATTCCGTTGGTTTGAAATATTTCACAATTGTACTAGCAGATGAAAAACAAAAAGAGCAAGTGTGTGAAAGTTTAAAATATATTGGCGTAGTTGCTACGTATAAAGATGGAATATTACAGGCCAAGGATCCGTTTGGACATTGTATACATTTTAAAGTGAAAGGAGAAGCCTAAAAAGGCTTCTCTTTTTTCACTTTCTTATAATAGCTTTTTCATTTTGTAAAAATAGTTCATCAAATTGCTTTGCAAGGTCAAAATCTAGTTTCGTTAAACCTTTTGCATTCCATGATGACAAAGTAATAATGACTGCTTTATACTGGATAAGGATAAATGGGTGGTGATTATGTTCTTCTGATAGTTTGGCGGCTTCAGAGACAAATTCGACTCCTTTTAAGTAGTCGGAAAACATATATTTTCTTTCAATCCATTTTTCATCTTTCACTGTCCATTTATCCAGCTTTGTTAATTCCTCTTGTACTTCTTCATTAGTTAATCGTAGCATCATTTTTCACATCCTTTACCTGCAGTAACGCAAGACCATTGTTAATAAGACGTGTTACAGATTCTTCAGTTGTGAAAGTAGAAAGTTGTTGTAATAATGCTGCTGATGCTTCGTGTCCTTTGTTATGTTCTAAAAGCAATTCTAAAATTTCAAGACGAAGCAACCATTCTTTCGGATGAAATTTATTTAATACTTCTTGAATAGCTATTAATTGATCAGTATGAGTATCGTGTAAAATACTATCGTTACGTATATCTCGAACTGTTTGATACATACGTTCAAGCTTATTCAGTACAAGTGGATCAGGCGTTTCTTGTACTTCTTCATTCATCGGGAAAAATGCAGCCGCATCTGCCGCTCCTGGGAATACAGAAGTGATTTGTGAGCCGACAGCCATATCAAATGCTCCCCATGAAGGATCAAATAATAAGCGATCTTTATGAGTAACTGCACAATTTATAAAGGAGATAAGAGCAATTTTTTTATCATTCTTTACAATGTCTGTTACTGTTCCTTTTACATGAATGCCACTTGCAAAAGTAAACTCTGCACTGCTTCCAATTGTAATGCCTAATGATTGTAATTGTTCTTCTGTACAATTTTCTAATGCAATATCTCCATCTAGTAATCCGATTGGTGTCCCGAATCCATCGCTGTGCACAGATGTAGAATGATTTGCTAGTTGTTTATTATGAATTGCTAATGCAGTTGGTGAGCTTGTTCGTGTGTAAATAACTTCACCAGTATCATTTTTAATTGTCTCTGTAAATGTACCTGTAATTTGTAATCCACTACTTAGCTCAGTTGTAGCATGATTTTCAGAGCGGATTGCTTTTTCTAATCCTTCTGTTCCACCTGTTTTAAATGCCATCGTTGTAGAGAACTGCTCAAGGGCCTCAGTCAATTCTTCAAATGATTCACAAACAAATAGCTGTGGTTGCATTTTTGTTACATCATAAGTTGTCCCGGTGCAAGCTTCAATTGAGAATGGGACTTTCTTTACAGCGTTTGTTAAGCAATGCTTACTTTCACCGACAGAGGAAAGGAGACCAGCACCGTAAATTTTCGGATCATTTATATTGCCGATTAAGCCGTATTCCACTGTCCACCAGAATAAACGTGAAATTTGTTCTGCTTCTGATAAACCAGAAACTAAGTTTTGTTTTTCGATTACAGCATTTTCAGCAACTGCAACTTCTTCAGGTGTAGAAGTAGGGCTTTCTTTTACGATCGTTAATGTACGAACGGCTTCAAAAGCATCATGTTCTTCTTTTGTGGAGAAAGCTTTCGCTCCAATTTGTCCAAAGCGTTTCACATATTTTGCATATGTAGAATCAAGCAAAATCGGTGCGTGGCCTGCAGCTTCATGAACGATATCAGGAGCGGGTGTATACTCGATATTTTCTACTTTACGAATATCTGTTGCGATTGGTAGTAATCCATGCCCCTGAAAATCGAAGAATGCGACGCCGGGAATAAGTCCGTCAATCGTTACGGCACCCCAGCCGCTTGGTGCTAAACAGTCGTT
This sequence comes from Bacillus mycoides, assembly GCF_000832605.1. Classification (GTDB taxonomy): domain Bacteria; phylum Bacillota; class Bacilli; order Bacillales; family Bacillaceae_G; genus Bacillus_A; species Bacillus_A mycoides. The sequence continues at coordinate 1,593,668 of NZ_CP009692.1, forward strand.
CATTTCTTCTACTTTTGGAATTGCATCTATATTAATACCAGATGATTGTAGTCCGTTAACATAGGATGGATGAGCAACATCTTTTAAGAAGCTATGGTTTTGTCTCATAATGTAACGCCAAACAGCGTGATTCACCGGTGTGTATTGATCATAATGCTGTGTGGATACGAATGGTTTTAAATGTGATGGAATTTCTTTTTTCTTTGTCATTTAGACGTCCTCCTTTTTCTCTATAAAAATGAATATCAGTTTTGTATAGCTTGTACCACCTCCTTTCAGAATTGTAAGCGCTTATAAAATTTTATCATAACATTCGAAATTCTTTAACAACTGTTTGCGTGAGAAATAGAAAAATCCCCTATCGGAAAATCCGATAGGGGCGAAAAAATCGCGGTACCACCCTATTTGTAAGTGAAAATATACTTACATCTCAACTAATGATAACGGAAAAATCCCGTCTTTTCCTTCATGCATAAAAGCACTACGAAAAAGAAGCTCCAGAATTGTAATTCGTACTTATATATGTGCTAATTCCCACCGACCATTAGCTCTCTGAAACAGGGATACAAGATACTACTGCGATTCTTTCAACGCGTATATATGAAGTTATTTAAAAGGGAAGGACGCAAAAAAGTCCCTATCGGAAAATCCGATAGGGACGATAAAAATCGCGGTACCACCCTATTTGTAAACAATTAATTGTTTACCACTTACTTTAAGATAACGGAAAGATCCGTCTTTCTCTTCATGCATAAAAAGCATTACGGGAAAGAAGCTCCAGAATTGTAATTCACGCTTGTATATGTACTGATTCGCACCAACCATCAGTTCTCTGAGACAGGGATATAAGTCGCTACTAGTATTCCTTCAAAGCCGATATATAATTCGTTCAACTAAACTATGTTTTGTATTATAAAACTATATTTAAAAGCTTGTCAACAATAATTTTATTATCTCACTTCTAAATCGACGTTTAAATTAGACTTATTTCCAGCTGCATCGGTTGCTACAATATGAATTGTATTCTTTCCTTGTTGTAATTGACTACGATCGAAATAAATTTCATAGTTTTTCTCCCAAGGATTTAGGTATGCACTTTCCCATGCTCCATTTCCGTTAATTTCATACTGTATCGTTACGGGATGTCCTGGAGCAACCCATCCGGATTCTGCCATCCAATCCAAAAGTATATCATTTACTTTACCTCTAATTACGAGGTTTTCTTGATCTACTTCAGACGATAATTTCGGTGCAGTACGATCGACAAACACAGCTCCTGTCTGTTTCGTTTCTCCACCAGAGTTAGAAGCAACAGCTTCGATTTGGTATAAGCCGTCAGGTAGAGGAGATCCGTCGGTTTTCGTACCATTCCATTTGAAAGATTTATAACCAGGTGTTTCGTTTTTACCTTGATGTATCATGCCTTGATATGTTACACGGTCTTTCGTAATTAAATTAGCGTGAAATGTTACATCCTCCACTGGTATAACTAAATAGTAATTGATCAGGTTGTCATCTAGTATTCCATCATTATTTGGACTAAAAGTAGAATTAACGATTTCAAGACCATCAATACGTTTGTATTCTTTCGGATCAATGCTAAACGTAAATGGAATACGCATTTCTTCAGTCTTACCTTGCTCTTTCACATATAGATTTCCCGTATATACACCTTGTGGTAAGGAGCTATCTACATTAATAGTAAAAGGCTTTTCGATGTTACTATTAGGTTTCACACTAATAGAAGAAGAGAAAGAAGTCTGGACTTTTGTTTTTGTATCTAGTAATTCAATGCGAGTTGAAAAGTTTTTCTTTTTGTTAGAAAGATTTTGTAATGTAATATTTTGTGTTAACTTCACTTTGCCGCTATTAGGTTTAATAAGACCGAAACTTACATTGTTAGGTTTCACTAATGCATCTGTTTGGGCTGCTTTTGGAATGTTAATTAAACCAGATCCTTGTGCCATGACAGGATATGTATTTTCATTGACATCCTTTAATGTTTTTGCAGTGTTGGCAAGAGCTGCTTTCAATTGTTCTGTCGTCCAATCAGGATGCATTTGACGCAGCAGGGCAACGGCTCCCGCCACTTGTGGCGCAGCCATACTTGCTCCGTTGTGAGATTCATAGCCACCTCTCGGCACTGTACTAGTAATTTGTACTCCAGGTGCAACAATATCAGGCTTTATTAGCCAACTACCTTGTGATGGTCCTCTTGAACTAAAGTTACCAATAAGTTCTGTTTGCTTTGGTTGTCCAATTTTTATATTTTTCTTTCGTTTTGTAATTAAAGTTTTTAACTCTTCGCCATTTGTATTTGATAGTTGCATAACTGGAAGAGCTACATCTTCACGTGCAAAATATTCGGGCATAAGATTAATTTCTTTTTCGTTAGAAATTAGTAGCACGCCAAGAGCGCCAGCTTGTTTCGCTTGTTCTGCTTTTACTAACGTGCTTGAAGTTCCTTGTAAAACAAGGGCGAACTTACCTTTCACATCTTGTTTAGCGTAATCACTTGAATTACCGTAGCCAACATATACAAGCTGAGCATCGTTGCCTACTTGGAAATCTGATTTTGATAACGGTAATCCTTGGTAAGATTTATTGGAACCAGCTACTTGGAATGTTGGAAATGGAATAGAAACAGTAGATGCACCAACAGAGATGACACTACTTGCGTTACCAGGAGCGTCAACAGACCAAGGTTTTGGTCCATCATTTCCATTTGAGACGACTGCAGTAACACCAAGTTTTGCTGCGCGTTCTAACGTCATTGTTACAGGTTGATCAGGTACATTCAAATCTTGACCAAGAGATAGATTTAAAACATCGGCACCATCTTGAATAGCTCGCTCAATACCTTGAATAATATCATCGGTCGTACCGGTACCACCATCATTCATGACACGGTAAGCGAGTATAGAAGCATTCGGAGCAATCCCCTTTATTTTTCCGTTACCCGCAATAATTCCAGCAACATGGGTACCGTGGACATTTCCATCCATCGGATCATTATCTTCATCGACTGTATCATAGCCACCGATATAATTTGCTTGTAAATCAGGATGGGTATAGTCGACACCTGAATCGATAATAGCGACTTTCATCCCTTTTCCATCAAGGGGTTTGCCAGTCGGATCTTTTAAATTCCAAGCTTCAGGTGCACCAACTGTAGGGCCTCCAACGTTTGGTGTTTCTTGATCTGCTAGGCTTTTTGACGTTTCATGTAATTTATATGTTAAGTTCGGATAAATTGCTTTTACTTCAGGTAAAGAAGCTAGAGCGGCAATTTGATCCCCTGGGATAGAAATAGAAAATCCAGAAAATAACGTACTATACGTTTCTTTTATGGTTGCTTTCGGTGCTTTTTCTTTTATTTTCTTTGTTGTATCCTCTTGTGCTTTTTTTAGTTGTGCATGGTATGATTGCACATTGCTATTTTGTAGGTCCGGAGCATGTTGAATGTTACTTTGTGAAGCGAGTGGAGCCTGCTGCAATTCTACAATAACTGAAATTTCTTTTGATGTTTTTGTTTCAACATTTTGCGCGATTTTGTTTTCTCCCCATTGTTCAATATTTGCTTTTAACTGTGGACTAAATTGCTTCTCTTTTTGCAGTGATTCAGCATGGGCGCTTAATGCTCCAAAGCTCGAAAAGACGAGCGCCATACTTAATAGTGTTGATGTAGTTTTCTTCATTGAAACTCCCCTTAATAAAAAGTGTCAATTTTCTGAAAATAAATATTACATTTTTATCGTTAATTATAGGAACGGATGTTGGATAAACTATACATTCGACATAATTCATACCAATCCTCTTTGAATTGAAAATTTCTTGGGAAATTTTTTGGAATTATGTCGAATGGATAATATTTGCATATAGTAAGCGGAATATGAGGAATGCTAAAGGGGGAAATGGGGGTGCTATATGAAAAGGTTTATAGTAAGTGGAATCGTGGTTTTGTTCCTTTTTTTCTATTCAAGTTCTATTACTAGCGCAGAAAACAATGGAGTAAAAGTTGCCTTTATTCGTAATCATAATCTATGGATTAAAGTCGGTGAAAAAGAAAAACAAATTACAAAAGGAGAGTACATAACAGGACCGAAATGGTCACATAATGGAGAATGGCTTGCATATGCAAAAGGAAAGAAGCGAAATCACTTTGAACTGTATCGGCTAAAAGATGGAAAGAAAGTTAGACCATCTCAATCAGAAGTATCGAATTATCAATGGTCACCAACAGAGAATATAATTGCATTTGTATTTGCACGCACATTAAATACATTTGATGCTGAAAAAAAGAAAGCAGATTTTGAAAACATAGCTAATGGTGTAGGTGACTATGCATGGTATCCTGATGGTAAGAAGTTTCTTGTATCATCAGAAGCGTACTTGCTTCCAACAGGATGGACAGGTGCTCAGTTATATGAAATACAAAAGGATGCAAATATGAATCCTCATAAGATGAAGCATTTATCTGCACTACCGAATGAGCATGATGACTTTTTAGCATTAGTTGGAAGTGGATTTAATTGGTCGCCAGATCAAAAATGGATTTCGTTTTTGGCAGTACCAACAGCTTCTTTGTCAGCTGATAGTAATACCCTTTGCTTAATTCGATCAGACGGCAGTCGTTTTGAAACAGTAGATCAAATGTTATTAAACACACAATGGTTCAAATGGGCGCCATCAAAAAATATATTAGCCTATATTGAAGGAAGCGGGAGAGTTGCTTTAGAGAATAAGCATTTAAAAATAAAAGAATTGCCGGCTCTCCAGCAAAATACATTTACTCCAAAAGGCTATGTTGATTGGGATTTCACATGGAAGAACGAGAATGTAATTATCGTTTCAAGGGCAAAGGAAGCAGAGCTATCGGTCCCTCTAGAAAAAAGGCCACTACCATCTTTATATGAAATAAATAGTACAACAGATGAACAACATCAAATTACAAAGCCATCCAATAGCCAAGGCGATTATAACCCTATTTTTAGTAAGAAAAGCAACCAATTAATGTGGCTCCGTTCAAATCGTAAGAAAGCTGATGTATGGCTTGCTCATAACGATGGAAAACATGAAAAGAAATGGATTGAAAATATAGATGTACCAGAGTGGTATTATGAGAAATGGAATTGGGAAGATGTCGTTTCGGTTAAAGACGAGTAAAAAAACCTGCCTGAAATATAATTTCCAGGTAGGTTTTTCAATGTTATTTATGTGTTTTATTTGGCTTTTTTTTCGCAGGGTTTCCGTTCCCTTGGCGCTTTCTATTTTGTTCATCTTTTGCTTGTTTTTCATGTAATGTATCTAAAAAGTCATTTGAGTTACTCATTTTTATATCTCTCCTTTTTTCATTGCGTCCTAGTTACTATAACCATTTAGGAGGATAATCATGAGATAAAAGTTAAGCGCTTAGTTTTCTTCGGTAGTATAAGTAAAATAGTCCATACGTAATGAATAACATAAGTAAAACTTGTAACTCTACATTTTCTTTTAAAATAGTTGCGACAGAAGATGGTAAGTAAGGTGATGTATCGCTCGTTCCTAAACCTAACCATTTGTTTAAGAGGTTAATGATACAAAATATGAAAACACCGGACCAGCTTGCGATAATTGCTTTTTGTTTAATTTTTGTTTCACGCTCATCATCTGTAATCCAAGGATTAGCAGTTTTATCACTATTAAAAAAGCCATTTATGTATCCCCATATGATCATTCCCATAAAGACGATAATCCATTTCATATTTGTAATCCTCCTCTTCTTGTAAAAAATATTTTACATATATAATTGTAATATTTTCCAAATGTTGATGTCAAACACTTTTTACATTCTACTTTTTAAAATAGCAGGAGTAAAGAAAAAAATAGGGAAGAAATATGTGAGACCATTTTCTAGTGAGAGGAAGAGGAGAATGAAACTTATTTTTGTTCGGCATGGTGAAGGTGAACATACGAAAAATTTACCATTAAGTTTACAAGCTGTGAATCCGCCATTGACGGGCGTGGGAAAGAAGCAGGCTGAATTGCTTCAGTGCGATGTACCATTACAAGAAAAGGATATATTAATCGCTAGTCCTACACTTCGAACTTTACAAACTGCGACAATATGGAGTGCGGAAGTTGCTTGTCAAAAAATTGTTCACCCATATATATCCCCGCGAATTTTTCCTTATCGGGAATCCGCCAAAACATTACCGTGCGATCAATTGTTAGATCGAAAGATAATACAAAACTTATTTCCACATTTTTCATTAGAAGAAAGTAGAAATGAATTGTTATGGAATGAGGGAGTCAATATCATCTTGGAGATGGAATTTCAGCAAATAGTAGATGAATTTCTGCACTGGTGCTATCAGTTAAAAGCAGAAAAAATTTGTATCGTTGCACACGATGGAACAATTACAGCGTATAGGCAATATTTACAGAAAGTCGCTTTAACTAGAGCTGATTTTTTGAAAGAAACGGGTATATATGAAATGGACTTATAGGAGAGGAAATTTGTAATGGAAGAGTTAGGAGAAGATGTGTACGACTTAAATGAGCCGAGAGTATACTTTAGCGTAGCGGAAATTAAGTGATATGCAAAATTGCATATTACACATATTGTAAATGGTTGGTATAAGTTTTGGGGGGTGAAACTAGTAGAATCCTTTTTATATAGTGGTGTAAAATCATATGTTGGATTGATAGATTATGTAGATGGAAATGTAGCACTTATGTTTACAATACGCCTATTTTACGGGTTTATTAACCATGACCAAACGTTAGAATAAGTTGTTCGAGAAGCGAGATTAACCGATGAGGAGACATGTACATTTGGAGTATATAAACAATATGAAACGGATTTATTCTATATTCGAATGAATGCGTTTCACATTTAACTCACAGTTTTTTTACATTTTCTTCAATGAAAATGATTATCACATGTGGTATGATATGTTCAAGTTTTTACAGGTAATAAAAGTTACTATATAAACGTTAGTATGTAATGTTTTTTATGTATGTCACAAATTATTCACGATTAACGTTTTAAAAGTAAGTAACTAATGTTATTATATTATCTGTAACTGAATTAATTACAACTTTAGGAGGAAGATATGATTATTCAATTTTTAAGAGAAAACAAAGCAGTTTCTTTTGTATTAGCGATAATTCGAGTGTATCTTGGTTACACATGGGTAATGGCTGGAATCGGTAAACTACAAGGGAAAGGCTTCGATGCAACTGGTTATTTACAAGGTGCAATTGAAAAATCTAAAGGAGCACAACCAGCTGTTCAATCTTGGTGGGCATCATTTTTACAAGATTTTGCAATTCCAAACGTTGATTTATTTAATACACTTGTGACGTGGGGAGAAATTTTAGTCGGAATTGGTTTAATTGTAGGCTGTTTAACAAAAACAGCGGTCTTTTTCGGTCTTGTAATGAACTTTTCCTATATGTTTAGTGGGTCAATTGGTGTAAACCCTGAAATGGTTATCTTATCCATGTTCGTTCTTGTTTCTGGTATGAATGCTGGAAAACTTGGAATTGATGGCTTAGTTATTCCAAAAGTACTAGGATCAAAAATTCAAAAACGCCAAAAGCAAGCTGCTTAATATATGAAAACGGGTATCTCAAAAGGAGATACCCGTTTATTTTTCAGCACTTATAGGATTTTTCTCGAAGAAATCTTTTACATACCCTACAAACTCTTGTGGCTCTTGACGAAATGGAGCATGATAACCTTTTTCAATAATATGGAAAGTGCTATTTTTTAAGAATTGATGATAAGTTTCTCCTTCTTTCCAAGAAACGCTACTATCATTTCTTCCCCATATAATTAAAGTTGGTTGCTTGATTTCAGTTGCATTGATTTGAAGACGCCTAGGCCATAATTTCATTTTATTATAATGCTCTTCATCATTACGCTTGAATTTAACTTTGCTCTCATCATAATCTGCAATAGAAGAAACGGCACTTAAATCAGTCGACAACTTTGGTTTTGGTGAACCTTGTTTATTAACGAACGTATGAGGGCCGCCTGTAGCATCAGTTAAAATAAGGTGGGTAACCGCTTCGGGGTATAAATATGTTAAATTAAGAGAAATTTCTCCGCCCATAGAATGTCCCAGTATTGCGAATGAGTCATACCCTAATTTTTTCATTAACTTATAATACAAATTTGCATGAGTTGGGAAAGAATAATAAAAATCCATCGGTTTAGAGGAACGTCCGAATCCTAAAGCATCAACAGAAATAATCGTATGATCTTTTGCTAAATCTGAGTAAACCTTTTGAAAACCATTGGATGATCCTCCAAATCCATGGATCATAAGTAAAGGTGGTTTTTCATCACCAATCTTTTTAAAGTAAATCGTTTGACCATCTATCTCTACCATTTTTTCCTCGGTAGCTAGTTTCGCTGTAATTGTATTTTTAACTTGTTCTACTGGCTTTTCTGCTGCACTACATCCTACTAATAGTGTAAGAGTAAGACAACCTACCATAAAATAGCTAAATCGCTTCAATTAGGTGTCCCCTTTCTAACATAACGCTGCATCTATCATAGCAAATAGTATATTACGATTTCCAGGAAGTTGATTACCATTCTTTATCATAAGAGGTGAAAGGAGCGTTTCCTGGAAATTTTCTGTTTGAAGAAATTGACGGAAAATGAATTGTGAGTGCGGAACATCAATGCGTATTGTCCCATTCCACGAGTTGCAAATTATTTCTAATAACTGAATAGAGTCTTTTTCTTTTTTTGAAATAAGTGGAGTGATACATAGTACATCTCCTTTTTGTATGCATAAAGCAAAAGCATCTATTTGATTATCCCGCTCTATTTTAAAGGAGTAAGTTGCTCTCGATAGTAGTGATAAATAAAGCTTAGAACGATCTGCACCAGTCGCAGTTTGATCAAGAAAAATGAGAGATTGAAGATCGGCTTGCTGAATTTGTTTTATGGGAAAAGAATTTGTACTTATATGAGCCGCTTGTTTTTCGAAACGATGAATTGTTGTTATTGATTGAAATCCATAAGATACATATAAGGATTCACCAGCTTTTGTTGCAATGAGTGTAATAGGGAGCGATGGATAAGTTACTTTTAAGCTATTGTTTAACAAAATACGGCCAATTCCTTTTCTTTGAAAATCAGGATGCACGATTAACATACCGATAGAAGAAAATCCAGGGGCAAACGAAAAGACCCCGCCCGCTGCAATAAGTTTATTCTCATGTACATAGCCAAAAATTGTGCCAATGGAAAGGTACATATGGAATTGCTCTTTCATAAAACTCGCATGCTGTAACCACCCAACTGATTCGCAAAGAGAGAGTAAGGCTGGAATGGAAGATTCGTCTAGTTTTACTGTTTTCATAAAGTTCACCATATTTCTATTTAAATTAGAAAAAATAAGAATAATATTAAGAAATGTAAAATAATAGGTTCGTATTAAAAGAAATCCAACATGTTTATATTTATCTTTGTAAAGGGGAGTATGCTTGATATGAAAAGACAAACTTATACAAATTATAACTTAAATTTACATAAGTTAACAAAAAATTTACATATAACTCATTTTCTCTTAACAGTCTTCTATTAAATTTGATAGTGGGAAATGAATAACCTAATTAGGGGGACAAGACAGTGAAAAAGTTTGTAAAAAAAGCATGGCCATTTGCAGTTGTGGCGTCGTTAGCAGTTACTTCGGTAGCAACATGGAATTTTACGCGTTCTAGTGAGGTTAATGCAGATGAGAACGGAAACAATGCAAAAATTAAAAATGTCATTGTATTAATTGGGGACGGTATGGGGCCTTCATATATGACAGCTCATCGTTATATGAAAGATAATCCAAAAACATTTGAGATGGAATCTACAGAATTTGATAAGCATCTTGTAGGAACACAAAAAACATATCCAGAAGATGAACATGAAAATATTACAGACTCTGCATCGGCAGCTACTGCGATGTCAGCAGGTATAAAAACATATAACGCAGCTATTGCAGTAGATAATGATAAAGCTGAAGTGAAAACAGTATTGGAGCAAGCGAAAGAAAAAGGGAAGTCAACGGGACTCGTTGCAACTTCTGAAATTACGCATGCAACACCAGCTGCATTCGGTGCACATGATATTAGTCGTAAAAATATGGACGCAATTGCAAATGATTACTTTGATGAAAAAATTAAAGGTAAGCATAAAATAGATGTTATGCTTGGCGGGGGCGTAAAGAACTTTGTTAGAAAAGACCGCAATCTTACAGAAGAATTTAAGAAGTCTGGTTATAGTTATGTAACAGATCGTAATCAATTATTAAATGATAAAAGCGATCAAGTTCTTGGCTTATTTGCACCAGGTGGTTTAGACAAAATGATTGACCGTACTGACAAAACACCTTCATTAGAAGAGATGACAAATGCAGCGATTGAGCGCTTGAACAAAAATAAAGACGGTTTCTTCTTAATGGTCGAAGGTAGTCAAATTGATTGGGCTGGACATGATAATGATATTGTCGGTGCAATGAGTGAAATGGAAGACTTCGAAAAAGCGTTTAAAGCAGCAATTGAGTTTGCGAAAAAAGATAAGAACACATTAGTTGTTGCAACTGCAGACCATGCTACTGGCGGATTATCTTTAGGTGCGAATGGTGAGTATAACTTTAAAGTAGATCCGATTAAAGCTGCGAAACGTACGCCAGACTTTATGGCAAATGAGATTGTAAAAGGTGCAAATGTAGAAGAAACATTGAAAAAGTATATTGATCTACAATTAACACCAGAAGAAATTAAAGCTGTAAATGATATAGCTCCATCAAAAGATGTAACAAAGATTGATAATGCAATTGAAGATATCTTCAATAAGCGTTCGGTTACAGGTTGGACAACGGGTGGACATACAGGTGAAGATGTGAACGTATATGCATTCGGACCAGGTAAATACTTATTCTCTGGCGTTCAAGAGAATACAAATATAGCTAAACGTGTCTTTGACATCGTTGGCGGCGGCGATCCGAATAAAGGAAGACGCTAATTATAAATGAAAGTGAGGCGAAATGCCTCACTTTTCTTTTTAGGAGATGGAAAGATGAGCGTTTTTTTAGGGAAATTAAGATTCCTTCTAGTATTCGTATTATTGCTAGTTGGATGTCAATCTCAAGAGAATAATATAGAACAAAAATCTGCTGGGAAAACTGAGGAAAAGGTACATATAACGAAAGAAGAAGAGAAATCCATTCAAGATGTTATTGAGGCATTTGTACGGACAACGAATGAAAAAAATCTTGCTGAACATATGGAGTTATTTTCAAAGAAGATGCCTAGTGCTGAAGACTTAAAAACACAAAAGGAAGCGGCATTTCAAAAGGGAAATAAGAAAATAGAGTTAGAACATATGAATATGAAAGCTCTTAAAGGTGGGCTTGTTATTGTTGAAACGGAGGAAAAAGAAGTAGATGGAGGGGTTACTCTTCAGAAGAAAATGCAGTACGCACTTGGAAAAGAAGAAGAAGGGTGGAAGATTGAAGAGGTTCGTACGATAGAGAAGAAATAAAGTGAAACTTTAATCAGTGGGAGTCTTACTGCCCGCAAATAGCGGGATAAAAAGGTTCTCATAGGAGAGAACCTTTTAAAGTGGTAATAAAATTTGATTTGAACATGCTTCAATGTCATCAATATCTTGACGGATTGTTGCCATCTTATTATCGAGGTCTTCAGCTTTCATAGCAGCGTCATGTAGTTCATCTTTCAAATAGTCAGGTATATTTCCTTCATATTTGTAGTAAAGCTTATGTTCTAAACTTGCCCAAAAGTCCATGGCAAGTGTACGTAATTGAATTTCTGCAAAGACATCTTTCGTACCAGAATTTAGTGACAATGGATATTTAATAATCATATGCAAACTTTTATAGCCATTTCCTTTTGGATTAGCAATATAATCTTTTACTTCTACAATTTCCATATCTCCACGATTTTCAATAACTTCTTTTAAATGATAAATATCTTCTACAAAGCAACATGTAATACGGATGCCAATAATATCTTGTAATTGTGTTTGAGCATTTTCAACTGTTGGTGATAAGTTTTTACGCTCAAGCTTCCTAATGATACTTTCGGGTTGTTTAAGTCTTGTTTTTATATGTTCAAACGGGTTGTAGTCTTCTAAAAATTGAGCTTCCCGGTTCATAATTTCAAATTTAGTTTTTAACTCTTCTAAAGCGAATGTATAAGGTAATACAAAAGCTTTCCAGTAGTTAACTGTTGATTGGTTATATTCCATTTATATACACACCTTTTCTTATTTACAAGTGAAGTTGTTATTATACTAAACACCAAATCATGTAGGCGCAAGCAGCAAATGATGAGATCATAAAGCGATATTTAGTTTTCATCTTTTCAACCCCTTTCAAATGAAATTATATATGAATAAACGTCATTGTTAGTAATTTCACTATGTACAATTCCTATAGTAATAGATTCATGTGAAATTCGTATGAACTAATTGTTTCAGCTTTTTGTCTTTTTGCTAATGGTTTTTGGTTTTGTTTGTTATAATTACCTTAAATTGTAATGAAGGAGAGGGTATGATGAATCCAAAAGATAAAGAAAGAAAAGAGAAAGTGGCTCATATTATTGAAATTCCAGATGAATATAGGCTTGTTGTAGATGATCAAGAAGGAGTGGATGATCCTCATCATTTATTATGGTGGGGGCATAAAGAGGATGAGGAGAAACAGATACAAATTTCATTAAATAGGCATACTGGTAATTTATTTGAATTCAGGATAGATGATGAAAATTATTTTTCGAGTGATAAAGAAGCGATAGAGGAGAATAAGGCAAGAGAGATTGCAAATGTATTTATAAAAAAACATGTGGAAGAAGGATTAGAATTTTATACATATGTGTCAGTTAAGGATGACTGGCGTGGTTGGAAAGAAATAAATTATATGCAGGAAGTGAATGGATATCCATTGCCGAATACAGGATGTGTTGTGCGAATTCATCCTTCAGGTAATGTTGTGCATTTTCATTACAATGGACAAAAAGCTATAGAGAAAAAACCGTTATGGCCAATTGAAATTGTTGAGGAGAACGTCGTTTTAGAAACTTTGAGAGCTAGACAAGATATGAGACTTGTATTTGTGGATTTAACACATTCTTCATGTAAATATGAAAATGGTGAGGAAGTAAAAGGCTATCATCTTGTATATGAACCAGAACCTAGTCATGCGTTTATTGATGCAAGTACAGGTAAAGATTTGTTTGACCCAGATCATTATAAATTGCCTCCAACTGTAGCTGTTGAAAAACCGAAAAAAGGTAGTCAACAAGATGATATATTCGATTTATTTGACTGGGATAAAGAAAGTTTTACAAAAGTGGCTGAGACAGAAAATGAAGATGGAATAAGGATGAAATTTGTTTCGAAAGAGGAATTACAAAAACAGAAAGAAGAAAAGAATCCATATTTAATGAATGAATTCTTTAAAAAGCATTTACCGATGTTAAAATATAATAATTTAGTTGGCATTACGATTGATAAATCAACCAATGAATTAATTGGTTTTATAAAACTGGCAGACGATAAAGAAGTAAAACAAATACTGTCTAGAGAGGAATGTTTACAAAAAGCACTTCAATTTTTAGAACATGTTATTCCAGATGTTACACAATATCTTCGCCTTTGGGATGAACATGACGAAGATGAAGGGATTGAAAGATTTGTCTTTTCAGTATATGTGAATGAAATTCCGGTAGAGTATAGGGAATTCATGGTCAACATTAATACAGAAAATGGTGCTGTGATGCACTACTCGGGAAAACCTAGCAATATAATAGAAGAGTTACTTGCACATGAAACAGCACCAAAAGTAACAAAAGAAAAAGCGTTAGAAATATATAAAGAGGTCATTCGAGTAAAATTAGAATGGTGTATAGATCATGATGCAGAGGAAATGAAATATAAACTGCTGTATAAACAAACGAGGAGTGAAAATCATAAAGAATCCGTCGATTGTAGTCGGAAAATTCGTTACATAGATGCGCAGACTGGAGAGAAAATTTGGAGTGAATATTAGTAAAAGCCAATCGATACGTTTCGATTGGCTTTTACTATGTTTATAGAAAAATTTAATGATTAGCGTTGAGTGATTTAAGAATGCCATTAAGTTAAGAGTTCCATATTTACATCGTACAGACACAAACAACCTCATGCCCACATACACATAGTAAAGACCACTATTTTGGCGGAGGTGAAAGGTTTGAGTCTATTCGCCGCAATTGGATATATGGTTCGAGAAGTGTTTGTATTTGTTTCTTATGTGAAGAACAATGCGTTCCCGCAGCCGTTATCATCAGATGATGAGAGAAAGTACTTAGAGTTAATGGAGCAAGGTGATGCTCAAGCGAGAAATCTTTTAATTGAACATAATTTACGGCTTGTAGCTCATATTGTTAAGAAATTCGAAAACACTGGTGAAGATGCAGAAGATTTAATTTCAATTGGTACCATTGGGCTTATTAAAGCGATTGAAAGCTATTCAGCAGGGAAAGGAACTAAGCTTGCAACATATGCAGCACGCTGTATCGAAAATGAAATTTTGATGCATTTACGTGTGCTAAAGAAAACGAAAAAAGACGTTTCACTTCATGATCCGATTGGGCAAGATAAAGAGGGTAATGAAATATCACTTATTGATATATTAAAATCAGAATCTGAAGATGTAATTGATATGATTCAGCTTAGTATGGAGTTAGAAAAAATTAAAGAGTATATCGATATTTTGGACGAACGAGAGAAAGAAGTAATTGTGAAGCGTTTTGGACTTGGGCTTGATAAAGAGAAAACACAGAGGGAGATTGCGAAGGCACTCGGTATTTCAAGAAGCTACGTATCGCGAATTGAAAAGCGTGCTTTAATGAAAATGTTCCATGAATTTGTGCGGGCTGAGAAAGAGAAAAAAGCAAAAGAATAATGTGTATTGTAAGCAGCTACACTTTAAAAGTGGCTGCTTTTCTTTCGGGAAAACGGAAAGAAAACGAGCTGTTCTAAGAAGAAATACATGTTCACTGTTGAAAATGGCGGGTTCTATCTGTAATATTAGAAGGTGCTAAACAATTTAAGAATAAAAATTATACTTAGTTTTTCTTCGTGTATAACGAGACGGCTCCATTCTATATGTGGGAATAAGAACCAATTTTACATATGATATAGAGAGAAAAGAAGGGGAAACTAAAGTTATAGGCTGATTAGGAGGTTTCGTAATTTGCGACGGACATTATATCGACTTATGATCGAACTTACAAATGGTCGTTTTACTTCTTATATATTACGTAAATTTGCACAATCTCGTTTGAGCTCTATCATTATTCCATCGTATGTGAAAGTTTTTCAAATTAATCAAGATGAGATGGAAAAGGGTTTGAAGGAATATGGAACATTGCATGATTTATTTACACGTAGGCTAAAAGAAGGAAAGCGTAGTATTGATACTGATGCATCGAGTATCGTTAGTCCTGTTGATGGTGTTTTTGCTGATCAAGGTCCTATTGAGGATACAAAAACATTCGATATAAAAGGAAAGCGTTATTCAATTGTGGATATGCTAGGTAATGAAGAGCGTGCAAAGCGATATGCAGGCGGTACATATATGGTGATTTATTTGAGTCCAAGTCATTATCATCGCATTCATAGCCCGCTTTCTGGCTCTGTGACTGAAAGATTTGTACTCGGTAGAAAATCATATCCGGTAAATGCAGCGGGTATGGAGTATGGGAAAGAACCATTGTCAAAAAATTATCGCTCTGTTACAGAAGTAAATAGTGACGGCGAACATATGGCACTTGTAAAAGTAGGTGCTATGTTTGTTAATAGTATCGAGCTCCTTCATGAAAGAAGTACTGTTCAAAAAGGTGAAGAGATGGCATACTTTACATTTGGCTCAACAGTTGTTTTATTATTTGAAAAAGATATGATTAAAGCAGTGCAGGAATTGACAAGTGGGCAAGAGCTGCGTCTTGGTGAAAAAATTGCAACCCGAGTATCTCATAAGTAAAGAAAAGGTTTTATAATATACTTATGAAGCTCTAATTAAGAAATGTGGACAAAGATGCTTAATGAAGAAATCCCCTAGATGGGAGTACTTGTTTATTCGAGAGCCATCGCAGGATGGCTCTTTTTACAGGTCAATCAGCAATCTATATGTACTCAAGAAGATTTGACGAGCTTGTCCTCTAACGAGCGTCTAATAATTTCTTGTTTTATAAGTAAAATGAAGTCGGGATTTAATTTTAGTTCTTTTGCTTTATAATAAGACTCAGTGAGTAAATCAGTAGATAACTGTTCCATATGTTTTGTTTTCAAGGTGAGTCACCTCCTAATAATATAAGGATTGATTCGTTGTTGCATTTAATGTACCAAAAAAATATGGCAGTCACAAACAAGAGGTTATCCACATAACTCAGTGGATAAAATGTGGATAGATTGTTAGTAAATTCCAAATTGACTGAAAAATTAACGTGGAAAGTGTGTACAAGTTTATCCACAGGTTATCTATCGAAAAATGTTGTCGAAAAATTTTATGAAAAATCCTCAAAGAGGTGAAAGAAATTGAAGTTATTTTTACCAAATGAATATGTGAAAAATATATATCATATTCAACCAGAAGATTTGAAAAAACGTGGAATTAAAGGAGTTATTACTGATTTAGATAACACTTTAATTGAATGGGATCGTCCAAACGCAACGCCACAGCTTGAAGAGTGGTTTTTGAAAATGAAAGAAAATGATATTCAAGTAACGGTCGTTTCAAATAACAACGAGCAACGCGTTAAAGACTTCGCTGACCCATTAGGTATTCCGTTTATTCATAGTGCGCGCAAACCGTTTGTTCGCGCATTTAAGCGTGCGATACATGAGATGCACCTGCAGCCAGATGAAGTTGTAGTAATTGGAGATCAGTTACTAACGGATGTGCTCGGCGGGAATCGTGTGGGACTTCATACAATTTTAGTTGTACCGGTAGCGCAAACGGACGGATTGGTGACACGATTTAATCGGAAAATTGAACGAAGAATTATGAGAAACATGAAGAAAAAAGGCTTAATTAACTGGGAGGAATAAAGTTTGACTGAAACAATTAAATGTATTGGTTGCGGTGTAGAAATTCAAACAGAAAATAAAAATGAAGTAGGATACGCTCCTGTATCATCTTTAGAAAAAGAACAAGTAATTTGCCAACGTTGTTTTCGTTTGAAACATTATAACGAAATTCAAGATGTATCTTTAACAGATGATGATTTCCTTCGTATTTTGAACGGAATTGGACAATCAGACGCACTAGTGGTTAAAATCGTAGATATTTTCGATTTCAATGGTAGCTGGTTACCGGGCTTACATCGTTTTGTAGGGAACAATAAAGTATTACTTGTAGGGAATAAGGCTGACTTAATTCCAAAGTCAGTTAAGCATGATAAAGTAAAACATTGGATGCGCTATAGTGCAAAGCAACTTGGTTTAAAACCAGAAGATGTCTTTTTAATTAGTGCAGCTAAAGGACAAGGAATCGCTGAACTTGCTGATGCAATTGAGCATTACCGCGAGGGTAAAGATGTTTATGTTGTTGGATGTACGAATGTTGGTAAATCAACATTTATTAATCGTATGATTAAAGAGTTTAGTGATGAGACTGAGAATGTAATTACAACATCACATTTCCCAGGAACAACGCTTGATTTAATTGATATCCCATTAGACGAAACGTCATCTTTATACGATACACCAGGTATTATTAATCATCATCAAATGGCGCATTATGTTGGGAAACAAAGCTTAAAGCTTATTACACCGACTACAGAAGTTAAGCCAATGGTATTCCAATTAAATGAGGAACAAACATTATTCTTTGGTGGATTAGCACGATTTGATTATGTAAGTGGGGGCCGTCGTGCATTCACTTGTCATTTCTCAAACCGTTTAACAATCCATCGTACAAAGCTTGAAAAGGCTGATGAATTGTACGAAAAACACGCTGGAGAATTATTGAATCCACCGACACCAGAAGAATTAGAAAATATGCCTAAGTTTGTGAAATATGAATTTAATATTCGTGAGCCGAAAACGGATGTTGTATTCTCTGGATTGGGCTGGGTTACTGTAAATGAATCAGGAGCGAAAATTGTTGCTCATGTACCAAAAGGAGTAAGTGTTTCATTACGTAAATCTTTAATTTAATATGGAGAGGGATTTATGAAACAATTATATGGTGTAATCGGAAATCCAATTGGACATTCATTATCACCCGTTATGCATAACGATGCATTTGAACACTTGAATATGGATGCCCATTACCATGCGTTTCTTGTAGAAGAAGAAGCGCTAGGGGAAGCAGTAAAAGGTTTGAAAGCATTAGGTATTTCAGGATTTAATGTAACGACTCCGCACAAAGTTGCAATTATGGAGTACTTGGATGAGATTGCCCCGTTAGCAAGGCAAATCGGTGCGGTAAATACAGTAGTTCATCGAGATGGAAAATTGATTGGGTATAATACAGATGGAATTGGTTTTGTTCGTGCCCTGCAGTCAATTAGTGAAGATCCACTTCAAGAGAAACGTATTTTATTAATCGGTGCAGGTGGTGCTAGCCGAGCTATTTACTTCTCGCTTGCCGATGTAGGTGTGAAAGAAATTGATATTGCTAATCGTACGAGAGATAAGGCGAAAAACCTTATCTCTGGGTGCATGGCAAATGTTAATTCGCATGCTCTATCGTTAGAATGTGCAGCAGAAAATCAAGGGGAATATGATATTATCATCCAAACAACAACGATAGGTATGCATCCACATGTTGAGTATACGCCGCTGGAAATTCGTTCATTGAAACAAGGAACGATTGTTTCTGATATTATTTATAATCCATTTGAGACGAAAATTTTAGGCGATGCGAAAGAACAAGGTGCAATAATTCAAAATGGAATCGATATGTTCGTTTATCAAGGTGCACTTGCGTTTGAAATGTGGACAGGGTGTGTGCCGAATATTGATAGAATGAAACAATTAGTAATGAGAGAGCTTGGAGGCTAATTATATGTTAACAGGAAAACAAAAAAGATTTTTACGTGCAAAGGCACATCATTTAACACCGATTTTTCAAGTTGGAAAAGGTGGCGTGAATGAAAATATGGTGAAACAAATTGGAGAAGCATTAGAAGTTCGTGAACTATTTAAAGTGAGCGTATTACAAAACTGTGAATTTGATCGTAGTGAAGTTGCAGAAGAGCTTGCACAAGGTGCACGAGCTGAAATCGTTCAAGTAATCGGAAGCACAATTGTTTTATACAAAGAATCAAGAGAAAATAAGCAGATTAAGCTTCCTCGATAAAAGATATACGTGAGTTATTTCGTAATGGACGCTTGATATGTAGAAAGCGAAACCAATTGAACTTTTATTAACAGTGGGCTCTCTTCGAATTTGTATGGGGAGAGTTGCTGTATGTAAAAGGAAGGAGCGTTTCTTTTGAGAAAAATTGGCATTATTGGTGGCACGTTTGATCCACCTCATAATGGGCATTTGTTAATTGCAAATGAAGTGTATCATGCTTTAGGGTTGGAAGAGGTATGGTTTTTGCCGAATCAAGTTCCACCGCACAAGCAAGGACGTAACATTACGAGTGTGAAAAGTCGATTAAATATGCTGCAAATAGCGATTGAGGAAGAAGCATACTTTTCAATTTGTTTAGAAGAGCTAGACAGAGAAGGCCCATCTTATACGTACGATACTATGGTACAATTAACGGAGAAGTATCCGGATGTGCAGTTTCACTTTATTATTGGCGGAGACATGGTTGAGTATTTGCCGAAGTGGTATAACATTGAAAAGTTACTTAAGCTTGTGACTTTCGTTGGAGTTGCAAGACCAGGTTATACATTACATACGCCTTATGATATCGTAAAAGTGGAAATTCCGGAGTTTGCAGTTTCTTCTTCTCTGTTACGTGAGAGATATATGACGAAGAAAACGTGCAAATATTTACTCCCCGAAAAAGTACAGGTATATATCGAGAGGAATGGGTTGTATGAATCGTGAGGAAGCACTTAGTATTGTCAAACAACAAATGCATGAAAAACGTTATATACACACGGTCGGTGTAATGGAAACAGCGATTGAACTTGCCCGATTATATGGTGTAGATGAGAAAAAGGCAGAGACGGCTGCTATATTTCACGATTATGCAAAATGTAGAGCGATTCCAGAAATGGAAGAGATTATTAAGGGAGAAGCTTTGCCAAAGGATCTACTGCACTATAACAAAGAGTTATGGCATGCACCTGTTGGGGCATACTTAGTAGAAAAAGAAGTAGGCATTACTGATCCTGAAATTCTACAAGCTATTACATATCATACAAGTGGTCATGAAAAAATGACAATGTTAGATAAAGTTATTTATGTAGCAGATTACATTGAACCAGGACGTAAGTTTCCTGGTGTGGAAGAAGCGAGGAAACTCGCATATAAAGATATAAATCAAGCTTTACTGTTTGCTTTAAAGCGAACAATTCAATTTTTAATGGAAAAAGATCAAACGATTTATCCATTAACATTCCAAACATACAATGAAGTTATCAAGGAGGAAATTAATAAATGAAAGATAAAGAGTTATTAGTATTAGCGGCAAAAGCAGCTGATGATAAGAGAGCAGAAGATATGGTTGTACTAAATATGCAAGGTATTTCACCGATTGCAGACTATTTTATTATTTGTCACGGAAATTCAGACAAGCAAGTACAAGCAATTGCACGTGAAATTAAAGCGAAGGCACATGAGTTCGAAATTAACGTACAACGTATGGAAGGCTTTGATGAAGCGCGTTGGGTTTTAGTAGACCTTGGTGATGTGGTTGCTCATGTATTCCATAAAGATGAGCGTAATCACTATAATTTAGAGCGTCTATGGGGCGATGTGCCGCGTGAAGATATTGCAGATGAGCTAGATCAATGAAATACGAACAATTTGCTTTGCTGTATGACGAACTGATGAATGATGTCCCTTATGATAAATGGGTGGAATTCACAGAGGAAAGTTTACAACAGGCATCTATGAAAGAGGCAAGAATCCTTGACGTAGCATGTGGAACTGGTAACGTAACACTTCCGCTTGTGCGAAAAGGTTATGACTTAATTGGTGTAGATCTTTCGGAAGAAATGTTAACTGTCGCGCAGCAAAAATTGGGGGGAGAAGGCTATTTTATTCCTTTTTACCAACAAGACATGAGAGAACTCGATGTTCCTGGTGAATTTGATTGTGTGACAATCTTTTGTGACTCATTAAATTATGTATTGCAAGAAGATGGAGTGCAAGAAACATTTAGAAGAGTTTTCCACCATTTACGTCAGGATGGCTTGTTTTTATTCGATGTACACTCTTTATATAA
This sequence comes from Bacillus mycoides, assembly GCF_000832605.1. GTDB lineage: Bacteria > Bacillota > Bacilli > Bacillales > Bacillaceae_G > Bacillus_A > Bacillus_A mycoides. Next base: position 1,615,085 of record NZ_CP009692.1, read on the forward strand.
AATACATCACGTATTTCAAAATGAAACATATACAGTGAACGGCGAAGAAATATCACTTATTTGGAACTGCTTCCCTGGAGAAGAATCAGATAGTGTGGAACATGATTTGACATTCTTTGTACAAGATTCAGAAGAAGATGTGTATCATCGTTTTGACGAATGTCACGTGCAACGTGCGTATTCAGTTGAAGTGTTAACAAAATGGCTTGAAGAAGCTGGGTTTACAGTGCTTCGCGTCACAGGTGACTTTGAACGAATTGAAGTGACAGAACAAACAGAGCGCATCTTTTTTATGGCGAAGAAGAATGGATAAAAGAAAAGCAACCGATAAGGTTGCTTTTGTTTTATAGAAAAGGTGTAGTTTTAGTTCTAGAAAAATAAAAAGATGATATGTGTAAAGTGTAAAAATGCTAGTTTTAGTGAAAATGTAGTATGAAAAAGATAAGTATTAATAAAAAGGGTTTGGGATTACGATGGCGTATTTATTATGTGTGTTTATTGAATTGCTGCTCAACGCATTTTAAATCTTCATCAAATTTCTCATGTGTCCGTTCGATTAATTTATGAAACATATCCCCAACGTGCTCTTCTAAAATACGAATACCTTCTCCTGTAACACCGCCTTTAACGCATACCTTTTCTTGTAAAGTAGGTAATGTGAAAATTTCTTTTTCAAGTAATTTCCCCATTCCAATGACCATTTCACTTACTAAAGTAGTGGCTTCTTCATGTGTAATATTTGTTTTATCTACAGCAGCGTTAATGAAACATTGTAATAAATAACTAAAAAAAGCAGGGCCGCAGCTTGCTATATCAGATGAAACGCGCGTTATATCTTCTTCTATAACAAGGGGAGTAGAAATGTTTTTGAATAGACGAAGTAGTTTTTGTTGCCATTCTAGAGAGCAGCTATTTCCAAATGTAAATAGTGATGCGCCGGATAAGGCGCGGTTTGTGATGCTTGGAATGATACGAGCGACGTGGCAAGGTATAAGTGTTTCTAATTGTGATGGAGATATGGGGCTTGTGATAGAAACTAAGCAATCTTCGTCTGAAAAATGGTCAGCGTATTTTTGTAGAATAGGGTATATATCTATCGGTTTTACGCAAATGAAAATAAGCTGGGATTGTTCGATTACCTCTTGGATTGTTTTGGCTATATGAACAGAAGGGTATTTTTCTTTTATATGATATGCTTTGGCAGGCGTCCGATTAATAATAGTAAGGCACGAAGGTTTGACAGCACGGGTTTCTAAAAATGCATCGATTAGTATACTCCCCATGTTCCCTGTCCCTATAATTCCTATGTTCAATGTTTCATCCCTCCTTCGTAACAGCTTTCTCCTAAACAATATGAATGATGTTATAAATTTATGATTAGAGGTGTAAAATGATGTGGGATTTTCCGAAAAAATGGTTGGGATTAGTGGTTATTATTGGCACTTTGATTTTTCTTTTTTTCTGGAAAACGAATCAGCAAACAGAGCGATCGCTCGTTACAACGGAAGTTCAAGTGAAAGATGTGGAGAAAAAAAGTAAACCGAAAGTATTGGATGCAAAGGAGCAGAAAAAAATAATTATAATTGATGTGAAAGGGGCGGTTTTTAAAGAGGGTGTGTATGAAATGAAGGAAGGGGACCGGGTGAAGGAGGCGGTTGAAAAAGCTGGTGGTTTGTTGCCGGATGCAGATGTGAAGAAAGTGAATTTGGCGCAAATGGTCCAAGACCAAATGCTTCTTTATGTTCCTAACAAGAATGAGCCAGTGCAAGAAGGGGCTACTTTTTCAAAAAGCGAGGGTAAAGTGCAAATAAATACAGCTTCTAAAGAGCAACTTGAAAAAATAACAGGCATTGGTTCTCGGAAAGCGGAAAGTATTTTGAAATATCGAGAAGAACATGGTCTGTTTCAGAAAATAGAAGATTTATTAGAAATTGATGGGATTGGTGCGAAGTCTTTAGAGAAAATAAAAGATCAAATTATTATTCCATAAAAGATTGACGAAGTTTTTCTTTTTTCGCTACACTACAAGTAGACAAAAAAGAAGGTGAAAAATATGGAACGAATTTCATGGGATCAATATTTTATGACGCAAAGCCATCTACTATCTTTACGTAGTACATGTACAAGGCTTGCGGTAGGAGCGACAATCGTTCGTGATAAACGAATTATTGCTGGTGGATATAACGGTTCAATTAAAGGTGGTGTGCATTGTATAGACGATGGTTGCTATGTCATTGATAATCATTGCGTTCGTACAATTCATGCTGAAATGAATGCTTTATTGCAATGTGCGAAATTTGGTGCAAAAACAGAGGAAGCGGAAATTTATGTCACACATTTTCCTTGTTTGCAGTGCTGTAAGGCGATTATTCAAAGTGGTGTTACAGCGGTTTATTATGCACAGGACTATAAAAATCATCCGTATGCCGTAGAGTTATTTGAACAAGCGAGTGTAACAGTAAAGCACGTTCCGCTAGAATACGATATTACATCGCTAGAGGAACAAGAGCGTCATTTACAGCTAAAGGAATTATTCGCAGCTTTAGAAAAAGATAATTTATCAATGGAAGAATTACAGCGTGTATTCACTAAAGCGAAAATGATGCTATAAGGAGTGAGTATGAGTTGAATGGGCAATGGGGCTATGTTGCAATCTCGTTTATAATTGGGATTGCAATTACCTTTTCCGCATCGCATTTGTTGGCTGCTTGTTGTTTCGTTTGTTATGTTTTATTTTGTTTATATCGTACTTCGCGTAAAACCTTCATATTTTGTATAATAGCGTGTTTTAGTGGCGTTATGTACACCACGTATGTTCAGAGTCTAAATAAGCCGCTAGGGGAGTCCTATGAAGTTACACGAGGGGTCGTGCAAAATACACCTCTAATTAATGGGGATCGTCTCTCTTTTCAAATTGAAGATCAGAATAAAAACTTAGTGCAGTTAAATTATAAAATACAATCTGCTTCGGAAAAGAAGCAGTTGCAACAATTACATGTAGGTATATCGTGTACATTTAAAGGGGAGGTGAAAGAACCACAAACTGCCCGGAATTTTCATGTTTTTGATTATCGTAATTATTTATATCAGCAAAAAATACATTTTATATTTGATGTGACATACATTTCTGAATGTCACAAAACATCGTTGTCACTCGTGCAATGGATTTTCCTTCTCAGGCAACAAACAATCTCGAAAGTTACAGAAATGTTCCCGGAACAATCAGGTGCATTTATGAACGCATTATTATTTGGAGATCGACAACAAATGACGTTTGAAGTAGAAGAGCAATATCAACAATTTGGTCTTATACATTTGTTAGCAATTTCAGGATCGCATATCGTACTATTAATGGTTATAATGTATTTTGTTTTGCTAAGAAGTGGTGTGACGAAAGAGACAGCAACAGTATGCCTTATAGTTTGCATTCCTCTGTATATGATCATAGCTGGGGCGTCGCCATCTGTTGTGAGGGCTTCTATAACAGGAGTTTTATTATTGGTAGCTTTCATGTGCTCTGTTCGCTTATCTAGTCTAGACGCCTTAAGTATAACAGCTATATGTATGCTTATATACGATCCGTATCTTATTTTCAACATTGGATTTCAATTCTCATTTGTAGGTAGTTTTTCTTTACTACTATCTGCGCCGATATTATTAGGGCGTAGTAATGGGATAGTTCGAAATTCTATTTACATTTCTATAATTTCACAGCTCGCTAGTACCCCCATCTTGTTATATCATTTTGGTTATTTTTCTCCTTATAGCATTTTCCTCAATCTTATATATGTTCCTTTTCTATCCATTATTGTATTGCCGTGTAGCATCATTATTCTTATATGTATGCCGGTTATTCCATTTTTCGCAAAAGGAATTGCATATGTACTTTCACTATGTTTAACCATTTCTAATGATTTTCTAAGTTACTGTGAAAGTTTCCCTTTCATCCGACTTACTTTTGGTCAAACTCCTTTATTTCTTGTGGCTATATATTGTTTTAGTATCGTTAGTATATTTGTGATTTTGGAAAGGGTAATAACGAAAAAAAATTTGTGCATAGTTGTGGGTGTGTTTCTTTTTATTAGTACTTGTCATTATGTATATCCATATTTTCGCGAAAGTGGGAGTGTTACATTTCTTGATGTTGGACAGGGAGATGCGATATTAATTCGTCTTCCATACGATAAAGAGGTTTATCTTATTGATACAGGAGGAGCCCTTCCTGTCAAGAAGGAAGCGTGGCAACAGAAAAAGCATGAATTTTCTGTTGGGCATGATATTCTTGTTCCTTTTTTACAAAAAGAAGGTATAAAAACGATTGATAAATTAATTGTAACGCACGGAGATGCGGATCATATAGGTGCTGCGCTGGATTTGCTGTCATCTATTATTGTAAAAGAAGTTGTATTTGGGAGAAAGGAACAAGATGCTGTATTGGAAAAAGTGGTGAAGAAAAAGGCGTTAGAAAAGAGCATGAAGATAAGTGTAGTAGGAGAAGGGGAAGGTTGGAGGGTAAATGAAGCGGAATTTTTCGTATTAGCTCCAAAGGGGAAAGAAAAGGGAGAAAATGACTCTTCGATTGTACTATGGGCCAGACTAGGGGGACTAACATGGCTATTTACGGGTGATCTAGAAGAAGAAGGAGAAAAGTTTATAGTATCAACATATCCTGATTTGCGGGCTAATATTTTAAAAGTTGCCCACCATGGGAGTAAAACATCGTCTGCAGATCCATTTTTAAGCCTTGTACAGCCTGCTGTAGCGATTATTTCTGTGGGAGAGCGTAATAGGTATGGGCACCCGCATAAGGAAGTTATAGAGCGTTTTAAGAAGATGGGTATTGATATATGGCGTACGGATAAGCAAGGTGCTATTTCCTATGTTTTTAATGGAGAAAAAGGAACCTTTCAAAGTAAAATCACATATGATGAAACACATAGAAGATGAAAAAAAGAAGACTGCCGTTAAGCAGCAGCCTTTAAGAACCGATGAATTTAATAACAGTTGCAATAATGAAAAGTGTTGCGAAAAAACCAAATGAGACGATAAATCCTACCCCTGAATCAATAGCGTCATTGCGTTTACTTTGAACGTTTTGTTCAAAATCATTCATTTAGAATCCCTCCCCAACATTCCATTTTAGTATAAAATATTGTCAGAAAAAAATCTACAATTTCCATATGAAGTGAAATAGAGTATTTGTATACTTTTTCTAGTTAGTTAAGTAGCGTGAATTTTTCATTTCCAATCATGTTAACAGTTGGCACTTATACTAAGATTATTATTGTAAATAATAAAGGGAAGGTGATTACCGCACACCAATAAGAAATCCGGGGCTTATTGCGTGGCGTTTTATATAAATAAAGGGGCGGGTTATAAAGACCGTCCCTTTGTACTTGTAAAACAAAAGCTAGGGCATTAGTATAAATATATATTGCTAAGTTAGGGAGTAGGAAAAAATATGAGTGATATACATAAGAAGATTAAAAAGAAACAGTTCGCTCCGTTGTATGTACTGTATGGAACGGAAGCTTATTTTATAAATGAAACGATAAAGCTTATTACAACGGAAGCGCTTGAAGAGGAAGATCGAGAGTTTAATGTTGTGACATACGATTTGGAAGAAGCGTATTTAGAAGATGTAGTTGAGGATGCGCATACGCTTCCTTTTTTTGGAGAGCGTAAAGTTATATTAATAAAATCACCACTATTTTTAACGGCACAAAAAGAAAAATTAGAACAAAATATAAAAATTTTAGAAGAATATATTGGGGAGCCATCTCCTTTTTCTATTCTTGTTTTTGTTGCGCCTTATGAAAAATTAGACGAACGAAAAAAAATTACAAAACTATTAAAGAAAACAGCGGATGTAATAGAAGCAAATGCGATGCAAGTGCAGGATGTTCAGAAGTGGATTGTTTCTCGTGCGGATGAGGTGCATGTGCATATTGATAATGCAGCTGTTAGTTTATTGTTAGAGCTTGTGGGAAGTAATGTAACAATGTTGGCGAAGGAAATGGACAAGTTAACGTTATACGTCGGTATGGGCGGAGAAATTACGCCAAAACTTGTCACGGAACTTGTGCCGAAATCTGTTGAGCAAAACGTGTTTGCTTTAACAGAAAAAGTGGTGAAAAAAGATATCGCTGGTGCGATGCAAATTTTAGACGGATTATTTACACAGCAGGAAGAACCGATTAAACTGCTCGCTTTATTAGTAAGTCAGTTCCGCTTGCTGCATCAAGTGAAAGAGTTGCAACAGCGTGGTTACGGACAAAATCAAATCGCGTCCCATATTGGTGTACATCCGTACCGGGTAAAGTTGGCGATGAATCAAACGAAGTTTTTCTCTTTTGAAGAATTAAAAAAAGTTATTATAGAATTGGCGGAAGCTGATTATAGTATGAAGACTGGAAAGATGGATAAGAAACTTGTGCTTGAGTTTTTCTTAATGCGGTTAAATCATATGTAGTGACACAAAAAAGTTCACGTACTTAGTACGTGAACTTTTTTGTGTATATAAAAAACGATCCGAATGGATCGTTTTTTAAACGCCTTACGCGTTTACTTGTTTCGCTAAGCGAGATTTTTGACGAGCTGCAGCGTTTTGGTGGATAAGACCTTTACGAGCTGCTTTGTCAAGTTTTTTAGAAGCAGTTTTGAAAGCTTCTTTAGCATTTTCAAGATCGTTATTAGTAACTAAAGTTTCTACAGTTTTAACAGCAGTACGCATGTCAGACTTGATAGAAGCGTTATGTGAACGACGCTCTTCGCTAAGTTTAGCGCGTTTGATAGCAGATTTGATGTTTGCCATACTTTTCACCTCCCTGGTGCAATCGAATGACTCGATTCTTACATAGAACAAGTGATATTTTATCAAACGGTGAAGAGAATTGCAATAGTATATCAATGAAATTTCACGTAAAGGAAAGAATGACCTAATATAACTTGGGGAAATCTAACGATATTTACTATGAATTACGGAGGAGATACGATGAAAGAACCATTAGATTTAAGTAAATATAGTGTTAGAACTGACCTTGCTGTAGAGGCGCACCAAATGCTACAAGAGCGCCAAGAAGAACAAAAAGGGATACAGGGAGTTATTGTAAAAGAGAGGGAAGAAGAGGGAGTTACAATTACAAAAGTAACTATTGATGAAATTGCATCTGAGTCGATGGGGAAAAAACCTGGAAGTTATTTAACTCTTGAGGTGCAAGGTATACGACAACAAGATACGGAACTTCAGCAAAAGGTAGAGCGTATTTTTGCAAAAGAATTTTCTTATTTCTTAGAAGAGGTTGGAGTTTCAAAAGAAGCGAGTTGTTTAATCGTAGGTCTTGGGAATTGGAATGTAACGCCGGATGCACTCGGACCGATAGTTGTAGAGAACGTACTGGTGACGAGACATTTGTTTAAATTGCAGCCTGAAAGTGTGGAAGAAGGGTTTAGACCTGTTAGTGCCATTCGTCCAGGGGTAATGGGAATTACAGGGATTGAAACGAGCGATGTCATTTACGGAATTATTGAGAAGACAAAACCAGACTTTGTCATCGCAATTGATGCATTAGCTGCGCGTTCTATTGAACGAGTAAATAGTACGATACAAATTTCTGATACAGGAATTCATCCAGGATCTGGTGTTGGGAATAAGCGTAAGGAACTAAGTAAAGAAACATTAGGTATTCCTGTTATCGCAATTGGTGTGCCAACTGTGGTAGATGCTGTTTCGATTACGAGTGATACAATTGATTTTATTTTGAAACATTTTGGCCGGGAACTGAAAGAAGGAAACAAACCGTCACGCTCTTTATTACCAGCAGGTTTTACATTTGGAGAAAAGAAAAAATTAACAGAAGAAGATATGCCGGATGAAAAGAGTCGAAATATGTTTTTAGGAGCTATTGGTACGTTAGAAGAAGAAGAAAAGAGAAAGTTAATTTATGAAGTGTTATCTCCTCTTGGTCATAATTTAATGGTAACTCCAAAAGAAGTAGATGCGTTTATTGAGGATATGGCAAATGTAATAGCCAGCGGTTTAAATGCAGCACTGCATCATCAGATTGATCAGGATAATACAGGGGCATATACACATTGATGGAAAGAGGCAGAAATAGCTTGAGTCAATTTACGCTGTTATGTATATGCGGTACAGTCTTATGTTTGCTTATGATGATAGCTGGAGTGGGACTTGCTAATCATGGCTTAAAAAGTATGAAAGGATATCGTCAGCTGTCATATGAACAAATTGCTCATATGACAGGAACAGAAGGCGCTGGGGCTGAATCGGAAATTTCGGGAGAGACGTTTTCGGCTATTGAAAAACAAAAACAGTTAGAAAGCTTAAGAAGTTTTAATGTTGTAGAAGGTATCGGTATGGCGATAGCAAGTGTTGCTCGTGATATGACAAAGTTTGGAACGGATATAGTTGTTGGGGCAATAAAAGGAATTTTTAGTTAAGGGTAGCGGGAAGGATGGTTGTCTTATGTTTGTAAGAGAGCTGTCTTTTAATTTGAAAAAGGTTTGTCTCTTATGGTTTGTTCGCATAAGATATAGATAGAGTGATTTGTATTGTAAGCAGCACGAGTTTTCATTGAATCTTTGCTGCTCTATTGATATAATCAGTGCTAGTGTATATTGGCGAGACTATTAGGAGTTGAGAACATAGATGAATAAAGAAGAAAGAGCAAAAAGACAGTCCAAAATTCGTAACTTCTCCATCATTGCTCACATTGACCACGGGAAATCAACGTTGGCAGACCGTATTTTGGAGAAAACAAACGCGTTGGCACAGCGCGAAATGAAGGCGCAATTGCTTGACTCTATGGAGTTGGAGCGTGAGCGTGGTATTACAATTAAATTAAATGCAGTACAACTAACGTATAAAGCGAAAGACGGTGAAGAGTATATTCTTCACTTAATCGATACTCCAGGACACGTCGACTTTACGTACGAAGTATCTCGTAGTTTAGCGGCTTGTGAAGGTGCAATTCTTGTAGTGGATGCAGCGCAAGGAATTGAGGCGCAAACATTAGCGAACGTATATTTAGCGCTTGATAATAATTTAGAAATCTTACCAGTTATTAATAAAATCGACTTACCAAGTGCAGACCCAGAACGCGTACGTCAAGAGGTAGAAGATGTAATTGGTTTAGATGCATCGGAAGCTGTACTTGCTTCAGCAAAAGCTGGCATTGGTATTGAAGAAATTTTAGAACAAATCGTTGAAAAGGTACCAGCTCCAACAGGTGATTCAGAAGAGCCGTTACAATGTATGATTTTCGATTCTTTATATGATCCGTACCGTGGTGTAATTGCATATATCCGTGTTGTAAATGGAACGGTAAAAGTTGGCGATAAAGTACGTATGATGGCAACTGGAAAAGAATTTGAAGTAACAGAAGTAGGTGTGTTTACACCGAAAACGACGCAACGTGACGAGTTAACAGTAGGTGATGTAGGTTTCTTGGCAGCATCTATTAAAAATGTAGGCGATACACGTGTTGGTGATACGATTACACATGCGAAACGTCCGGCTGCAGAGCCGTTAAAAGGGTATCGAAAATTAAACCCAATGGTATTCTGTGGTTTATATCCAATCGATTCTGCACGTTATAACGACTTACGTGATGCGTTAGAAAAACTAGAATTGAATGATTCTGCTCTTGAATTTGAGCCTGAAACATCTCAAGCTTTAGGTTTTGGTTTCCGTTGTGGTTTCTTAGGGCTTCTTCACATGGAGATTATTCAAGAACGTATTGAACGTGAATTCAAGATTGACTTAATTACAACAGCGCCAAGCGTTATTTATAAAGTGTATTTAACGAACGGTGAAGATTTTATTGTTGATAATCCATCTAATATGCCAGATCCACAGACTATCGATCGTGTAGAAGAGCCGTTTGTGAAGGCTGCAATTATGGTTCCGAATGACTATGTTGGAGCTGTAATGGAAATTTGCCAAGGGAAACGTGGAACGTTTATTGATATGCAATATTTAGATGAAACACGTGTTACATTGACATATGAAATCCCGTTATCAGAAATCGTATATGATTTCTTCGATCAATTGAAATCAAATACGAAAGGATATGCATCATTTGACTACGAGTTAATTGGTTATAAACCATCTAAACTTGTGAAAATGGATATTCTTTTAAATAATGAACAAGTGGATGCTTTATCATTTATTGTACATCGTGATTCAGCGTATGACCGTGGTAAAGTAATTGTAGAGAAATTAAAGAAATTAATTCCAAGACAACAGTTTGAAGTGCCAATTCAGGCGACTATCGGAAATAAAGTTGTATCTCGTTCTACAATTAAGGCGATGCGTAAAAACGTACTTGCAAAATGTTACGGTGGTGACATTTCTCGTAAGCGTAAACTTCTTGATAAGCAAAAAGAAGGTAAAAAACGTATGAAGTCTGTTGGTTCTGTAGAAGTGCCGCAAGAAGCATTCATGGCTGTACTGAAAATGGATGATAACTAATGGAGTGAACTATAATTAGTGGGGATTTTTCTATTCTTCGCTAATTATTAGCCCGCACCAATCGTGATAAAAGTAGAAGCCGTTCGTTCGGCTTCTTTTTTATATGCTACTTTTTAGACATCTTAGCATCTCTCATTTACAATAGTGAGAGAGCTTTTTAGTGATTGATATAGAGTTAGGAGACTATTAATGTCCGAAAATATTCGAAAAGATATTCGAGAGAAAATACAAAAAGGTAATTTTAATTGCGAAAAGGAACTGACGCTTTCTATAATTAGTGGGAAGTGGAAAGTTGTGATATTGTGGCACTTAGGTGTGGAAGGTCCGCATCGTTTTAGTGAATTGCAACGTCTGTTCCCGAGCATTTCTCATAAAGTGTTGTCAAATCAATTGAAAGAGTTAATGGAGGACGGGATTGTTGATCGAACGGTATACCCGGAAATTCCTCCGCGTGTTGAGTACTATATGACGGAATTAGGTATGTCGCTTTTACCGATCGTTGAAATGATGTATGATTGGGGAAAAATGCGAATGGAACAAATCCGTAATACAGTAGAGAAGTAAAGAATCCTCCGGAGTGCGGAGGTTTTCTTTTTAGAAAGGTAGGAGTTATATTTGGTACAAGCTGCATATATTCATATTCCATTTTGTCAGCATATTTGTCACTATTGTGATTTTAATAAAGTATTTATTGAACGCCAACCGGTTGATCAATACTTACAATATTTAGAGAAAGAAATAATAAATACGGTTCAAAAAGTACCGTTTGAAAGTATGAAAACGATTTTTGTTGGCGGAGGAACTCCGACGGCATTAAATATGGAACAGACAAAAAAACTACTCGACATCATTAACCGTCGTTTGCGTCCATTTGCGCCGAATTGTGAATTAACATTTGAAGCGAATCCAGGTGATTTACCGAAAGAGAAATTGAACGTATTGCTAGAAGGTGGAGTAAACCGAATTAGTTTTGGTGTGCAAACGTTTCGTAATGAGCTACTTGAGAAGATTGGACGCAGGCATACGAGAGAAGATGCATTCGTAGCAATTCGAGAAGCGCAGGAAGTTGGTTTTACAAATATTAATGTAGATTTAATTTATGCTCTGCCAGGACAGACGATAGAAGATGTAAAGGAAACATTAGACATTGCCTTTACGCTTGGTGTACAACATTTCTCGGCATATTCCTTAATTGTGGAACCGAAAACCGTATTTTATAACTTAATGAATAAAGGGAAATTAAGACTTCCAGGTGAAGACCATGAAGCGAAAATGTACGAAATGGTAATGGATGAAATGGAGAAACATGGTTATAACCAGTATGAGATTAGTAACTTCTCAAAAGGTAATAATGAAAGTAGACATAATCTCACATACTGGAATAATGAAGAGTATTATGGATTTGGAGCTGGAGCGCATAGCTATGTGAACGGGGAACGAATTCAAAATGTAGGTCCGCTCAAGCAATATTTCACTAAAATTGATGAGACAGGATTTCCATATTTAGATGTTCATCCAGTGACAGAGAAAGAAAAAATGGAAGAAGAGTTGTTCTTAGGACTTCGAAAAACAAAAGGTGTTTCTAAGTTAGAATTCCAAAAGAAATTTAATGTGGAGATGGACCATGTTTTTGCAAAGCAGTTACAAAGTAATCAAGAACAAGGATTACTTGAAAACAGAGATGGACATGTTTGTTTAACGAGGAAAGGGAAACTATTAGGGAATGAAGTATTCCAGTCATTTTTGATTGATTAATTAAATGTGCCATAAGCGTGAAAAATTTTTGTTATTTCGTGACGTTTCCGTTGACAATTGAATGTCAATTTTGGTAAGTTATTAATAGATTTAGCACTCGAAGACAAAGAGTGCTAACAGAGGTGATGATGAGATGCTTACGGAACGTCAGCTCTTAATTTTACAAACAATTGTTGATGACTTTATTGGATCAGCGCAACCAGTTGGTTCGAGGACGTTGGCTAAGAAAGATGAAATTACGTTTAGTTCAGCTACTATTCGAAATGAAATGGCTGATTTAGAAGAATTAGGATTTATTGAAAAAACGCATAGTTCTTCTGGGCGTGTTCCTTCTGAAAAAGGATACCGATTTTATGTAGACCATCTTTTAGCGCCGCAAAACTTACCGACCGATGAAATTGTACAAATTAAAGATTTATTTGCTGAAAGAATTTTTGAAGCAGAAAAAATTGCACAACAATCAGCTCAAATTTTATCAGAGCTTACGAATTATACGGCCATTGTTCTTGGTCCCAAATTGAGCACAAATAAACTTAAAAATGTACAAATTGTACCGCTTGATCGTCAAACAGCAGTCGCTATTATTGTAACAGATACAGGGCATGTGCAAAGTAAAACGATTACCGTTCCGGAATCTGTTGATTTATCAGATTTAGAAAAAATGGTTAATATTTTAAATGAAAAGCTATCTGGTATACCTATGGCAGAACTTCATAATAAAATCTTTAAAGAGATTGTTACAGTCTTGCGTGGGTATGTTCATAATTACGATAGTGCAATAAAAATGTTAGATGGTACATTTCAAGTCCCTTTATCGGAAAAGATATACTTTGGAGGAAAAGCAAATATGCTTTCGCAACCAGAGTTCCATGACATTCACAAAGTAAGATCTTTGCTGACGATGATTGATAATGAGGCTGCGTTTTATGACATTTTGCGTCATAAACAAGTCGGAATTCAAGTGAAAATTGGTAGAGAAAATTCTTCTACGGCAATGGAGGATTGCAGTTTGATTTCTGCAACGTATTCGATTGGAGAAGAGCAACTTGGAACAATTGCAATTTTAGGTCCGACGAGAATGCAATACTCTCGTGTAATTAGTTTACTGCAGTTATTTACAAGACAATTTACAGACGGACTTAAAAAGTAAATGAGAGTAATACATTCGCTCAAGTGATGAAATTTTCATTGCTGTGTGTAATATATAATGCTTAGGTAATCATGCTAAGCATGATACCTAATACCTTTTAAGGAGGTGAAAATTGTGGAAGAGCGTAACGAACAAGTGGTAGAAGAAGTGAAAGAAGCGCAAGTTGAAGAAGCTGTCACGCCAGAAAACAGTGAAAAAACTGTAGAAGAAAAAAGTGAGGCTGCTCTTTTACAAGAAAAAGTAGATGAGTTACAAGCGAAACTAACGGAAACGGAAGGTCGCACATTACGTCTACAAGCTGATTTTGAAAATTATAAGCGCCGTGTCCAAATGGATAAACAGGCTGCTGATAAATATAGAGCACAAAGTCTAGTTTCAGATATTTTGCCAGCTCTTGATAATTTTGAAAGAGCGATGCAAGTGGAAGCGACTGACGAGCAAACGAAATCCTTGTTACAAGGTATGGAAATGGTGCATCGTCAATTGCTAGAAGCGTTGACTAAAGAAGGTGTTGAAGCGATTGAAGCTGTTGGTAAACAGTTTGATCCGAATGAACACCAAGCTATTATGCAAGTGGAAGACAGTGAATTTGAATCAAACGCGGTAGTTGAAGAATTCCAAAAAGGTTATAAACTAAAAGACCGTGTGATTCGCCCATCAATGGTAAAAGTAAATCAATAATTTACATAAAAGTAGGAGGATTCGCCATGAGTAAAATTATCGGTATTGACTTAGGTACAACAAACTCTTGTGTAGCTGTTATGGAAGGTGGAGAACCAAAGGTTATCCCAAATCCAGAAGGAAACCGTACAACACCTTCTGTTGTAGCTTTCAAAAATGAAGAGCGTCAAGTTGGGGAAGTTGCGAAGCGTCAAGCAATTACAAACCCAAATACAATCATGTCTGTTAAACGTCATATGGGTACAGACTACAAAGTAGAAGTTGAAGGTAAAGATTTTACACCTCAAGAAATTTCTGCAATCATTTTACAAAACTTAAAAGCTTCTGCTGAAGCATACTTAGGTGAAACAGTAACGAAAGCTGTTATTACAGTACCTGCATACTTCAACGATGCAGAGCGTCAAGCAACGAAAGATGCTGGTCGTATCGCTGGTTTAGAAGTTGAGCGTATCATTAACGAACCAACAGCCGCAGCACTTGCTTACGGTTTAGAAAAACAAGATGAAGAGCAAAAAATCTTAGTATATGACTTAGGTGGCGGTACATTTGATGTATCTATCCTTGAGTTAGCAGACGGCACATTCGAAGTTATTTCAACTGCTGGTGACAACCGTCTTGGTGGAGATGACTTTGACCAAGTTATCATCGATCATTTAGTAGCTGAATTCAAAAAAGAAAATAGCATTGATTTAAGCCAAGATAAAATGGCACTTCAACGTCTGAAAGATGCAGCTGAAAAAGCGAAGAAAGATCTTTCTGGTGTAACACAAACACAAATTTCATTACCATTCATTAGTGCTGGAGCTGCTGGCCCATTACACTTAGAATTAACGTTAACAAGAGCTAAATTCGAAGAAATTTCAGCTGGTCTTGTTGAAAGAACATTAGAGCCAACTCGTCGTGCATTAAAAGACGCTGGTTTTGCTCCAAGCGAATTAGATAAAGTTATCCTTGTTGGTGGATCTACTCGTATCCCAGCTGTACAAGAAGCAATTAAACGTGAAACTGGTAAAGAGCCATACAAAGGTGTAAACCCAGATGAAGTTGTAGCATTAGGTGCTGCAGTTCAAGGTGGCGTACTTACTGGTGATGTAGAGGGCGTTCTATTATTAGACGTAACTCCACTTTCTTTAGGTATCGAAACTATGGGCGGTGTGTTCACGAAACTAATCGAGCGTAACACTACAATTCCGACAAGTAAGTCACAAGTATTCTCAACAGCTGCTGATAACCAACCAGCGGTAGACATTCACGTACTACAAGGTGAGCGTCCAATGTCAGCTGACAACAAAACGTTAGGTCGTTTCCAATTAACAGACCTTCCGCCAGCACCACGTGGAATTCCACAAATCGAAGTAACATTCGATATTGATGCGAACGGTATCGTTAACGTACGTGCAAAAGACTTAGGAACAAGCAAAGAGCAAACTATTACAATCCAATCTTCTTCAGGTCTTTCTGATGAAGAAGTAGATCGTATGGTACAAGAAGCTGAATCAAATGCTGATGCTGACCAAAAACGTAAGGAAGAAGTTGAACTTCGTAACGAAGCTGACCAACTTGTATTCCAAACAGACAAAGTTGTAAAAGATTTAGAAGGTAAAGTAGATGCAGCTGAAGTAGCGAAAGCAACGGAAGCGAAAGAAGCATTACAAGCGGCAATCGAGAAAAACGAACTTGAAGAAATCCGTGTGAAAAAAGATGCTCTTCAAGAAATCGTACAACAATTAACTGTTAAATTATACGAGCAAGCTCAAGCGGCTGCAGGGCAAGCAGAAGGTGCACAAGGAGCACAAGACGCTGGCGCGAAAAAAGATAATGTAGTAGACGCTGAGTTTGAAGAAGTAAAAGAAGACAAGTAATACAGTGAAATAAAATAAGTAAGATGACAAAAAGTCAAAGTCAAGCGTGCCTTGGCTTTGGCTTTTTTCACGAATCAGAAGAAATGTGTGAGGATCTTAAGTTTTTTATTTTGCATACTGTAAGTGAGGAAACTTTGTTGCAAAGCACTTTCTTTCGGTGTTAAAATTACGTTTATGTGAAAGATTCGGGGGTTGCAAATTTATGAATAAACGAGACTATTATGAGGTCCTTGGACTTAGCCAGGGCGCTTCAAAAGATGAAATTAAAAAAGCGTATCGTCGTTTGGCTAAAAAATATCATCCAGACGTAAGTAAAGAAGAAAATGCAATTGAAAAGTTTAAAGAAGTACAAGAGGCATACGAAGTATTGAGCGATGATCAAAAGCGTGCGCAGTATGATCAATTTGGTCACGCTGGTCCGAATCAAGGTTTCGGTGGCGGAGGAGACTTCGGCGGTGGCTTCGGTTTCGAAGATATCTTTAGTTCATTCTTTGGCGGTGGCGGCAGACGTCGTGATCCAAATGCTCCACGTCAAGGTGCTGATTTACAATATCAAGTTACTTTAGAGTTTGAAGAAGCTATTTTTGGTAAAGAATTAAACGTTGAGATTCCAGTGGAGGATCCATGTGATACTTGTAAGGGTAGTGGAGCAAAACCAGGGACTTCAAAAGAAACATGTAAACATTGTTCAGGATCAGGGCAAGTAAGTGTAGAACAAAATACACCATTTGGGCGTATTGTAAACCGTCAAGCTTGTGGACATTGTTCAGGAACAGGTCAAATGATTAAAGAGAAATGTACGACATGCCATGGTTCTGGTAAAGTTCGTAAACGTAAAAAAATCAATGTTAAAATTCCAGCGGGTATCGATAATGGTCAACAAATTCGTGTATCTGGAAAAGGTGAAGCAGGCGTAAATGGCGGACCGGCAGGTGACTTATATGTTGTTGTTCATGTGAGAAATCATGAATTCTTTGAACGCGAAGGGGATCACATTATTTGCGAAATGCCAATAACATTTGCGCAAATGGCACTTGGTGCGGAAGTAGAAGTTCCTACCGTTCATGGCAAAGTGAAGCTGAAAATTCCAGCAGGAACACAAACAGGAACAGAATTCCGCTTAAAAGGAAAAGGTGCTCCGAACGTACGTGGATATGGTCAAGGAGATCAATATGTAGTCGTTCGTGTTGTTGTGCCGACGAAATTAACTTCACATCAAAAAGATTTATTGCGTGAATTTGCAGGGCAAGAAGAGCAGGATGATAGCTTATTCAGAAAGCTTAAACGTGCTTTCAAAGGGGAATAATGGAAATAAAAAATGGAGTTGGTAAATTGTGAAATGGTCAGAAATTAGTATTCATACAACAGAAGAAGCAGTAGAAGCTGTCTCTCATATTTTGCATGAAGCAGGCGCTAGCGGGGTTGCGATTGAGGACCCAGCGGAGTTGACGAAAGAGCGCAAGCAACAATACGGTGAGATTTATGCACTTAACCCAGATGAATATCCAAGTGAGGGTGTTTTGGTAAAAGCATATTTCCCACAAACGGATTCTTTAAACGAAACGGTTGCAGGTGTAAAATCATCTATTGATGCACTACCATCTTTCGACATCGAAATTGGTAAAGGAACTATTACAATTAATGAAGTCGATGAGGAAGATTGGGCTACTGCTTGGAAGAAGTATTATCATCCAGTTCAAATTTCTGATACATTCACAATTGTGCCGACGTGGGAAGAGTATACACCGTCTTCTCCAGATGAAAAAATTATTGAATTAGATCCAGGTATGGCGTTTGGTACAGGGACACATCCAACAACGACGATGTGTATTCGTGCGTTAGAAAAAACGGTTCACCCAGGTGATACTGTGATTGATGTGGGGACAGGTTCGGGGGTACTTAGTATTGCTGCGGCAAAATTAGGTGCGGCTTCTGTTCAAGCGTATGATTTAGACCCAGTTGCAGTTGAAAGTGCAGAAATGAATGTGCGCTTAAATAAAACAGATGACATTGTCAATGTTGGACAGAATAGTCTATTAGAAGGTATTGAAGGTCCGGTTGATTTAATCGTAGCAAATTTACTAGCGGAAATCATTCTTCTATTCCCTGAAGATGCAGCGAGAGTTGTGAAGCCAGGTGGATTATTTATTACATCTGGTATTATTGGGGCGAAAGAAAAAGTAATTTCTGAAGCGTTAGAAACAGCTGGATTTTCAATTGAAGAAGTACTTCGAATGGAAGATTGGGTAGCAATTATTGCACGAAATGCGTAATATAGATTTTAGTCTATAAAGAACAGGGGAGTCTCTCACCGTATAAGGTGAGGGACTTACCGTTTGTTATATGAAAATGATAACGTTTCGTTCTTTTCGTAAGTGTTGACTTACGAAAGGAACGAAACTCTACTAAGGTGATTATATGCAACGTTATTTTGTAGAAGAGAAATATGTAAATGAGACAAGTATTCGCATAATGGGTGATGATGTCCATCATATCGCAAGAGTGATGCGTATGTCAGCTGGTGACCACATTTATTGCTGTGTAAATGGTAAAACAGCAGAGTGTTCAATTGCTGAAATTACCAGTGAATTTGTGGATACCACTATTGTAGAATGGGTAGAGGCGTCAAGCGAACTTCCTGTGTTCGTGACGATTGCAAGTGGACTGCCGAAAGGAGACAAGCTAGAGTTAATTTTTCAAAAAGGAACTGAGCTTGGGGCAGCTGCATTTTTACCATTTCAAGCATCTCGATCTATTGTAAAGTGGGATGCGAAAAAAGCAGATAAAAAAGTTGAGCGTTTGAAAAAAATTGTAAAAGAAGCTGCGGAACAATCGCATAGAAGTGAAATTCCAGAAGTACACGTTCCCTCATCATTTAAACAACTGCTGTCGATGAGTAGCGAGTATGATGTTTGTCTTGTTGCGTATGAGGAAGAAGCGAAACAAGGTGAGAAATCTAATTTTGCGAAATCTTTAGCGACAATTAAACCAGGCCAAAAGCTGCTGATTGTATTTGGACCAGAAGGCGGTTTAGCGGAGGAAGAGATAACCGCACTTCGTGAACATAAATTTGTACCATGTAGTTTAGGACCAAGAATTTTAAGAACAGAAACGGCTCCGCTTTATGCGTTAAGTGCCGCTTCTTATCATTTTGAATTGATGGGGTGATAATCAATGGCAACTGTTGCGTTCCACACGTTAGGTTGTAAAGTAAACCACTATGAAACAGAAGCGATTTGGCAATTGTTTAAACAAGGTGGTTATGAAAGAACTGAATATGAAAAAAAATCTGATGTATACGTTATTAACACATGTACAGTAACGAATACTGGAGATAAAAAAAGCCGTCAAGTAATTAGACGTGCTGTACGTCAAAATCCAGATGCGGTAATTTGTGTAACTGGATGTTATGCACAAACATCTCCAGCAGAAATTATGGCGATTCCAGGTGTAGATATTGTTGTTGGTACGCAAGATCGTGAGAAGATGTTAGGATACATTGAAGAATTCCGTAAAGAGCGTCAACCAATTAATGCTGTCCGCAATATTATGAAAACACGTGTATATGAAGAGCTCGATGTACCATATTTCACGGACCGTACACGTGCATCTTTAAAAATACAAGAAGGTTGTAATAACTTCTGTACATTTTGCATCATTCCTTGGGCGCGTGGTTTAATGCGTTCTCGTGATGGAAAAGAAGTTATTAAACAAGCGCAGCAATTAGTAGATGCGGGTTATAAAGAAATCGTATTAACAGGCATTCATACAGGTGGGTACGGTGAAGATATAAAAGAGTATAACTTAGCTGGATTACTGCGCGATATGGAAGCGGAAGTAGGCGGATTGAAACGCCTTCGTATTTCTTCTATTGAGGCGAGTCAAATTTCTGATGAAGTAATTGAAGTGTTAGATAAATCAGAAGTAGTTGTACGTCACTTGCATATTCCATTACAGTCAGGATCTAATACTGTATTGAAACGTATGCGCCGTAAGTATACGATGGAATTTTTCCAAGAGCGTTTAGATCGTTTGAAAGAAGCGTTACCAGGTCTTGCGATTACATCAGACGTAATTGTTGGATTCCCAGGCGAAACAGAAGAGGAATTCATGGAAACGTACAATTTCATTAAAGAGAATCGTTTCTCTGAATTACACGTTTTCCCTTATTCGAAACGTACAGGTACTCCAGCAGCACGTATGGAAGATCAAGTTCCTGAAGACGTGAAGAACGATCGTGTTCACCGTCTAATTGAGCTATCAAATCAATTAGCGAAAGAGTATGCTTCTAGATTTGAAGGTGAAGTACTTGAAATCATTCCGGAAGAGACATTTAAAGATGGTGACCGTGAAGGTTTATATGTAGGTTATACAGATAACTACTTAAAAATTGTGTTTGAAGGATCTGAAGAATTGATTGGTAAGCTAGTAAAAGTGAAAATTACAAAAGCTGGTTATCCATATAACGAAGCGCAGTTTGTTCGTGTTCTTGAAGATGATGTAAAAAAAGAATCAGCAAGCGCATAAAATGAAACTTTAATCAGTGGGGGGTGTTCATCCCCGCTGATTATCAGCCTGACCCCGCCTAAGTTCTTTGCTTTCGCTGAATTTTGAGGTGGGGGTCTTACTGTCCTGGCAAATAGCGGGATAAAAAAGCATGCAAACGGAAACAATTTGCATGCTTTCTTTTTTTTGTGGAGAAGTTAAGTACTGAAAAGGCAGGTACGTTGAATGAGTAGTTATTTAATGCTTTCTTGTATTAAAAAAGGTGTAATGATAAAAAATATAGTTGTCTTCAGGGGAAAAGGATAATAGCTATCTACATAGCTTTTGAACAGGTAAGGGCATCTATTCTTCTTTTATTCTGCCAAATAGTTGACCTGAAGTGATAAAATGTATTATAATCGTAAAAGACATGCTGAAGAAGGGTTTCTTTTTGCATGCTGAAATTAGTATGTAAGTGTGATGTTTCGGAGGGAGGGAAAGAGAATGTCAAAAACAGTCGTTCGTAAAAACGAGTCTTTGGAGGATGCACTTCGCCGTTTTAAAAGATCGGTTTCTAAAACTGGTACACTTGCTGAAGCAAGAAAGCGCGAGTTTTATGAAAAGCCAAGTGTAAAACGTAAGAAGAAATCTGAAGCGGCAAGAAAGCGTAAGTTCTAAGAGAGGGTGTAAGTTATGAGTCTTCTCGGTCGTTTAAACGATGATATGAAACAAGCGATGAAGAATAAACAAAAAGAAAAATTAACCGTTATTCGTATGGTTAAGGCTGCTTTACAAAATGAAGGTATTAAACTGCAACATACTCTTACTGAAGAAGAGGAATTAACAGTTTTAGCTCGTGAAGTAAAACAGTATAAGGACTCCCTCCTTGAATTTAAAAAAGCTGGTCGTGAAGACCTTGTTGATAAACTGCAAAGTGAAATTCAGATTTTAAGCGCATATTTGCCGGAGCAATTAACGGAAGAAGAACTAGCGGATATAATTAAGCAAGTTATTTCTGAAGTTGGTGCTACATCTAAAGCAGATATGGGTAAAGTGATGACTGCTGTTATGCCGAAAGTAAAAGGTAAAACAGACGGATCACTTGTGAATAAGCTGGTTATCCAGCTATTAGCATAAAAAAGCGTCTCATTTCGTATGAGACGTTTTTTTATGCTTTTTTCAGTTTGGACGTGATATTACAAGCTCTTTTTTCATACATATGGGATGAGAGGGGGTCTTTTGAGATGAAAAAAATAGAACAAATGAAGAATTGGTTAACGAAGCAAATAGACCTGCCAGTGGATGTGTTAATGGATCTACCTCGGATCACGCTTGTTGGGCAAGTACATATCTATATAGAAAATCATCGAGGATTATTAGTGTTTTCAGATAAAGAGGTAAGATTGCTATTGAAACATGGTCAATTATTAATTAAAGGTCAATCCTTTGTTATTAAAACAATCCTTCCAGAAGAACTGTTGCTTGAAGGGATTATTGAACAAGTGACGTTTTTAGAAAATGAAAAGAAAGAGGAGTGAGGAGAAACTTCCGTTTGTGGAGTTTTTCTTCGTTACCTTGTATTAACAGGCGGTAACGTTCTGGCCTCAATATTCGGTTCGTACAAAGAGGATAGGTGGGAATTGAGTTCCACGTAAAAAATTGGCTCGTGAAGGTTAATAATTAGTGAGGATCAAGGAATCTGCTAATTAAAATTTTAGTACGAGCTAGTTTGATAATCGAATTGAAAAGTAGTGTATCTACTTTTAGAAAGGTAGTGGAGATAGTCGATGAAAAATAAATGGTTTATAAAATGGCTTGGGTATGTAAAGGTGCGAATTGAAGGTAGAGGAGCGGAACGCTTTGTTAACGAGTGTGTGCGGAAGAAATTACTCGTTTGGGATGTAAAGAAGATAGCTGATGAAACGTTAGTTTTTTGTATGTTATTACGAGATGTGAAAAAGATAAAACCAATTTATAGAAAAAATGAATGTAAATTATATTTTATTGGACGTTACGGTTTTCCTTTTTGGAATAAGCGTGTAATTAAAAATAGTGGATTTTTAATTGGGTTTTTAATATTTTTTTTCGGAATGATCGCATTGTCAAATATGGTGTGGAAAATTGAAATTACAGGAGCAAAACCTGAAACAGAATATATATTGATGAAAGAATTGGACAAAATGGGTATAAAAAAAGGTAAATTACAATTCCAAATGCCGAGTGTAGAAGATGTTCAACGTCATTTGACAGACAATATTAATGCGATTACTTGGGCGGGATTAGAAATAAGAGGGACAACATATCATTTTAAGATTGTTGAAAAAAATGAACCGAAAAAAGAAAGTGAACAACAGCCACAAAACTTAGTAGCAAAAAAAGAAGGGATTATTACAAAAACATTTGTGGAAGTTGGGAAGCCGGTTGTCATGAAAAATGACCATGTAGAAAAGGGGCAACTTCTCGTATCCGGGATGTATGGTAATGAGGAGAATCCGACAGTTGTTTCGGCTAAAGGGATTGTATATGGAGAAACGTGGTATAAATCTGAGGTGGATGTTCCGTTAAAGACACAATTTCAAGTGTATACTGGTAATTCATACAATGAACATTTCCTTAAATTTGGGAGTACTAAAATAAAAATATGGGGATTTCTAAAGGATAAGTATAAGCGCTCTCGTACTGAAAGTGTAAAACATGATGTGAAATTATTTGGATTTACATTACCAATTGCATACGAGAAAGATATTGTACGAGAAGAGGAAGAAGCGAACCGAGAATATACCGAAAAACAAGCAATGAAAGTAGCGAAAGAGATGGCAGAAAAAGAACTGAAGAAAAAATTGGATGAACATGCTATGATTGTAAGTGATAACATTTTGAGTAAAGAGGTTGAGGCGGATCACCTAAAGGTCACATTACATTATACAGTGATTGAAAATATTGCAGAGCCACAACCAATATCTGAATCCGATATTCAAGGAGACTGAGTAATGGCAGAACAATTAGTAGAAATGAACCAACAATTGGAAAATCCCAACGAAGCAATCGCTCTTTTTGGGGTAAATGATGCTCATTTAAAAGTAATTGAACGAGAACTTAGTGTATCGATTGTGACTAGAGGAGAATCTGTTCGTGTATCTGGGGCAGATGAAACTGTGGTGCTCGTAGAAAAAATCTTACAACAGTTACTTGTTGTTATCCGTAAAGGTGTATCAATTTCGGAAAGAGATGTTGCGTATGCGATTCAGCTTGGGCAACAAGGGAAAATTGCTCAATTCGAAGAATTATATGAAGAGGAAATTTTTAAAACGGCAAAAGGTAAATCCATTCGTGTGAAAACGATGGGGCAAAGACGATATATTCATGCAATGAAAAAGAATGATATTGTATTTGGGATAGGACCTGCTGGGACAGGAAAAACATACTTAGCCGTAGTAATGGCTGTGAGAGCTTTAAAGCAAGGGTATGTAAAGAAAATTATTTTAACAAGACCTGCTGTAGAAGCTGGAGAGAGCTTAGGGTTTTTACCAGGTGATTTGAAAGAAAAAGTAGATCCGTATTTACGTCCACTATATGATGCGTTACATGATATTCTTGGACAAGAATATACACAACGTATGATGGAACGTGGTGTAATTGAAATTGCACCTCTTGCTTATATGAGAGGGCGTACTCTTGATGATTCATTTGTTATATTAGATGAGGCGCAAAATACAACTGGTGTTCAAATAAAAATGTTTTTAACACGATTAGGTTTTAGTTCTAAAATGGTTATTACGGGGGATCCCTCACAGGTAGACTTGCCAAAAGGGGTAAAGTCAGGTCTTTCTATTGCTGCTAATATTTTATCTGGTGTATCAGGTCTTTCGTTCATAACACTGGAACAAACAGACGTTGTGAGACACCCATTAGTGCAACGTATTATTGAGGCATATGATAAAATGGAATGATCCTATTTGTCAGGATCATTTCTTTTTGTATGATAAGGTTGGCGAATGACATATTTTTTACTATCATTAAAGACGAGGGAAATAAACTATAGGTGATAGTGGATAAAAATGTTGTCCAAAAAGTATCGTTACCTAGAAGAAATGAAAGCTATAAATAGTTTCACTTTATTTCTGGAGAGGAGAAGGTATTGAAATCATGTCAAGATCTCAAGAAATTTCTAAGTGGTTTCGTAATTTACAACATTCGAAAAAACTAAGTTGGATTTCTTACGTTTTATTAGGGGCAGTGCTGTTTTTTGCACTTATGAATAATGTAAAACCAGAGCAATTAGATGTTACAACATATTCTATTGCGAAAAAAACAATCCATTCTCCTATTAAAATTGAAGATAAAGTTACAACGGACAAAAAGAAAAAAGAAGCCGCTACAAAAGTTGAAGATCAATATACATATAAAAGTGAGTATAAACAAAATAAAGTGGATATTGTGAATGACGTCTTTGCTAAAGTAGATGAAGTGATACAAGAGATTAAAGCGGTTGGACCGGATGAGCAAAAAAAGATTACTGATGCTGAAAAAGTGGACAAGTTGAAAAAAAAATTGCCTACTGATTTAACGAAAGAATTATCTGATTCAAACTTACTAAACTTAATTAATGCGGATTCGAACCAATTAGTATTAGCGAAAGATGCAACAGTTACAGCTATTAATAGTATCATGACTGAGCATGTTAAAATGGATGAATTGAAGGATGCGAAGGAACGATATGTAAGTGAGATGAATAGTGTTAATGTTGATAATGGTTTAAAGGAATCTATTAAGGCGTTAGGGAAATATGCGATTTCTGCAAACTATTTTTATGATCCGACCTTAACAAAAGAGAAGAGAAAAGCGGAAGAAGATTTAGTTCCACCTGTTTATATTCTTCAAGGGCAAGTCCTTGTTAGAGAAGGTGAAACGATTTCAAGTGATATGTACAATCAGTTGAAATTAGTTGGCCTGTTAGAAAAAGGGAACAGTTTTCAACCCTATGTTGGGTTAGCGGTACTCATTGGTGTGCTATTGTACTTTATGCATAAGCAGTTTGAAGTGTTTTTACAGCGGAAAAGAGAAGATAGGCCGTATGTCTTAGCGTATATTACAATTTTGTCTATCACGATTGTTTTAATGAAAATCATTAGTTTGTTTCAAAAGCTTGAGTATGCAGGAATCGCGTATGTTGTTCCAGTTGCAATGGGAACAATACTTGTAAAATTAATGATTGGTGATCGATTTGTATTTTTAACGAGTATGATCTTTTCTGTATGCGGAAGTATTATGTTTAATGAAGGTGTAACGAGTACACTGAATTATAGTGTGGGGATTTATGTTTTATTAAGTTCATTATCAGTTAGTATTTTCTTGAGAGAAAAAAATCGTCGTACGATGATTTTACAAGCTGGTATACTCGTTTCTGTATTAAATGTAGTCGTATTAGCGGCTTTGCTATTATTACGTAACGGGAATTTTTCGCCTCTTGAAATTGGGGTGCAATTATTAATGGCTGCTGTTTCGGGTATTATCTCTTCTGTTCTAGCTATGGGGATTTTACCGTATTTAGAAAGTGGTCTTGGGATTGTATCGAGTATGAAATTGATGGAACTTTCAAGTCCGAATCACCCGCTTTTGCGTAAAATTTTATTAGAAGCACCAGGTACATATCACCATAGTGTAATGGTAGCTAATCTCTCAGAAGCTGCTTGTGAAGCAGTTGGAGCAAATGGAGTATTAGCGCGTGTAGGGGCGTATTATCATGATGTAGGGAAAACGGTACAACCACAGTTTTTTATTGAAAACCAAATGGGTATTGAAAACCCGCATGATAGATTAGACCCTGTAACGAGCAAAGATATTATAATTGCTCATGTAACCGATGGGGTGAGAATGTTAGAAGAACACCATATACCTCAAGAAATTATCGATATTGCTGGTCAGCATCATGGTACAACGTTACTTAAATATTTTTATTATAATGCGATTAAAGCAGATAAAGAGAAATATACGGAGGAAATGTTCCGCTATCCAGGATCAAAAGCAACTTCTAAAGAGTCGGCGATCGTTGGTATTGCTGATAGTGTGGAAGCGGCGGTACGTTCGATGAACCATCCAACACCAGATCAGATTAATAATTTAGTGCAAAGTATTATTAAAGATCGCCTGCAAGATGGTCAATTTAGTGAATGTGATTTGACATTTAAGGAACTACAAATCGTTGGAAAAACGTTATGTGAAACGTTAAATGGTATTTTCCATTCCCGTATTACATATCCGGAACCGCCGGAAGAAAAGGAGAAAGAATGA
The DNA here is from genome assembly GCF_000832605.1 of Bacillus mycoides. Lineage (GTDB taxonomy): Bacteria > Bacillota > Bacilli > Bacillales > Bacillaceae_G > Bacillus_A > Bacillus_A mycoides. The sequence continues at coordinate 1,641,801 of NZ_CP009692.1, forward strand.
GTTTATTAATTGATTTTATTGATGAAACAGAAGAAGTGAAAGACGAATATATAAGTTTGATTCGAGGTTTAGTAGAGAAAGCAGCCCAAATGGAGAACATAGAAGAAGGTGCAGAATTATCGGTTACATTTGTAGATAATGAACGTATTCGTGAAATAAACCGTGATTACCGAGATAAGGATCAGCCTACGGACGTTATTTCTTTTGCTATGGAAGAAATGGGAGAAGGCGAAATGGAAATTGTCGGTGCAGAGATGCCGCGTATGTTAGGAGATCTTATTATTTCTATTCCAAGAGCAAAAGAACAAGCTGAAGAATATGGACATTCTTTTGATCGAGAACTTGGGTTTTTAGCACTACATGGCTTTTTGCATTTGCTTGGTTATGATCATATGACAGAAGAAGATGAGAAAGAAATGTTTGGAAGACAAAAAGAAATTTTAGAGGCCTTTGGATTAGGACGATGAAAACAGGAAAACTTTTAGATAGTTTTGGATATGCTATAGCTGGTATATACTTTTGTCTTCGTCATGAACGAAATATGAAAATTCATTATTTAGCCGCAGTCATCGTTATATGCTGCGGCTTTTATTTCCATATTACAACAATGGAATGGATTGTCGTACTTATTGTGATAGGGATTGTAATGAGTTTAGAGATGGTGAATACGGCTATTGAAAAAACAGTAGACTTAGCAACCACCGATATTCATCCGGTTGCAAAAATTGCAAAGGATGTTGCAGCAGGGGCAGTTTTATTATTTGCAATTATAGCTGCTGTAATTGGTGCTATTATCTTTTTACCGTATATGGTATAGTTGCATTCCGAAGCTTTTATTAAGCTTTGGGAGCGCCGTGAAGGCCTTTAATGAAAGAGTGTATCTATTCACATCTATGAACGGAAAGGATGCGGGAATATGAATAGCAAACAATTAATTCAAGAAGCAACCGAAGCGCGTAAACGAGCGTACGTACCATATTCTAAATTTCAAGTAGGTGCAGCTTTACTAACTCAGGATGGAAAAATATATCGTGGATGTAATGTTGAAAATGCATCATATGGTTTATGTAACTGTGCAGAACGAACAGCTTTATTTAAGGCAATTTCTGAAGGGGATAACGAGTTTGTAGCTATTGCAGTCGTAGCGGATACAAAGCGTCCAGTACCTCCTTGTGGAGCATGTCGACAAGTTATGATAGAATTATGTAAACAGGATACGAAAGTATACCTATCAAACTTACATGGTGATGTTCAAGAGACAACAGTCGGAGAATTGTTACCAGGAGCATTTTTAGCGGAGGATTTACATGAATAGAAAAGGTTATAAATCAGGTTTTGTCTCTATTATTGGCAGACCGAATGTTGGGAAATCTACATTTTTAAATCGTATTATTGGCCAAAAAATTGCCATTATGAGCGATAAGCCACAAACAACTCGTAATAAAATTCAAGGTGTATATACAGAAAATGATTCACAAGTAGTTTTCATTGATACACCAGGAATACATAAACCTAAACATAAACTAGGCGATTTCATGGTGAAGATGGCTCAAACGACATTAAAAGAAGTTGATATTGTTTTGTTTATGGTCAATGCAACTGAAGGATATGGTCGTGGTGAGGAATTTATTATTGAGAAATTACAAGAAACGAAACAACCGGTATTTTTGGTAATTAATAAAATTGACCAACTTCATCCAGAGCAATTGCTGGAGTTGATTGATCAATATCGTAAATTATATGAGTTCGCGGAGATTGTGCCAATTTCTGCATTGGACGGTAATAACGTTGAAGCGTTAATCGGAGCAATTAAAAAGTATTTACCAGAAGGACCGCAATATTACCCGGATAATCAAGTAACGGATCATCCAGAGCGATTTATTATTTCAGAGCTTATTCGTGAAAAAGTATTACATTTAACACGTGAAGAAGTACCGCATTCTGTAGCGGTTGTTATTGATGCAATTCAAAAGCGTGAGGGCGGAGCGGTTTATATAAACGCAACGATTGTTGTTGAACGTGCATCACAAAAAGGAATTATTATAGGTAAGCAAGGGAAGATGTTAAAAGAAGTCGGTAAGAGAGCTCGTTTTGACATTGAAGCACTTCTTGGTTCTAAAGTATTTTTAGAAGTATGGGTGAAAGTGCAAAAAGATTGGCGTAATAAGATGTCACAGCTTCGTGACCTTGGTTTCCGTGAAGACGAGTATTAATATGAAGTAAAGTTGTGATCAGTGGATGTTTTGTTCATCCGCTGATTATTGGTTTTTATGAACCTTGATAAATTAGGAAAAATTTTTCTCACATGAAAATGAACAAAATGGGTCAACTTAATAACAACAAAAGAAATTGGTTTATAGGCTACGCTTATTGAGAAAGGTGGATTCTTATGCTAGATTTTACCTGGAAGTTTTTCTCCAAAACAGGAAGCATTGAAACGTATTTGCTTTTGAAAGAAATGGAAAAAGACGTAAACGATGAGATGGATCAACATGAAGAGGAGTTAGCGCATCTAGACTCTCCAATTTCTTGACCCGTTTTGTTCAAACCTTGGATGGTGACGAACATGTTTCAAAAAGTTGAGGGCATTGTTATCCGTACGACAGATTACGGAGAAACAAATAAGATTGTTACAATATACTCGCGGGAATTTGGTAAGGTAAGTGCAATGGCAAGAGGGGCGAAAAAGCCGAAGAGTCGGTTAGCAGCTATTTCGCAACTTATGACACATGGTCATTTTCTTATTCAAATGGGATCTGGACTTGGAACTTTGCAACAAGGCGAGATTATTTCATCTATGAAAGAAATTCGCGAGGATATATTTTTAACTGCTTATGCATCATTTATTATTGAATTAACCGATAAAGCAACAGAAGATAAGAAGCATAATCCGTATTTATTTGAAATGTTATATCAAACGTTGCATTATATGTGTGAGGGTGTTGATCCAGAAGTATTATCATTAATTTATCAAACGAAAATGCTTCCGGTATTAGGGATGCGCCCGTACTTTGATACATGTGCTATTTGTCATCAAGAAACAGATTTTGTCGCCTTCTCTGTCCGGGAAGGCGGTTTTCTGTGCTCGCGTCATGCGGAGCAAGATCCGTATCGTATTCCGGTGGGAGAGGCTGTTCATAAATTATTACGTCTCTTTTTTCACTTTGATTTACACCGGCTCGGTAATGTATCGGTGAAGGATAGTACAAAAAAACAAATGCGCACAGTATTGAATACATATTATGACGAATATTGTGGGATTTATTTGAAAACAAGGCGTTTCTTGGAACAACTTGATAAGTTTCAAATATAAAAAGGGCCGTATACGGTCCTTTTTACATACTTTCTTTTTCGAATAGCATATTTAGTATATAATATTTAAGAGATAGTATAACTTTTTTCGTTGTGCATTAAAGGTGGTGATTATCATAGAGCTGAATAAACGGCAAGAGCATATCATTCAGATTGTAAAAGATCACGGTCCTATTACAGGGGAGTCAATTGCTGGGCAATTGGGTTTAACACGTGCAACGCTAAGACCAGACTTAGCAATTTTAACGATGGCTGGTTATTTAGAAGCGCGTCCACGTGTAGGTTATTTTTATACGGGTAAAACCGGGGGACAGCTATTATCTGAAGCTGTTAAGAAAATTAAAGTGCAAGATTATCAATCTAGACCGGCTGTAATTGATAAAAATGTATCAGTATACGATGCAATCTGTACTATGTTTCTAGAGGACGTTGGTACATTATTTGTTGTAGATCAAGCTACTTTATTAGTTGGCGTTGTATCTCGTAAAGATTTATTACGAGCTAGCTTAGGAAAGCAGGATTTAACCTCTCTTCCGGTTAATATTATCATGACAAGGATGCCAAACATTGCGATGTGTCGCAGGGAGGATTCTTTATATGATATTGCGATGGAATTAATAGAAAGACAGATTGATGCGATGCCGGTTGTGAAGGATACGAAACAAGGTTTAGAAGTGATTGGACGAATTACAAAAACAAATATTACACGTGCGTTTGTAAATTTAGTAAATAACGAATAAGTGTAATTTGTTTAAAGTGAGGTAATGTAATGGATAATAAAATCGTATATGTCGTATCTGACTCTGTAGGAGAAACGGCTGATTTGGTTGTTAGAGCGGCAATGGGACAGTTCCCATTCGCTCCTGATATTAGGCGTGTACCGTATGTAGAAGATACAGGGACATTAAAAGAAGTAATCTCGATTGCCAAGAGCAATCAAGCGCTTATTTGTTTTACGTTAGTAAAGCCTGATATGCGTCAATATTTATTGACAGAAGCGGCAAAAGAAGGAGTAGAGGCATACGATATTATCGGACCTCTTATCGATCAAATTGAAGAAATTACAGGGCAAGTACCAAGGTATGAGCCAGGTGTCGTTCGAAGATTAGATGAAGAGTACTTTAAAAAAATTGAAGCGATTGAATTTGCAGTTAAGTATGATGATGGTAGGGATGCACGTGGTATTTTAAAAGCTGATATCGTGTTGATTGGAATTTCACGTACATCAAAAACACCACTTTCACAATATTTAGCGCATAACAAACGTTTGAAAGTTGCTAATGTACCACTTGTACCGGAAGTGGATCCGCCTGAGGAATTATATCAAGTGGCAAAAGAGAAATGTTTCGGTTTGAAAATTATACCAGATAAGTTAAATCATATTCGAAAAGAACGATTGAAATCACTTGGATTAAGTGATGGAGCAACATATGCAAATATTAATCGTATTCAAGAAGAAATTGATCATTTTGAGGAAGTAATTAGTAAAATAAATTGTCAAGTGATTGATGTATCAAATAAGGCAATTGAAGAAACAGCAAATATTATTGTGAATGCAGTGCAAAACCAAAAAATGTTTTAGCACATTTACCAAAGGTGAATGTGCTTTTTTCGCTCGTGAGAAGGCGTTAGAGGAAGATGCGAAGTAGAGCATGAACTTTTGGCTTAGTAATAGAATATAGCGGAATGGTTATACTTATATTCTTCTGTTTTTTAATTATGCTAAAGGAACGATTTCGTTATCTTTAAGTGTAAGATGAAAATTAAAGGGATATGTAGCGTAGTTGAAGAAAATATATTATAATAAAAAATTGTGATAAAAACCTATATTTTACGTTTAGACTTTAATTTTTCAGAATAAACTAGGGATAGGATTTTCGAAAAAGACATGTATTTACGTTAAATCGACAAAATCTAGACAAGAAAACGCACATTATGGAAGGATTCACAGAAGGGATGTAGAATACAGAAATATGCAAAACATCAGATAAGATATTATTTGATGCAGATGCGTATCCCGTGAAGAATGCAATTGTGCACGTTGGAACAAAATTTTATGTCGAAATTTTGTTTGTCGTATCCTATGCTCATCGTTCAAGAAAACAGCAAGGTAATTGGGTCTATGTAGATTCTGAGCAAGATGAAGTTGACTGTTATATTTATTAACATGCAAAAGCTACAGATCTCATGATCATACAGGCTATAGTGCTTCTTGCTAGTCTTCTTGTGAAAAAGGAGTATATGTATTGTCTCCAGGAGATACATTTGTAACAGATGAGCAAATGTATACAATTTTATATAGTAGTATGTATCTGCGAATTTACGCAGACTGGGGACTTATACGAAAGGTCCAAAATCGTTTACACAATGTGATCGACAGTACTTTCTAACAAATTTAGAAAAATATTGTCGAATTATAAAGGAATCTTTTAATTTATATCGAATACAAAATACGACACGGAGATGGAGTTATGGGGAACAGAATTCCTGAAGAAGTTGTTGAACAGATTCGGACATCATCCGATATTGTAGAAGTGATTGGTGAGTATGTTCAACTTAGAAAGCAGGGGCGTAACTATTTCGGCCTTTGTCCATTTCATGGTGAGAATTCTCCTTCATTCTCTGTTTCATCTGATAAGCAAATTTTTCATTGTTTCGGATGTGGAGAAGGTGGAAATGTATTTTCTTTTCTTATGAAAATGGAAGGACTTGCTTTCACAGAGGCTGTTCAAAAGCTTGGCGAAAGAAATGGAATTGCAGTTGCAGAATATAAATCAGGGCAAGGACAACAACAACAAGAAGACATATCTGATGACACTGTCATCATGCAACAGGCTCATGAACTTTTGAAAAAGTATTATCATCATTTATTAGTAAATACAGAAGAAGGAAATGAAGCACTTTCATATTTATTAAAACGTGGTATTACAAAAGAGATGATTGAGAAATTTGAAATTGGTTATGCATCACAAGCTTGGGATGCAGCAACGAAAATTTTACAAAAAAGAGGTTTGTCGCTATCTAGTATGGAACAGGCTGGCCTTCTTGTAAGAAGTGAGAAGGATGGCAGTCATTATGACCGCTTCCGCGGAAGAGTTATGTTTCCGATTTATACTTTACAAGGTAAGGTGATAGCGTTTAGTGGAAGGGCATTAGGCGATGACACTCCGAAATATTTGAATAGTCCTGAAACACCGATTTTTTACAAAAGTAAGCTGTTGTATAATTTCCACCAAGCAAGGCCGTTTATTAGAAAACGTGGGCAGGTTGTCCTTTTTGAAGGTTATGCCGATGTACTAGCCGCGGTGAAAAGTGGTGTGGAAGAAGCTGTTGCGACAATGGGAACAGCTTTAACTGAAGAACAAGCGAAACTTCTGCGACGTAACGTTGAAACTGTTGTTCTTTGCTATGATGGTGATAAAGCAGGGCGAGAAGCGACGATGAAAGCAGGGCAATTACTATTGCAAGTTGGTTGCCAAGTGAAAGTTACATCCTTGCCAGATAAGCTTGACCCTGATGAATATGTGCAACAATATGGGACAACCGCTTTTGAAAATCTTGTGAAATCAAGTATAAGTTTTGTTGGTTTCAAAATAAATTATTTGCGTTTAGGGAAAAATTTGCAAGATGAGTCTGGCAAAGAAGAATATGTAAAAAGTGTTTTAAAAGAGTTATCATTGCTACAGGATGCGATGCAGGCGGAATCATATTTAAAATCATTATCGCAAGAATTTTCGTATTCAATGGAAACACTTTTGAATCAATTGCACCAATATCGCAAAGAACAAAAGGTACAGCAAAAACAAATAAAGCAGGTTTCTAAGCCATCTCAAATTGTTCAAACGAAACCGAAATTAACAGGTTTTGAAAGGGCAGAAAGAGAAATTATTTACCATATGTTGCAAAGTGCAGAAGTGACAGTGCGTATGGAACCTCATATAGAAGATTTTTATACAGAAGAACATAAAGGGATTTTATATGAACTATACGCATATTATGAAAAGGGAAATGAACCTTCAGTCGGAACATTTTTAAGTTGGCTCTCTGATGAAAAGTTGAAAAATATTATTACTGATATTTCGACGGATGAATTTATTAATCCAGAGTACACAGAAGAAGCGTTACAAGGTCATTTGGAGGCGCTAAGACGCCATAAAGAAAAACTTGAAAAGATGGAAATTATCTTTAAAGTAAAACAAATGGAAAAAACAAATCCTGTAGAGGCTGCTAAATATTATGTGGCATATTTACAAAGTCAAAAAGCAAGAAAATAGCTTTTTCGATAAAGTTTTAGTATAATGAATGTTTGTATCTCGCGTAAGGAGGGGGAACAGATGGCTGATAAACCAGCTCGTTCTAAACAAATTGAAACTGAAATGACCCTTGAGCAAGTGAAAGAACAACTCACTGAGCTCGGAAAAAAACGTGGCGTTCTTACATATGAAGAGATTGCAGAACGCATGAATGGATTTGAAATTGAATCCGATCAAATGGATGAATACTATGAATATTTAGGTGAACAAGGGATTGACTTAGTTGGTGACAATGACAACGACGAAGGTCCTAATAATCGTCAAATTACAAAAACGGAAGAAGAATTTGACCTTAATGATTTAAGTGTGCCGCCAGGTGTGAAAATCAATGACCCTGTTCGTATGTACTTAAAAGAAATTGGTCGTGTAGACTTACTATCTGCTGAAGAAGAAATTCGACTTGCGACACGTATTGAAGAAGGCGATGAAGAAGCAAAACGCCGTCTTGCAGAAGCAAACTTACGTCTTGTAGTAAGTATTGCAAAGCGCTACGTGGGCCGTGGTATGCTTTTCTTAGACTTAATCCAAGAAGGAAATATGGGTCTAATTAAGGCAGTTGAAAAGTTCGACTACCGTAAAGGTTTTAAATTTAGTACGTATGCAACTTGGTGGATTCGCCAAGCTATTACACGTGCGATTGCAGACCAAGCGCGAACAATTCGTATTCCAGTTCATATGGTTGAAACAATTAATAAGTTAATCCGTGTACAACGTCAATTATTACAAGATCTAGGACGCGAACCATCTCCTGAAGAGATTGGTGAAGAAATGGATCTTGCTCCAGAAAAAGTACGCGAAATCTTAAAGATTGCACAGGAGCCAGTTTCTCTTGAAACACCAATTGGTGAAGAAGACGACTCCCATTTAGGTGACTTTATCGAAGACCAAGAAGCAACATCGCCTGCGGACCATGCAGCGTATGAATTGCTAAAAGAACAATTAGAAGATGTGTTAGATACACTAACAGATCGTGAAGAAAATGTTCTGCGTCTTCGTTTTGGTTTAGATGATGGACGAACTCGTACGCTTGAAGAAGTTGGGAAAGTATTCGGCGTAACGAGAGAACGTATTCGTCAAATTGAAGCGAAAGCACTTCGCAAATTAAGACATCCAAGCCGTAGTAAGCGTCTTAAGGATTTCTTAGAATAGGCTACCTTTAAGTTTACTTCACTTTTGTGAAGTAAACTTTTTTGTTTTGTTAATTTTTGTTAAAATTTAGCTATCGGCAACGATTACAATTTCTTGTAATTTATTTTACAGAATTGTCTTTTGATTTGCAAATGCTCATTTTTCGATTTTTCGATTTATTTTGTTTATTATATACAAAATAATATGTAGAAAAGTAAAAAATATGATGAGAAACGTTAGTAATTATCGAAATAATATGCGATATAATAGTGAAAATCAATAAAATGAATTTACGGAATATTTTTAACAAGTAGTAGTTTGCTCTTTTCTGATAGGGCGTTTTCAAGTACAATATAAATGACTGAATCATCTAACTATTTAGCGGTATAGAGGGGGGAGAAGAGATATGAAACGTAATCCGTTGATTCCGTTCGCTCTTATTGCAGCATTAGGTATTATCGTTATGTTTGTATTTTCATTTCAGGGGCTAAATAAATCTAAAGAGTTAGCTGATGCAAAAAATGGTGGGAAACCAGCACAAACAGCATCAAAGCCAGAGGATATTGTAAAGCAAAGCTGTACGAGCTGTCATGGTGATCAGTTACAAGGAGCGGTAGGCCCTAATTTACAAAAAATTGGTGGGAAACTTTCAAAAGATGAAATTAAAGAAGTTATTTCAAAAGGAAAAGGAAATATGCCGCCAAATATAGTTCCAGCTGATCAAGCGGCAAAAGTAGCTGATTGGTTATCGAAGAAAAAATAAAGTATAGAAAAACAAGCCTTTTGCTTTTTGCAAAAGGCTTGTTTTTCTATACTATCTAAAATACGATTAGTAATAGAGAATTGAAGTATTGTTATGGACTTGCAACAACTACTATAAATTCATTATCATGGAGACAGACTGAGAAGAGAAGGAGTAATGGAAATACATGAATGAAGTAAAGCTTTCGAAACGATTAGAAGAAGTTGTGAGGGAGATTCCGGTAGGCTCTACAGTAGCTGATATTGGATCGGATCATGCGTATTTACCGTGTTATACAATTATAAATAATATTGCTACAAAAGCAGTTGCAGGAGAGGTTGTAGATGGACCATTTCGCTCTGCACAAGCAACTGTAGCTGAAAGTGGCTTACAAGATAAAGTAGACGTTCGTAAAGGGAATGGATTAGCTGTTATAGTGCCAGGAGAAGTAGATGTTATTACGATTGCTGGTATGGGTGGAGCGTTAATTCGTGACATTTTAGAAAGTGGTAAAGAAAAATTAGAAGGTGTAACACGTTTAATCTTACAGCCGAATATTGCAGCACACCATATCCGTGAATGGTTTATTGAAAATGGATGGGAGCTTATCCGTGAGAAAATTGTAATAGAAGACGGAAAGATTTACGAGATTTTAGTCGGAGAGCGAGGAGATACAGCAGTACCTTACTCTGAAAATAAACAAGCTGAATTGTTTATGGGTCCATTTTTAATAAAAGAAAAAAGTGAAGCTTTTGTTGAAAAGTGGGAAGGGGAATTGAAAAACTTCCAAAATATTTTAAAACAGTTAGAACGTGCAGCAGAGTCTGAAGAGACAAAAGCGAAGCGTGCAGAAGTAGAAGCGAAAATGAAAATGATAGGAGAGGTTTTATCATGAGTAAAATTCCGAATGGTCATGAAATTATTTCTTTGTTTGAAGGTATGTATCCGAAGCATTTAGCGATGGAAGGGGATAAGATTGGCTTACAGATTGGAGCGCTTAATAAACCTGTCCAGCACGTATTAATCGCGTTAGATGTAACTGAGGAAGTTGTGGACGAGGCGATCCAATTAGGAGCGAATATCATTATAGCGCACCATCCTTTAATCTTTAATCCATTAAAAGCGATTCATACAGATAAGGCGTACGGAAGAATTATTGAAACGTGTATTAAAAATGATATTGCGGTTTATGCCGCACATACAAATGTAGATATTGCTAAGGGCGGGGTAAATGATTTACTTGCTGATGCGTTAGGGTTACAAAATACAGAAGTATTAGCTCCTACATATGCAGAAGAAATGAAAAAAATTGTTGTATTTGTTCCAGTAACCCATGCAGAAGAAGTGCGCAAAGCTCTTGGAGATGCGGATGCAGGTCATATCGGTAATTATAGCCACTGTACGTTCGGTAGCGAAGGGGTAGGTACGTTTATCCCTCAAGAAGGTACAAATCCTTATATCGGAGAAACTGGGCAGTTAGAACGTGTGGAAGAGATACGTGTCGAAACGATTATTCCAGCTTCATTACAAAGAAAGGTTATTAAAGCGATGTTGGCAGCCCATCCATATGAAGAAGTGGCATATGATGTATATCCGCTTGATAATAAAGGTGAAACATTAGGTCTTGGTAAAATAGGGTATTTACAAGAAGAAATGACGCTTGAGCAGTTTGCTTTACATGTGAAACAATCATTACATGTAAAGGGTGCAAGAGTTGTTGGAAAGTTAGATGATAAGGTGCGTAAAGTAGCTGTACTTGGTGGTGACGGTAATAAATATATAAACCAAGCGAAATTTAAAGGAGCAGATGTATATGTAACAGGTGATATGTATTATCATGTTGCTCACGATGCGATGATGATTGGTTTAAATATAGTCGATCCAGGACATAACGTTGAAAAAGTAATGAAGCAAGGTGTACAAAAACAATTGCAAGAAAAAGTAGATGTGAAGAAATTCAATGTACACATTCACGCTTCGCAGTTACATACAGATCCATTCACATTTGTATAAGAAAAATAAAAACCGTTGCTCATGTAGGCAACGGTTTTTATTATTGTTCTTTTTTCACTTTTACACGAGGTAGTATCTTTTGAAGTGGTACTTTTCGAATTCTTTCCCATGTAGCTGGATTCATTGGGTCATATTGATCTAAGAAAGCAATAACTTCTTTTGTAATTGGCGTTGGAGTAGAAGCACCTGCTGTAACAGCTACGTTTTCTACACCTTGTAGCCATTCTAATTGGATTTCACTTACGTCTGCAACGCGGTATGCTGTCGTACCAGCGATTTCTTGTGATACTTGTGCTAAACGGTTTGAGTTGTTACTTTTCGGATCACCGACAACAATTGTTAAATCTGCAACATCAGCTTGTTTAGCGACAGCTTCTTGGCGAACTTGAGTTGCTAAACAAATTTCCTTGTGGAATTCTGCTGTTGGGAATTTTTTCTGAATGTCCTCCATTAAATGTTGAACATCCCATTGACTCATTGTTGTTTGATTCGTAACTAAAATTTTATCCGTTGGAATTTCTAGTGTTTTTAAATCATCAGCTTTTTCGATAAGATGAACGATATCAGGTGCGATACCAACTGCGCCTTCTGGTTCTGGATGATTTTTTTTGCCGATATAAATGACATGGTATCCTTCAGCTTTCTTTGCTTCGATAAGGTCATGTGTTTTTGTAACATCTGGACAAGTTGCATCAATTGTCGTTAAACCTTTTTCTTTTGCACGTTGTTTAACTTCTGGAGAAACACCGTGTGCAGTGAAAATAACAGTACCAGAATCGATTTTATCTAAAATTTCTAATCGACTTGGACCGTCTAATGTAATGATGCCATCCTCTTCGAAAGCATCTGTGACATGCTTATTGTGAACAATCATACCTAAAATATAAATGGGTCTCGGTAATGATTTATCTAATGCGGCGTTACGTGCAATAACCATTGCGTCAACAACACCGTAGCAATAACCACGAGGGGAAATTTTAACAATCTTCATGTGAGTAATCCTCTCCTTCTAAACAAGGGATACTTTTGTGCATAGTCCATTACATTATAAAGGAGGAGTGGATAGAAAACAAAGGATTGTTACACATATAGTTTTGGTTTTGTTGCTGATTGTTGAACGGGTTCTTTCGGAACCTCTTTTTCTATTACCGGTTCAAGCACTATTTTTTTTCGTTTCCTTTTTGGAGGTGGAGGAGGTGGAGTTGCTACCTCAACCTGTTCTGTTGCATCTTCAGTTTGATTTTCTTCCGTACTTTTTCCAGAGGTGAGGATTTTAACAATGCTTGGTAGACTACGCATAATGGGACCGTACTGTTCGACAACAGGACCGACAGATTGCACGACTTGAGATACTTTTTCGATATTATTTATCATATTAGTTGGGTTCGAAATTAAATTTGAAAAAAAACTACCGATGCCGCTGCTAGATGCCGCTGCAGTTGTAGCTGACGCAGCACCACGTGTATCATTTGATTCATACATTTGAGGTGGTATCATCTGCTCTGGATATTGCTGCATGTATGGCTGATATTGTTGTGTATATTGTTGTGTATATTGTTGTTGGTATGGCTGTTGCTGTTGATATTGGGGCGGCGGTTGTTGGTGCATCATCGGTGGCCCTTCCATTTGTCGATAAGGAGGGACCATTTGCATGAAAGGTTCGGTTGGATCGTGTTTTTTAAAGAGTTTAGCAAGGAAACCTTTCTTTTTTTGAGCCATCGGTGGTAGTTGTGGAATCGGATATGGTGTGTAAGATTGTTGTCCTCGATTCGGATACATTTGTCTTATAGGGGATTTCGGAAACATGTGGGAAATCCTCCTTTCTTCAGTTAGGTATATACACATACAATATGCAATGGAAGGAAAGAAGGTTAGTTTTTGAGATAAAAACCTAAACTAAAGATGGATTTTACTTGTAGATTTCGATATAATGTAGACTTGACTGATTTGTGCGCAGTAGAAATTTTAGAAAGAAGGTGTAACTTATGACACTACAAACTTTTACACAGTATGATTTTAAACCATTTTTAATAGATGCAGTTCGTGAACTACGCTTTACAGAGCCAACAGGAATTCAAAAGAAAATTTTCCCGGTCGTGAAAAAAGGTGTGAGTATAATTGGACAATCCCAAACTGGTTCTGGGAAAACACATGCATACTTACTTCCTACATTAAACAGAATTGATGCAAGTCGTGAAGAGGTACAACTTGTTATTACAGCGCCTACTCGTGAGTTAGCACAACAAATTTACGAAGAAATTGTGAAACTAACAAAGTTCTGTGCAGAAGATCAAATGATTACAGCACGCTGTTTAATTGGTGGAACTGATAAACAACGATCAATTGAAAAGTTGAAAAAACAACCTCATATTGTAGTTGGAACGCCAGGACGTATTAAAGATTTAGTAGAAGAAAAGGCGCTATTTGTTTATAAAGCGGATACTATTATTGTCGATGAAGCGGACTTAATGCTTGATATGGGATTCATTCAAGATGTAGATAAAATTGCGGCACGTATGCCTAAAAATCTGCAAATGTTAGTTTTCTCTGCAACAATTCCTCAAAAATTAAAACCATTTTTGAAGAAATATATGGAGAATCCAGAACATATTCATATTAATCCGAAGCAAGTTGCAGCAGGAAATATTGATCATTACCTTGTGCCTTCAAGACACCGTAATAAAACTGAATTAGTGAAAAATATGCTACTTCAATTTAAACCATATTTAGCAATTGTCTTTACAAACACAAAGAAGAAGGCTGACGAAGTAGCCGATGGATTAGCAGAACGTGGATTAAAAGTAGGGCGTATACACGGTGATTTATCACCACGTGATCGTAGAAAAATGATGAAACAAGTTCGTGATTTAGAGTTCCAATACATTGTCGCAACAGATTTGGCGGCACGCGGTATTGATATTGAAGGAATTAGCCATGTTATTAACTATGAACTTCCACCAGATTTAGATTTCTTCGTTCACCGTGTTGGAAGAACTGCACGTGCGGGTCATTCAGGTATTGCAGTGACGATTTATGATCCAGCAAATGAAGAAGCGTTAGATAGTTTGGAAAAACAACGTCATATCGAGTTTAAACATGTAGATTTACGCGGAGATGAATGGGCGGATTTAGGTGACCGTCGTCGTCGTAAGAGCCGTAAAAAACCAAGTGATGGACTAGATGTTATGGCAACAAAAGTTGTTAAGAAGCCGAAAAAAGTAAAACCAAACTATAAACGAAAACTTGCAACAGAACGTGACAAAGTGAAGAAAAAATATAGCAATAAAAAAAGATAAGGGATTTCCCTTATTTTTTTTTATCTCACTGCTTGAGAGAAAGTCGATTAATGTAGACTAATAATTAGTGAGGGGTAGAAAAAACGTTGATTAAAGTTTCGCTTTATTGGGTTAATTTAAGTATAGAGTTCAGATTGTTTGAATAGTCCGTTTAATTTATGTAGTGCCTTTTGTGTGAACAAACAATTCGCTACATATTTCTACAAATTATGCTATCATTATATCTATTGTATATTGAAGAGGTGATTGTATGTTAAAGATTGGATCTCATGTTTCTATGAGTGGTAAGAAAATGTTATTAGCAGCAAGTGAAGAGGCTGTTTCATACGGTGCAACGACGTTTATGATTTATACAGGTGCACCGCAAAATACACGAAGAAAACCAATTGAAGAATTGAACATAGAAGCAGGAAGAAAACATATGGAACTAAACGGTATTGAAGAAATTATCGTACATGCGCCATACATTATTAATCTTGGGAATACGACGAAGCCAGAAACATTCCAATTAGGTGTAGACTTCCTTCGCATGGAAATTGAAAGAACATCGGCATTAGGTGTAGCGAAACAAATCGTTCTTCACCCAGGTGCGCACGTTGGTGCAGGAGCAGATGCTGGTATTCAACAAATTATTAAAGGGCTTAATGAAGTATTAACGCCAGAGCAGACGGTTAACATTGCGTTAGAAACGATGGCAGGAAAGGGAACGGAATGCGGTCGTAGCTTTGAAGAAATTGCGAAAATTATTGATGGTGTGAAATATAATGAAAAACTATCTGTATGTTTTGATACGTGTCATACGCATGATGCAGGTTATGACCTTGTAAATGATTTTGACGGTGTGTTAAACGAATTTGATAAAATTGTTGGGATAAATCGTTTACAAGTACTTCATATTAACGATAGCAAAAATGTACGCGGAGCTGGAAAAGACCGTCATGAAAATATTGGTTTTGGTCATATTGGCTATAAGGCATTGCATCACATTGTGCATCACCCACAACTTACGCACGTACCAAAAATTCTTGAGACGCCGTATGTAGGTGAAGATAAAAAAGATAAGAAGCCACCATATAAATTAGAAATCGAAATGCTGAAAAATGGTACTTTTGATGAAGGAATTCTTGAAAAAATTAAAGAGCAATAAGGAGGGGATTTTCCCCTCCTTATTTTAATAGCTGCTGAAATAAAATATTTACTTGTTGGGCAGTGGCAGGAGTAGTTACTTTAGCGATTTGTTTTAACAAATCTAGTCGCTCGGTATTATCGTAAATGTTAATGTTTTTCCCTTTCATAAGTAAAACGATTTTATCAGCTTGTGCAGTTGTGATTGGAACTTCGTATTCTTTACTATATTTCAATAGTTCTTTTGTAGAAATATGATTTAATTTTTTGTTCACAATTTGTTTAATGAGGTTCATCGTGTTGTCCTCCTTCACACGTTCTTCTATCGAAATATATGTAAGCATAGCTTGTACATATTCGTATCAAGGTGCATTTTTTCAATGGGGAAAAGAAGCTTATGTTATAATATAAGAACAAAACTATAGATAAAGAGTATAAGGAGGACTTATGGAAAAAAAGCAACATCGAAAAGAAAGTGTTATTCATCTTGTATATCGTTTAGTTATGATTGTCTTTGGGGCAGCGTGTGCGGCGGTAGCGATTGAACTGTTTTTAATGCCAAATAAAATTATTGATGGTGGAATTATTGGTATTTCTCTTATATTAGATTATCTTACTCCTAATATTTGGTGGTTAAGCTTTTCTACTTTAGTTGTTATCCTCAACATTCCTTTTATGTACTCCGGGTATAAGCAAATTGGAAAAACATTCATGTTATCTTCAGCATTTGGAATTGTAGCTTTAGCATTTATTGAATCAACGTTGCATGCTATCCCGCCATTTACAACAGAGCCGATTTTAGCAACAGTTTTCGGCGGTCTTATTTTAGGGATTGGTGTAGGACTTGTTATTCGTCATGGTGGATCGTTAGACGGGACCGAGATTATGGGAATTCTATTAACGAAGAAATTACCGTTTTCTGTTGGTGAATTCGTAATGTTTGTGAACTTATTCATTTTTGCATGGGCAGCATTTGTTTTTGGTGTTGAACAAGCGATGTATTCTGTTATGACGTACTATATCGCATTCAAAACAATTGATACGGTAATTCAAGGATTAGACGAAACGAAAGCAGTTTTAATAGTATCGGATCAATATGAGGAAGTATCAAATGCGATTTTACACCGCCTTGGTCGTGGAACAACAAAACTTGTTGCTAAAGGTGGCTATACAGATAAAGAAAAAGAAGTTATTTATGCAGTTGTAACACGTCTGGAAGTGACGAAGTTAAAATCAATTGTGCATGAAATTGATGAAAACGCATTTGTTACGATTATGAATACACAAGAGACAAATGGTGGTAAGTTTAAATCAGCAATTCACTAAAAAGTTAATTGTAATATCTTTTGAAAGCAGAGAATTATTCTCTGCTTTTTGTTATAATAATAAGGTTTCTTGAAATAAAGAATATATTTTAGGCAGATTGGTTTACAACTATAATAAGCTGTACTATAATTCAAATAGAGATAAATCGGAATCATTCTGAATTAAAATAGGTGAGATGCTATGAATAATATATTGGAAATAGAAGGATTAACGTTTCGGTATGAAGATCGCAACGTGTTAGAAGATATTAATTTGCAAGTTCCGAAGGGAGCTTTTTTAGGTTTAGTTGGACCGAATGGTTCAGGGAAATCGACTTTACTTAAATGCTTATTGGGTGTTTTAAAACCAAAGCAAGGAAGTATTAGATTGTTTGGCATTGATAGTAAGAAATTTAAAGAGTGGAATAAAGTTGGTTATGTATCCCAAAAGGCAAGTAGCTTTAACTCAGGTTTCCCGGCAACTGTTTTCGAGGTTGTTTCAATGGGGCTCGTTTCGAAAAAAGGGCTTTTTCGCTTTTTTACGAAAGACGATAATGCGAAAGTAGAAAAAGCGATTGCTGATGTAGGTATGAGCGAGTTTCGAGGTCGCAACATTGGAGAACTTTCTGGTGGACAACAACAGCGTGTATTTATTGCTCGTGCACTTGTAAGTGATCCGGAATTGCTTATTTTGGACGAGCCTACTGTTGGGATTGATGTGAAAAATGTGGCAAGTTTTTATGAGATACTAGAGGATTTAAACAAAAGATTGGGAATTACGTTAATTCTTGTTACGCACGATATGGGTGCTGTAACAGAGAAGGTGACGCATGTTGCATGTTTGAATCAGCATTTACATTTCCATGGGAATGTAGAGAAATTCCGAGAGTTAGAAGATGCAGAAATGTCGATTTTATATGGACATCATGTTCATCGCTTAGAACATGAACATGGGCATCACGGGAGGATATAATGATACAGGATTTTTTACAATATGATTTTTTACGTAATTCCTTATACGCTGGTATTTTAATAGGGCTTGTCGCACCACTTATCGGCGTGTTCGTTGTAATTCGCCGCATGTCGCTTATTGCGGATGCATTAAGTCATGTGACGTTATCAGGAATTGCAGCGAGTTTATTACTTGAAAAGACAATCTTTACCGGTGGGTTTTTAAACCCTTTATATATGGGGATGTTTTTTTCAATCGGTGGAGCATTGCTAATTGAAAAATTACGTACTGTATATAAACATTATCAAGAGTTAGCAATCCCGATTATACTTTCAGCAGGGATGGGGATTGGAGTTATCTTCATCTCACTTGCTAATGGATTCAATACGGATTTATTTAGTTATTTATTTGGTAGTGTAAGTGCTGTAACAAGTGCGGATTTAATTATTATTGGTATAGTAGCGATTGTTGTTATTGCGACGATTGTTTTATTATACAAAGAGTTGTTTTTACTATCATTTGATGAGGAATACGCTGTATCAACCGGTTTAAGTGCAAAGTGGATTCACTTTATCTTCATTATATTAGTTGCTCTTGTAATTGCGGTATCAATGCGTGTTGTAGGTGTTCTTCTCGTATCATCTTTAATGACGTTACCAGTTGCAGCAAGTATTCGTATTGCAAAAGGATTTAAACAAACAATTTTCTTTTCCATTTTATTTGGTGAAATTGCAGTAATTGGTGGAATGTTTGCTTCGTATCAACTTGATTTAGCTCCAGGTGGTACAATTGTTATGATAGCGGTTCTTATTTTAATTGGTGCAATTTTATGGAAAAAGAAAAAAACTGCATAAAGTAGGGATAGGTATGAATCTAACAGAAGCTTTACGCCTAATGAAGGAAAAGGGATACAAACATACAGGGAAAAGGGAAGAAATGCTGAGATTATTCGCAGCTCATAATCGTTATTTAACTGCGAAAGATGTTTTAGAGCATATGAAGGGTGATTATCCAGGACTTAGTTTTGATACGATTTATCGTAACTTAACGGTTTTTGCTGAAGTCGGTGTTTTAGAGCAAACGGAATTAAATGGTGAAAAGCATTTCCGTTTTACATGCTCCATTATGGAACATCATCATCATTTCATTTGTTTAGATTGTGGTGGTACAAAAGAGATTAATTCCTGCCCGATGGATTTTATGAATAAAGATTTTAAAGGTTATGAGGTAACGGGGCATAAGTTTGAAATATATGGTCGTTGCCCAAAATGTGCAAAATGAGAGGGCTCGTCAGTTATATAACTGACGAGTTTTTAATTTGAATGTAAAAAAAGGTTGCTCACAAAAATTGTGGCAACCTTTTTTTTATTGTTCTTGTTTTTCTTTTTGTTTTTCTTTTTCTCGTTCGGCAGCCATTTCAGCAGCGATTACATCAATTTCTTTTTTCAGTTCTTCTACCATTGTTTCTTCTGGTACTTTACGAACGACTTGCCCTTTACGGAATAATAAACCTTCTCCGCGTGCACCGGCAATACCGATGTCAGCTTCACGAGCTTCACCAGGACCGTTTACGGCACAGCCGAGTACTGCAACCTTAATTGGAACTTTAAGTGTGGAGATGTATTCTTCGACTTCATTAGCAATGCTAATTAGGTCGATTTCAATACGACCACAAGTTGGACAAGAAATAAGTGTTGCGGCATTAGATGCAAGACCGAATGATTTTAATAGTTCACGTGCAACTTTTACTTCTTCAACTGGATCAGCGCTTAAAGAGATACGAAGTGTATTTCCGATGCCTTTACTTAAAATTGCTCCAAGACCGGCGGCGCTTTTTACAGTCCCAGCAAACAATGTTCCTGATTCTGTAATACCTAAATGTAATGGATAATCAAAAGCGCGAGCAGCTTTTTCGTATGCTTCAATTGCTAAGTTAACATCAGAGGCTTTCATTGATACGATAATATCGTGGAAATCTAAGTCCTCTAAAATTTTAATATGGTGCAGTGCGCTCTCGACCATACCATCAGCAGTTGGATATCCATACTTTTCTAAAATATGACGTTCTAATGAGCCGGCATTTACACCGATACGGATTGGAATGCCACGCTCTTTCGCTGCATTTACAACAGCTTCTACTTTATGGCGACGTCCAATGTTACCTGGATTGATACGTACTTTATCAATGCCGCCTTCGATTGCTTTTAAAGCAAGGCGGTAATCAAAATGAATATCAGCAACAAGTGGAATGTTGATTTGTTTTTTAATATCAGCAATAGCATTTGCTGCGCGTTCGTCTGGAACAGCAACACGAACAACTTGACAGCCAGCTTCTTCTAAACGTTTAATTTCAGCAACTGTAGCCTCAACATCATGCGTTTTTGTTGTCGTCATACTTTGTATAATTAATTCATTGTTACCGCCAATTGTTAAATTACCGACTTTAACTGGACGTGTTTTTGTGCGTTGAGTCATTTCATTCACGAATTGATCGCTCTCCTTATAAAAGAAGTTTCTTATTTTAGTCCCTTACATCAATGATAGTATGTGTGAGAAAGGGCTATAGAAACCAAAGTACTCGGTTTCACTTTTACTATTGTATCAGCGCCTTTATGTAATTGACAAGGATTAAGTGATTGCTTATTGATATAAGGGGAATTTATAAGACTTTCCAACTTGGATTTTTGTAGCAGATGTATTTTTATTTAATTGCTTAAAATCATCAATTACTTTTTCAATAGAAGGAATTTTTTTCTTATTAATCGCTTCTGTAATAGAAAGAACTGTATCGCCAGTTTTTACTTCGATTGCTTTATAAGCTGTATCCGTTTCTTTTTCTTTTTCTGTTTCTTTCTCTTTATTTTGTTTTGTATCTGTATTTTCTTTTTTTATCGTTTGGGCAGCAGATGTTTTTTTGTATGAACTTAACATCGGTAAAGTACCGATTTTTATGTCGTAATAAAATATATAACCGAGGACAAGCACGAATAAGAGTACACCTAATCTCTTCATATCCTTCACTCCTTTGCTAGGAATATATGCTTGTCCAAAAAAAAAATGCCTATTTAGGCATTTTTTTATAGTTCTTGTTTTTCTTTCGGCTTTGGAACTTCTTTAATTGTTAAGTATAGAACGATTAAAACAACTGCAATGTAAATGAATGTTGCGCCAGGTACGTTTATTTTGCATAAATCCATAATCATAAAGAAGATTGTTGGAATTGTGTAGCTGTAAGCAGTTAATGTCCAAACTTGTTTATAAGATAATTTGCGTTGACCGCTCATCGCAGAACCGATGAAGGCAAGCAATGTAACTCCTACAAAGGTAATAAATAATTGGAACAAGTACAGTAAGAACCCAATAACGAATAATAAGATTGGATAAATACTGTCAAATAACGAAATGAAATCTTGTAAATCTTTTTTCTCAAGAGATGCGCCTAATAAGTCATTATAGGAGTATGTTTGTGTTTGACCATTCCCCATGGAGACTACTTTATCTTTTAAAACAAATAAACCTGTTTTATTTTGATATTTTTCTAAGTCTGTTGAATTTGGATCAAATACGAAAAGGGCATTTCCATCTTCTTTTTCGATAGGTTGATCAATATCAGCTGTTAGCTCGCCATTTTCAATTTTAAAATCAGGTAAATCTTTTTCGATTACTTTATTTACCATGTTAACACCATCTTGAATAACGCTACCGTACAAGAAAGTTCTTGGAATAGTAGTGATTAGGCAAAGAAGCATAATATACAAAATGGTTTTACCGATTTTTTGAAAACGGAAAAGCGCCATATCTTTAGGCGAATATACGCTTTTTGCTAGCTGTGTAAAAATGGACATAGATTCACTTCCTTTATGTATGTATAAAATCATTGTAACGTACGAATCTAGAGAAGCTCAAGATATATTATATTTACATATAGTAGAGAGGACTAAATTCCTTCTTATTAATTTACTTCTTTTAGTAGAGAAAAATACAATTGACACTTTTCTTTCGTATATGGTAAATTTATCTTACATTTTTCAAACGATATATCCGATTGGAATTTAGTTGTTTTTAATGGTACATACATAATCGTGGACCCTTAGCTCAGTTGGTTAGAGCAGACGGCTCATAACCGTCCGGTCGTAGGTTCGAGTCCTACAGGGTCCATATCCATTTCATATGTTTATTATGTCAGCAGGAAGCTTCCTTGTAGAAGGAAGCTTTTTTTCGGAATATATGAGCATTTTAATTGAAAAGAAGTGGGAATTTTGCTACTTTAATGATAGCAAGACAAAGCGATTTATTTGTTTGCACCCTATGGCAATTAGGGTAGAATGAAGTTGTAGGTCACATATGTAGTGACAATACATAAACCGGGAGGAATATAACAATGGCAAAACACGAATTACCAAATTTACCTTATGCGTATGATGCTTTAGAACCTCACTTTGATAAAGAAACAATGAACATCCATCATACAAAACATCACAACACGTATATTACAAACTTAAACGCTGCTTTAGAAGGTCATGCAGAATTAGCTGACAAAAGCGTTGAAGAATTAGTTGCAAACTTAAACGAAGTACCTGAAGCAATCCGTACAGCAGTACGTAACAATGGTGGCGGACATGCTAACCATACATTCTTCTGGACAATCCTATCTCCAAACGGCGGGGGACAACCAGTAGGCGAACTTGCAACTGCGATTGAAGCGAAATTCGGTAGCTTCGATGCATTCAAAGCAGAATTCGCAAAAGCTGGCGCAACTCGCTTCGGTTCTGGTTGGGCTTGGTTAGTAGTAAACAATGGTGAGTTAGAAGTAACAAGCACTCCAAACCAAGATTCTCCTCTAACTGAAGGTAAAACTCCAGTTATCGGTTTAGATGTTTGGGAGCATGCTTACTACTTAAATTACCAAAACCGTCGTCCTGACTACATCGGTGCATTCTGGAACGTTGTAGATTGGAACGTTGCTGAAAAACTTTACCAAGAAGCAAAATAATTAAAGTTAATACAGCTAGAAAAAAGCTAGGGGGTTTTCTCCTAGCTTTTTTCTATGTTCTCCTTTTACATAATTGAGCTTGTTTTTGGAAGACTAGAACATGAAGTAAAGGAGAGTTGTGTATGAAGTGGAAACATGTAATCGGTGATGTTGAAGTGAATCGGGATTTAGTATTATTGCTCGTTATAGGAGGTTTATACACGCTCGCAATTTCTTTATCGAATACGTTTGTAAACATTTATTTATGGAAGCAAACACAAAATTATGTGAATCTGGGCTTGTATAATTTGGCCAGCGTTGTATTGCAGCCTCTAACATTTCTTGTGGGCGGGAAATTAGCGAAACGTATTGATCGCTCGATTTTATTGAGAATCGGTGTAGGCACGTTAGCTGTTTTTTTTATCGTCGTTTTAGTAGCGGGAAAAAGTGCATCTCACTATATTTTATTAATGGGAGCCCTTTTAGGAGTTGGTTATGGTTTTTATTGGCTCGCTTTTAACTTGTTAACATTTGAGATTACAGAACCAGAAACAAGAGATTTTTTTAACGGTTTTCTAGGACTTCTTACATCGTTCTCTGGAATGATTGGACCGATAGCAGCAGGATATACAATTTCACGTATGGAAAAATGGAGTGGTTATACTGTCGTTTTCTTCCTCTCGTTAATGCTATTTGCGGTTGCAGTCGTTCTAAGCTTTTTTTTATCGAAGAGGGAATGTGAAGGACGCTATGAAATTGTGCAAGTATTGAAAGAGCGGCAAGTTGATGAAAACTGGGGAAGAATTACGCGCGCTCATTTCTACCAAGGTTTGAGAGAGGGAACGTTTATTTTCGTTATTTCGGTATATGTCTATTTAGCATCTGGTAGCGAGTTAGCACTAGGGAAATATAGTTTAGTGAATTCTGCAGTATCATTTGTATGCTATTATTTAGTTGCTCGTATGTTAAAGAAAGAATGGCGAAAAAAAGCAATTTTACTTGGCGGTATTATTTTATACGCGGTTGTATTTTTAGTTATTTTTAATGTTACATATACGAAATTACTTATTTATGCAGCATGTATTGCGGTTGCATATCCTATTTTACTCGTTCCGTACGGCTCCATGACATACGATGTAATTGGTAGAGCAAAACAGGCGAGAGAATGGCGTGTAGAATATATAGTGGTCAGGGAATTATGGTTAAATGCTGGAAGAATTTGTTCCATTTTAAGTTTTTTATGTGCTGTCATATTTTTTCCGCCTGAAAAAAGTTTACCTTTCTTACTATGTATTTTAGGAGCTGGACATTTCCTTATTTATTTTGCAGTTAAAAATGTCAAATATGATGAGGGGAATGTGAACAAAACCAGTGTTGTAGCGCAAGGGAGCACACAGAATCAAACTGAACCAGAAGGTTAACTTATCGCGTGTTTTATGCTAGAATAGAAAAAGATGTAAGACAGCAGTGAGGGCACCTGTATGAAGGTGTCCCTTTCACATTACATAGCTGTTGGTAGAGGGGGTTTGTATGAGCAAGAAGCAGAAAAAGAACCAGACAAAGAAAAAAACCCACGTTCCCTTTCGGTTAAACGTGTTGTTTTTTTGCGTGTTTTTAATGTTCTCCGCGGTTATTGTAAGGCTTGGATACGTACAAATTGTTCGTGGTGAGGAATATAAAAATGAAGTTGAGAAAAAAGAAAATTCAACGATAAGCAATCCTGTACCACGCGGGAAAATATTTGATCGTAATGGAGAAGCGGTCGTAGATAATGAGCCTATTCGTACAATTACATTTACAAAAATGAAGGGATCAACTGCAGCAGATCGCTTAGAAACGGCGAAAAAGTTAGCAGATTTAATTGAAGTCCCAACAGATAAGTTAACAGATCGCGATAAGAAAGATTATTGGCTTGCTTTACATAAAGAAGAAGCAGAAGCAAAAATCACAAAAAAAGATCGTGAAGATTTTAAAGCGAATAAAATTGAAGATAAAGAACTAGATGAACGTCAACGAAATCGTGTAACAGAAGAAGAGATTAATCAATTGTCAGCAAAAGATTTAGAAATATTGGCGATCAAAAGTAAGATGGAAAGCGGATATGCAATGACGCCGCAAATCGTTAAAAAAGGTGCAACAGAAGAAGAATACGCGATTATTAGTGAAAATTTGGCAAAATTGCCAGGTGTAGATACAAATGTCGACTGGGAACGAAAATATAAGTATGATGATATGTTCCGAAGTGTACTTGGTGGTGTAACTTCTTCTGATGAAGGGTTACCGAGAGAAAGATTAGATTACTATCTTGTTCGTGATTATAATCGTAATGATCGCGTAGGAAAAAGTTACCTTGAGCAACAGTACGAAGATAGTTTACACGGCACAAAAGCTGAAGTTAGAAATGTTACAGATAAAGATGGTAATATTTTAGAAACTATTAATGTGTCACAAGGACAACGAGGTAACGACCTGAATTTAACAATCGATATGGAATTACAAAAGCGCGTAGAAGAAATTCTTACGAAAAACTTAATGAGATTTAAAGGGAGCGAACCTCTTTTAGACCGTGCATTCGTTGTAATGATGAACCCGAAAAATGGTGAAGTTTTATCTATGGCGGGGAAACAATTAGTGGATAAAGACGGCGAAACGAAAGTAGAAGATTTTGCATTAGGAACGATGACGAGTTCGTATCCGATGGGTTCAACTGTAAAAGGTGCGACAGTACTTACGGGATATCAAACTGGCGCGATTCAACCTGGATCTGTACAGTTAGATGAACCAATTAAATTAAAAGGTACACAAACAAAATCATCATGGAAAACGATGGGATACATTAATGACCTGACAGCGTTAAAAATGTCTTCAAACGTTTATATGTTTAAAACAGCGATGAATATCGCTGGGGTTCCATATGTGCGAGGCGGTACGTTAGATATACCACAAAAATCATATGATACTATGCGTTACTATTTCGGTCAATTTGGACTTGGTGTAAAAACTGGCATTGATTTACCGAATGAAACGGCTGGACAAAGAGGTAGAACAGATCAGATACCAGGTTTCTTATTAGATTTATCAATTGGACAGTATGATACGTATACACCACTTCAATTAGCACAATATATTTCGACGATTGCGAATGGTGGATATCGTATGCAACCGCAAGTTGTAAAGGAAATACGTCAGCCATCGGCGAAGCCAGAGGAAGTTGGAAAAGTTGTTCAATCAATGGAACCGAAAGTATTAAATCGCATTGATATGCCTGAATCGCAAATTAAACGTGTACAAGAAGGATTTAGACAAGTGTATAACGATACAGGTGGTACAGCTACAAAATACTTTGCAGGCGCACCATATAAAGCAGCTGGGAAAACAGGTACAGCTCAAACTGTATATGGCGGAGATAAAGAGATTGGTAGAAATGCAAAAGGTGAGCGTCGTGAAACATATAATTTAACATTAGTAGGTTATGCGCCACTTGAAGATCCAGAAGTAGCATTTTCTGTTGTTGTACCATGGGTACATGATGATAAAACAGGAATTAACGGATATATTGGTCGTGAAATTATGGATGCTTATTTTGAGTTAAAACAACAAGCAATAACTGGTGAAGCTCCAAAAGATGAAAAAGAGAAAAAAAATAAAAATCAAGATGATGAATAAAAAAGTTGTAAAAAAAGCACACTATCTGAAAAGATAGTGTGCTTTTTTTTATGCCTTACGCATATGGTTTAGTAAATGTGGACAAGCATAAAATATTGAAAAAACATGTAGTTTCAAAAACGATGAACACAACAAGATTAGTGCATACGCTCTAAGTTTGTCTTGTGTGATAGGCGATAGCAGTTTTATCCCGCGTTTGAGGGCGGTAAAACTCCCACCTCAAAATTCAGCTGGAGCAAAGAAGTTAGGTGGGAGCCCTGCTGCCCGTAAACGCCCGATTGGTGAGGGCTAATAATCAGTGGGGGATGAACAAAACCCCCACTGATTAAAGTTTCGCTTTATGGATGATTAGAAAATTTCCTGCATCTAAAGTACAAAAGTGAAAATAAAGTTTGTGTATACAGTTGTTTTTGTGGGACTTTACAAAACTTTTACAAATAATTAAAACCGAATTAATAGTTTAGCAGTATTCTTATATCTGTAATCCTGTTATTTCCGGTTACTTCTAGGAGGAAGAACACGTGAAATGGATGAGCGCATCGATTAAAGTTTTGACATTATCGACATGTTTCCTTTGTTTTAATATGTCTACTGCATTCGCTACAAATGAAATGGGAGAAGTGAGAGTTGATGGATCCTCAACGGTTTTCCCCATTATAGAGGCAGTAGCAGAGGAATATACAAAGGCCCATCCAAACGTGAAAATTTCTATTAGTATTTCTGGGACAGGGGGAGGATTTAATCGTTTCAGTAAAGGAGAAGTAGATATAAACAATGCTTCGAGATTGATGAAACCGGTAGAAGAAAATGCAATGCAGAAAAAATTCATTCAATTTACACCATTTGAGGTTGCTTATGACGGTCTAACGATTGTTGTGAATCGTCAAAATACGTGGGTAAACAATATGACGATAGACGAGTTACGTCTATTATGGAGTGAAAATGGAAGATTGAAACGATGGTCACAAATTCATTCATCATGGCCTCGTGAACAAGTTAAATTTTATGCGCCAGGCGTAGACTCTGGTACTTATGATTATTTCCAAAATGTTGTCTTACAAAATAATCGCCTTGTAAAAACGGTTTCTTTGTCTGAAGACGATCAAGTTATTATGCAAGGGGTAATGAATGATAAAAATGCCATTGCTTTTGTAGGATATGCTTATTATATGGCCAATCGAGATAAGGTAAAAGCAATACAGGTGGATGGTGTATTTCCAACGAAAGAGACCATTCAGTCGGGTACGTATAAGCCATTATCTAGGCCGCTATTTACGTATGTGAATCATGCATCTATCAGAAATAAAATTAATGTAGCAAATTATGTTGAGTTTATGATTAAGCATGTTGGAAGCCTTGCTGAAGAGGTCGGATATGTAAAATTACCAAAAGAAAAATATAATGAACAGCTGCGAATGTTAACAGAAATAAAAAGGTAATGTCAGGGTGGAAAGGGGTTTTCATCTTTGGCTCATAATGACAAAAGTCAAATTACATTTTCTGTACAACATTTGATTGAGAGAAATACAAATAGAAGAAAAAAAACGCAGCGAATCAATCGAATTGTTCCGTTAATACTAAAAGCCATTGCTAGCGTGTCCATTGTAACGACACTTGGAATTATTATTACGTTGGCAAATGAAACAATCATGTTTTTTCAAAAGATATCATTGTATTCTTTTTTGACAGAGAAGGAATGGTTACCTTTTTTTGAAGATCCAAAATTCGGTATATTACCACTTATATGTGGAACAATCCTTGTAACAGCAATTGCCATGTTCGTAGCAATTCCTATTGGTTTAGGTTGTGCCGTGTTTTTAAGCGAATACGCTTCGAATGGCGCTCGGAAAATATTAAAACCGTTGTTAGAGCTACTAGCAGGCATCCCGACAATTGTATATGGTTTTTTCGCGTTAACAGTTGTCACACCACTTTTACAACGGGTTATACCAGATTTGCAGTTTTTTAATGCTATTAGTCCAGGTATTGTTATAGGGTTTATGATGATACCGACGATTGCGTCTCTCTCTGAAGATGCGATGAGAGCTGTAGCGAAAGGAATTAAAGAAGCCTCATTAGCGCTAGGAGCAACTCGTTTTGAGATGGTAAAACAAGTGGTGTTTCCATCGGCTTTTACGGGCATAATGGCAGCGATTATATTAGCAGCTTCCAGGGCAATTGGTGAAACGATGATTGTTGTTATTGCAGCTGGATCAACACCTAATGTATCGATAGATCCGACTCATTCTATTCAAACATTAACAGCCTATATTGTACAAGTGAGTTTAGGTGATGCTCCGCACGGAACGATTACTTATTACAGCATGTATGCTGTAGGTGCAACGTTATTTATGTTTACTTTTATTATGAATATCATTTCGCAATATATTATGCGCCGTTTTAGGAGGGTGACATAATATGCGAATGTTAAACCATAAGAACATACAAGAAAATATGGCATCTCGTTTTTTAAAGGATCGGATTTACAAGTGTTTGTTTTATATAGCAATTTTGTTTTCAGTAGTAATACTTTTTATATTGCTTTTTCAAATTTTTGAAAAAGGTATAAGTTATCTTTCAATAGATTTCTTTACAAACTTCGCCTCACGTAATCCGAGAGAAGCTGGGATTGTCGCTGCTTTGTCAGGGACAATACTATTTATGAGCATTGTTATACCAGTCTCTTTTATATTTGGAGTCGGAACAGCTCTTTATTTAGAGCATTATGCGAAGGAGTCCGTTTTTAAAAAGTTAATTGAATTAAATAATCAAACATTAGCAGGGGTACCTTCCGTTGTGTTTGGTTTACTCGGGTTAACTATTTTCGTATACGCTCTCCATTTGGGAGAGAGCATAATGGCAGCGGCACTGACGATGAGTTTACTCGTCTTACCAACTGTTGTTGTAGCTAGTCAAGAAGCGATTAGAACTGTGCCGAGCTCATTACTAGAGGCTTCTTACGGATTAGGTGCTACGAAATGGCAAACGATGTATCGAATTGTATTGCCAGTCGCTTTGCCAGGGATTGTAACGGGATGTACGTTAGCGGTATCGAGAGCAATTGGTGAGGCAGCACCATTATTAGTTATTGGGGCCCTTGCCTTTGCAAATTATGTTCCGTTCAGTATGTTTGATAGATTTACGGTTTTACCAATTCAAATTTTTAATTGGATGAGTAGACCACAAGAAGAATTTCAGTATGTAGCAGCAGCTGGGATGATTGTTTTGCTAGGATTGTTGCTCTTTATAAATATATTTGTCTTATGGTTACGAAATCGAAAATAAGTTGGAAGTGGATGAAAGGGGAATTCAAATGGTAGCAACAGTAGTAAATGTACAGGTGAAAAAT
Organism: Bacillus mycoides; assembly: GCF_000832605.1. Taxonomy (GTDB): domain Bacteria; phylum Bacillota; class Bacilli; order Bacillales; family Bacillaceae_G; genus Bacillus_A; species Bacillus_A mycoides. The sequence goes on from NZ_CP009692.1 coordinate 1,671,973, forward strand.
GAGAAAAAGATTGAGACAGCACCAAAAAAAATAGTATTTGATACGAAAAATTTAAATTTATGGTACGGAGAAGACCATGCTTTAAAAGATATCAACTTAAGTATTCATGAGAATGAAGTAACAGCGATTATCGGTCCAAGTGGTTGTGGGAAATCAACATACTTAAAAACGCTAAATCGTATGGTAGAGTTAGTGCCTATCGTTCGAACTACGGGCGTTATCGAATATAGAGAACGAAACATATTTGATAAATCATATCCGGTTGAAGAATTACGTACGCATGTGGGTATGGTGTTCCAAAAGCCAAATCCATTCCCAAAATCTATTTATGAAAATGTAGCATATGGTCCGAAAATCCATGGTGTTCGTGACAAAAAAACACTTGATGAAATTGTTGAAAATAGCTTGCGCGGCGCAGCTATTTGGGATGAGTTAAAAGATCGTTTGCATGATAATGCATACGGTTTATCTGGTGGTCAGCAACAACGTCTATGCATTGCACGCTGCTTAGCGATTGAGCCAGACGTAATTTTAATGGATGAGCCAACATCGGCGCTAGATCCAATTTCAACATCAAAAGTAGAAGAATTAATTCAGGAGTTAAAGAAAGATTTTAGTATTGTTATCGTAACGCACAACATGCAACAAGCAGCACGAATTTCAGATAAAACTGCTTTCTTCTTAAGTGGAGAAGTTGTGGAATATACAGATACCAACAAATTATTTACAACACCTGCAGATAAGCGTACAGAAGACTACATTACAGGACGATTTGGTTGATATCGCTAGCAAGGCTAAGAGTAAATGCCCTCTTAACAGAGGGCATTTCTCACTTTCACCTCATTTTAAATAGGGGGAGTAATATTTCTCTTTTCTCAAGGCTTAATAAACGTACAAGAGGCTGGGTAGGGGATTTATATAAAAGGGCACATAATATTGAGGGGGAAGAAATGATGGTAAGAGAACAGTTTCAATGTGATTTAAAAACGTTACAGCAAAAGGTGATCGAGCTTGGTGAGTTAGCAAGTGGAGCTTTATTGATTGCTATGGAAGGTCTTCACAACAGGGATGTAGAGAAAGCGTTAGAAGTCATTGATGGGGATTATCGCATGGATAATTTAGAAGAGGAAATAAATGACCTTGCGCTTATGCTTATTACAAAGCAGCAGCCTGTAGCAAGTGATTTAAGAAGAATTTTCATTTCAATTAAAACAGCGACAGATTTAGAACGTATTGCAGACCATGCTGTTAATATTGCGAAATCAACAATTCGTCTTGGTGAAAAAGAAGTGGTTGTTAGTTTGCATAATCTTGAGGAAATGTTTGAGATTGCTCATAAGATGTTAAATTTAGCATTAGAAGCATATGAGCAAGAAAATTTAACTTTTGCTAAACAAATTGCTGAAATGGATGATTCAGTTGATGAAATTTATGGGAAGGCGATTCGTGAATTTATTTCATCTATCCCTGGACAACCAGAAGCGATTACACAAATTACACAACTATCCTTTGTTGCAAGATATATTGAGCGTGTAGCAGACCATGTTACAAATATTGCCGAGAATGTATTTTATGTAGTAAAAGGAAAGCATTATTTATTGAATGAGTAGGGGGAAAAGTAGGTGATGAGAAATCACCTGCTTTTTTTAGTCAAAACATGACAAAAAAAGCTCGTTGTTTCCTTTAGTCTATGATGATAAGATGTATCATAATTAATGGGAAAATAAGTACATATATGTTAGTTACGTCTTATTAATTATTTTACCAAGTTAATAGTAAGCGCTTTCTTTTTGGCGGGAGTTAAAAGGTACATTTATTTATAAAGTGAGGCTTTAATTAGTGGGGCTGTCTCTCGCTGATTGTTAGATCATATCAAACCGGACTTTTACTGCAGTTAATGTGGGGTAAATGATATACGGAGTTCTTGAACATTATATAAGTGGAGGCTGAAGTATATGAAGGGGGTTATTTTAGCTGGAGGAAAAGGGAGACGCCTTAGACCATTAACATGTAATACTCCAAAACCGATGTTACCATTGTTAGAAAAACCAGTTCTTGAATATAATATTGAATTATTACGTCAGCATGGTATTCGTGAAATTGCAATTACAGTTCAATATATGAGTACTGCCATTAAGCAATACTTTGGTGATGGTAGTAAGTGGGGAGTTAACTTGTATTATTTTGAAGATTCTCCTCCGCTTGGAACAGCAGGGAGTATTAAGCAAGCGGAAAGTTTTTTAGATGAAACATTTGTTGTTATTAGTGGGGATGCACTAACTGACTTTCAATTATCAGAAGGAATTGCATTTCATGAACAGAAGAAGAGAATGGTAACAATGTTTGTGAAAGAAGTAGAAAACCCACTTTCATTTGGGTTAGTTGTAATGAATAAAGAACAAGAAATTATACGATATATAGAAAAGCCGAGCTGGAATGAGGTAGTTTCTAATATTGTGAATACAGGTATTTATATAATGGAGCCAGAAATCTTTTCTTACATACCATCCATGGAATTTTCGGATTTCAGTCATGATGTGTTTCCATTATTGGCAAATAAAAATGCTTTATTTGCATATTTATCAGAAGACTATTGGCTAGATATTGGTACATTTGATCAATATCGGCAAGCTCAATTCGATTTGTTGACGAAAAAATTGAAGGTGCCTATTCCATATACAGAAGTATTACCAATGGTGTGGATGGGAGAAGGTGTAACGATAGGAAAAGGGACGAAAATTCATGGTCCTTCTTTTATTGGGGAAGGAGCAATGATTGGTGCAGGGGCTGTAATTGAACCGTACTCTATTATCGGGAAAAATAGTATCGTTTCAAGTTATTCTCATCTTCAAAAAAGCATCATTTTTGCAAACTCTCATATAGGGAAAAATTGTGAGTTGTTAGAAACAACAATAGGAGATCATACAATGGTCGAAGATGATGTTACACTTTTTCAAAAAAGTATTGTAGCGGATCATTGTCATATAGGGAAAAGTACAGTAATTAAGCAAAAAGGAAAAATATGGCCATATAAGGAGATAGATAGTCATTCGATAGTAGGTTCTGCCGGTGTTAAAGAGAGTGAAAAGAGTGCAGGATGGTTACAAAAAAGCCGGATTGTAGGAAGGGGTAATGTTGAAATTACTCCTCAATTTATTGTGAAAGTTGCAATGGCTTATGGATCTCTTTTTGCTAAAGGAGAGAGTATATTGATTGGAAGTCAGGAAAATATAGAAACAACTTCCTTTAAAAATTTATTCCTCCATGCCATTCATGGCAGCGGGATTCATACGATGGAATGTAAAGAAATGAATGAATCGCTTTTTCAGTATGCCATTCATAATTTGCAATGTGCAGGTGGAGTTTTCGTTCAAGTGGAAAGCGAAAGAGGAATTGTTATACAACTGTATGGCAAGGAGGGCTCGTTTTTAACGTATAAGCAGCAAAAAGCGATAGAACAAGTATATATGTCTGAGTCGTTTTATTACGCTTCTGAGAAAGAAATGGGGCGAAATAAGCTAGTTCATGTTTCTGTAAATAATTATGTAGAAGCTGTGTTAGAGCGTATTGATATTAAAACGATACAAAAACAGAAGTTTCATCTTCTTATTAATAAGAGAAATGATATGTTACAACATTTACTTATGATCTTTCTACAAAGGCTTGGATGCACAGTTACATGGATTTACGCGAGTGAACAAAAAGATCATGTGAAAGCTCTGATGAAATCGAGTAAAGCAAATATGGCGCTTATGTTTTCTGAACACGGAAATCGCTTCGAATTATATGACACTCACAGTAATATTTACCAAGGAACTGATTTTGAAGAAGTAGATATTCCAGATTTATTACTCGAATCAGCAGATAATGTTTACCCAATGTCTTTGAAATTAGGGGAATGTTATCTCCTCTTTTATATGCATAACGAAAAAAACTCTTTTCAATTAAGATGGAAACGAGATATTTTATATCGAATTGGAAAATTATTCGAATTAATAGCGTTGCAAGGAAAAACATTACTTAGCATAGCAGAGCAATCACCGCCACTGTATCTACTTTATGATGAAGTTGTATGTTCATGGAAGGAAAAAGGGAAAGTAATGAGGAAATTATTGGCCGATATGGAAAGAAAAGAAGAAGGTATATTTGAAGGGATACAGTTCAAATATACCGAAAAAGAGTGGTCTTATATCGTTTCTGATACAAAACAACCAAAAATTTTGGTGTATTCACATGCTAGAAACCCAGTAATAGCAAGGGAAAACATGAAAAATCTTATAGAAAAAATTAGACAATATCAAAAGGTGTAGAATTTTTATTTCAAAAGTGGTATTATAGTATAGTCTGATTTAAGTTATTAGTGACTGGAGGGAAATAAGAATGCGTGTGAATATTACTCTAGCATGTACAGAATGCGGAGATCGTAACTATATCTCAAAGAAAAATAAACGTAACAACGCTGAGCGTATCGAGCTTAAAAAGTATTGCAAGCGTGACAAGAAGTCTACGTTACACCGTGAAACAAAGTAAGCAGTAGGAATATTTTCCTACTGTTTCTTTTTTTTATGCGATTCCTACGTAAAAGTGATACACTATCTTCGTAGAGTAAAGTGTCACTGCAAGGGGGAAAAGTGTGTGAAAGAAGAGAAAATACGTTTACGCAAACAAATAATAGAACACATGAATTCTTTATCTGAAGAACAGTATACAACTTTATCGGAACAAATTGCAGTTTCGGTGTATGGACAAAAAGAGTGGGTTGAAGCTAAAACAATTGGAATCACTCTCTCGATGGAGCATGAAGTGAATACATATCCGATTATCGAAAAAGCTTGGGAAGAAGGAAAGAAAATTGTTGTTCCGAAGTGTAATAAAGGGACAAGAACGATGTCTTTTCGACAAATTAGTAATTTAAATCAATTAGAAACAGTATATATGAATTTACGTGAACCGATTCCAGCACTTACGGAAGAAGTGAATGCGTGTGAAATTGATCTTCTTATCGTGCCAGGAGTAGCTTATACACGCCGAGGAGAACGGATTGGATATGGCGGTGGCTACTATGATCGTTATCTCGTGCACTATAAAGGGAAAACGCTATCATTAGCTTATGATTTTCAAATTGTAAAACATATTCCGGTAGAGCCATTTGATAAAAATGTAGAAAAAATTATTACAGAAAAAGGAACAATGGTTATAAATGGGCTTGTATAGACAAATAAAAATTGACGAGACTTTTTCTTCTTGATTATAATAAAATATGTGAACGTTTTCTTATTATAATTTTTTTATAGTAAGTGAGCATAAAGGGTGATGAAATGATATCCATTTATGATATTCAGCAATTGCTAAAGAAATTTGGCACGATTATTTATACGGGTGATCGAATCGCTGATTTACAATTAATGCAAGATGAATTGCGTGAATTAAATCAATCACAGCTAATCGATCCACAAGACTATCAAACAGCTTTATTTTTGTTGAAGCAAGAAATTCAAAAAGAGATAAATAAGAAATAGATAAAGGTAGGTACGTAACATGGAAGAGAAATGGTTAGTTGGTGTTGACCTTGGTGGTACAACGATTAAATTAGCATTTATTAATGTGTACGGTGAAATTTTACATAAGTGGGAAATCCCTACGAATACAAATGAACAAGGAAAACATATTACACTTGATGTAGCGAAAGCTATTGATAAAAAGTTAGAAGAATTAGGTGAATTAAAAAGTAAGCTAATTGGTATTGGTATGGGAGCTCCTGGTCCTGTACATGTGGCATCTGGAATGATTTATGAAGCGGTTAATTTAGGATGGAAAAACTATCCGTTAAAAGATTTACTAGAAGTAGAAACGGGATTACCTGTTGTTATTGATAATGATGCAAACTTAGCGGCGCTTGGTGAAATGTGGAAAGGTGCCGGTGAAGGAGCAAAAGATTTAATTTGTATGACACTTGGCACTGGTGTTGGTGGTGGTGTTATCGCCAATGGTGAGATTGTACATGGTATAAGCGGTGCTGCTGGTGAGATTGGACATATTACAGTTGTTACAGAGAACGCTTTTCCATGTAATTGCGGGAAGTCGGGTTGTTTAGAAACGGTAGCCTCTGCAACAGGTATTGTGCGTGTTGCTATGCAACAAATACAAGAGACAGCTAAAGAAAGTGTTTTACGTTCTATGTTAGCAGAAGAAGGGCTTATTACATCAAAAGATGTGTTTGAAGCGCTTGGACAAGGTGACGAACTAGCAGGTGAAGTAGTGGAAAAAGTAGCTTCTTATTTAGGATTAGCTGTAGCGAACCTTGCTAGTACGTTGAACCCAGAGAAAATCGTAATTGGTGGTGGCGTATCTAAAGCTGGAGACGCACTATTAGAGCCAATTCAACGTTACTTCGAGCAATATGCTTTCTCTCGTGCTGTAAAGAGCACAAAGTTAGCAATTGCAATACTTGGTAATGATGCAGGTGTAATTGGAGGAGCGTGGCTTGTAAAAAAGCACAAATACGAGGCGAAGATGATATAAGTTGTGAATAATGAAAAGAGGAAGGGGCCCCCTTCCTCTTTTTATGCAAGATCTTGTTGGAGAATAAAAATGTAAATGGATTAAGCTGTTGGTGGGTACCCATTATATAGAACAGTCATGATTGTAAACCATCCGAAAACAAGTACGGTTGCAATAGCGAAGCCGCCCGCGAATAAGTTTTTTTCGCGAAGTGTTCTAAGCGTAGCAAATACAGCTAACAGAGTGACTAGCGTAAAAATAATAACAAGGCCCATACAATATCCTCCTCTGTCTACTCATTCCTTAGAATGAGTTTTTAGAATATTTACTCTTTTATATTGTACATGTTTTAAAAATGATTGTCGAGATAACACGCCTTCTTTTCCTAAGAGAAAGAAATGTTGTATCATTAAAAGTAAATTAAATAACTGGAGGAGATTTTCATATGAAATGGATACAAATGCCTTTAGGCCCATTACAAACAAATGCTTATATTTTAACGAATGATCAAAATGAGTGTATTATTTTTGATCCTGGTCATGAAGGAGAGAAACTTGTTACATATTTACAGGAAGCGCAGTTAAAGCCACTTGCGGTTTTATTAACACATGCTCACTTTGATCATATTGGTGCTGTTGATGCCGTGAGAGACGCTTTTCATATTCCGGTATACGTACACAAAGAAGAAGCGGATTGGTTAGGAGATGCAACTGTGAATGGCTCGCAAATTTTTATGATGAACCGCAGTATTACAGCGAAACCAGCAGATCATATTATCGATGCAGAGGGTACATTAACGATTGGTTCTTTTAGTTTTGAAATTTTTGAGACACCAGGACATTCTCCAGGAAGTATTTCTTATTACAGTAAAGCAGCGAATGCTGTATTTTCTGGTGATGTATTATTCCAAATGAGCATCGGAAGAACAGATTTGCCTGGCGGAAGCTTTGCTGAATTAATTGGAAGTATTGAAGAGAAGCTATTTGTATTACCAGATGAAACAGCAGTGCTATGTGGACACGGTCCAGAAACAAGTATTCGATTTGAAAAAGAAAATAATCCATTTTTACAATAAGGAGTCATTATGGGGATGGAGCTCATTTTAAGAGAATGGATGGAAAAAGAAAAGGATCATTCGATTTCATATAGTACGTATATGAACCTCGCATTATATGCAGAGGGACATGGGTATTATATGAGAGAACGTGAAAAAATTGGCAGACGGGGAGATTTTTTTACGAGTAGCAATGTATCCTCTGTATTTGCGAAGACTTTTGCTAAGTTTTTTATTCGGCTTGTTGAAAAGGGAGAAGTTTCTCCAAATATTTGTGAGATTGGTGGGGGAACAGGAAAGTTTGCCTATGATGTTTTACAAGAATGGAAACAATTATCTCCGGAAACCTTTATCAATTTAAACTATTCAATTATTGAAGTGAGCCCTTTTCATAGAAGATTGCAGCAGGAGAGGCTTTGCTCAGTTGATAATGTATCCTATTATACATCTTATATTGAAATGGGAGAGTCTTTCGAAGGAATTATTTTTTCGAATGAATTATTTGATTCGTTTCCTGTTGAAATAGTTGAGAAAAGAAATGGAATTTTGTATGAAGTACGTATCACGTATACAGATGAGGGGAACCTTACAGAAATATTTAGACCGATTGAGAAAAGAATCGGTCGTTACTTATTGAAATATAACATTCATATTGCGGAGGGACAGCGCTTTGAAGTGCCTATTGCAATGGAAGAGTATATAGAAGAGATTACGAAATGGTTTCAGAAAGGTATATGTATTACAGTTGATTATGGATATACAAAAGAAGAATGGATGCATCCTGCACATCAAGAAGGAAGTTTACGAGGATACTATCAGCATGAGCTAATACGGAATCCTCTAGAGCATCCAGGTGAAATGGATCTTACGACTCATATTCATTGGGATGAGCTGAAGGAGATTTTTAGCCTCCAAGGAATGGGTGCAGTATGGCATAAGAAGCAATCTGAATTTTTGTTAGCGGCAGGAATATTAGAACAGCTTACGAGTCATCAAGATACGAATCCATTTTCTGAAACTCAAAAACGAAATCGAGCAGTTCGTTCTATGATTTTGAACGGAGGCTTAGGAAGTGCTTTTGATGTTGTTATACATACGAAAGATATGAAGAATTTACATTTGAATCAATATTTAACAATATGAAAAAAAACAAGACACAGTATAATTCTGTGTCTTGTTTTTTAATACGACTTATGTAGTATTATATATTTCCTCTCATGATATATATTTATATTAAAGATATGAGATGAAAAATATAGAATACGTTCTTTTTCTCCGTCTATTAGTCCCTAACCTAATAATACGCGAACGAGTTGAATAATTGTTTCATTTTCTACTTTGTAGTAAATTTCTAATCCTTTTCTTTCACTAGAAACGATTTTAGCACTTTTTAACTTTGCTAAATGCTGTGAAATTGTAGATTGTGGCATGTTTAAGCCTGTGTACATTGTAGAAACATTGCTTGGGCCACGTTCAATTAATCCTTTTACAATACATAAGCGAACAGGATGAGCAAGCACTTTCAATAATTCTGCATTGCTTTCATATAGTTCTATTTCTTTTTGAAAGGTTTCTAACATGTTCTTTTCCACCTCCGTGTGAGCTGTTATACCATACTATACATACCAAAAATTTAAAGAAAAGAAAATAGTTGTTGCAGAAAAAGAGTCCTAAAGTAAAGAAATTGTAAGAAAAGAGACCCTGATGTAAATAAAATAGATAAATTAGCACAGTTTTGTAAAATGACATTTTTGGGTGAAAATTTTGATGCGTTTCAAAAATTGAAAGATATAGATATATTCGTAACACAATTTTATCATGATTTTCTTATTCTTTCAAATGAATATACAAAATTTTTAAAATAATATGACAAAGGAATTGTAATGTTATATATAGAATATAAAACAGGTTAAAAGAAGTTGATTATAATCAGCTTCTTTATAATGGTGATAATGAAATATTTGAGTGTAGCTGATAAATCTTAGAATGATCAAACCATTAGTCATTTATTCTAGAGTTAATCTTGTATCAATTTTAAAAATCTGTGATTCCATATATTCTCATAAAAATTAATTGTCTCTTTTGCGGACATAAATGGATTATTTAATGTAGAGGTTGTTTTCTGTACCATGAAGTTTTTGTATCCTAGTCCATGGGCAAATTTAATCGTAGCATCCATACAGTACTCTGTTTGGGCACCACAAAATTCAATATGATGTACAGATAATTGGTCTAAAATCTCTTTTAAGTTCGTTTTATAAAATGAATTTGCATGTGTTTTTCTTACAAAAAAATCTTGTTCTTGAACATCTAGATTGGTATGAATAGCCCAAAGTTCGTTTTCGGGTACCAAATCATCATCACAATGTTGAACAAAAATGATTGGTTTATTTGATTTTCTGTATGAAGAAATTCTTTTATTTACTTTTGTAAGTAAATTTTGTAAATCGAATAAATGCTCTTTGCTATAGCATACCCCATTTTGTAAATCGATAACGATTAAAATATCTGCACAAGTATCCATTATTTTTACCCCTTTTTTTATTTCTTAATATATCAATTAATCCATTACTTGGAAATAGATAATGCATTTTTATTTTTTTATGGACTATAACAGAAAGAGAAGCATTAAAATGAATATGCTAGACAGCATAAAAAGAAGATATAAAAACTTAATTTCATATCTTCTTTTCTCTCTATGCATTAATAGGTTCTTCGACATAAGAAAGGGCATTTTCGAAATCGGATATTAAATCGTTAACATTTTCGAGACCAACCGATAAACGGAGTAATGAATTGGAAATACCTCTTTCATCACGGGCTTCCTGTGATAAAGCTGCATGTGACATTTTTGCTGGATATGAAAGAATAGATTCAACAGCTCCTAGACTAACCGCAAAAACGGGTAGTTTAACTTTTGATAAAAATTGTCGCAGTGCATCTTCGGATTGTAAGGTGAAAGATAAAACAGCCCCAGCTGATGTTGCTTGGGTTTGTTGAATACTATAGCCAAGATGTGATTGTAATCCAGGGTAATAGACATTTTGAACTTTAGAGTGTTCTTGTAAAAAATGTGCGATTTTGTTGGCACCTGCAGCTGAATGTTCGAGACGTACATGTAATGTTTTCAGACCGCGAAGCACGAGAGAACAATCTTGAGGTCCTAAAATAGCACCAAAAGCATTTTGTAGAAAGCCGAGCTTTTGAGCGAGCTCTTCATCTTTTACGACAGCTAATCCGGCGGTGACATCACTATGACCAGCAATAAACTTTGTAGCACTATGAAGAACGACATCGGCTCCAAGATCAAGCGGCTTCTGGAATAGTGGTGTCAAAAATGTATTATCAACAAAAGTAAGAGCGCCAATAGATTTTGCAAGTTTAGAAACGGCATGAATATCTGTTACTTTTAAAAGTGGATTAGAAGGTGTTTCTACATAAAAGAGTTTTGTATTTGATTTAATATTTTGCTTTATTTCTTCTAAATTGGTCATATCAACAAATGTATGTGAAACACCGTAACGGGAGAGTACTTCAGTAATAATTCGGTAAGTGCCTCCATATACGTCTTCTGAAATGAGTACGTGATCGCCTTGTGAAAGAAGGAGAAATGCAGTGGAAATGGCTGCAATGCCTGATGCAAAGGCAAATCCCTTTGTTCCCCCCTCTAATAATGCGATGATGTCTTCAAGAGCTTCACGAGTTGGATTTCCAGATCGGCTATAGTCGTATTTCCCGAAAGTATCTACATCAAACTGGTGAAATGTTGATGTGTTATAAATGGGAACGTTAACAGCTCCTGTGTGTGAGTCATGCTTGTATTGATTATGCAGTAAAAGCGTATCTATGGAATAGCTCATATTCTTACACCCTCTTTTACAAGTTTAATTGCTTGCTTTAAGTCTTGAATTAAGTCGTTGCTATTTTCGATGCCGACTGAAAAACGGAGAAGACGATTACAAACACCACGTGCTGTTCGAACATCTTCTGGAATGTCGGCATGAGTTTGCGTTGCTGGATAAGTCATTAAACTTTCGACACCGCCAAGACTTTCAGCAAATGTAATTAAGGATAAAGATTGTAAGAAAGGATTAATCCAAGTTTCATCTTGAAGGCGAAATGAAATCATACCACCTCTTCCTGGATAAAATACATCTGTCACACCATCTTCATCATTTAAATAAGCAACAATTGCATGAGCGTTTTCTTCATGCTGTTTCATGCGAAGTGCTAAAGTCTTCATGCCTCGAATTAATAGCCATGAATCAAACGGGCTTAAGACAGCACCAGAGGCATTATGATAATGAGCAAGCTCCTCGCAAAGAGATTTCCCTTTCGCAACGACAAGTCCGCTTAGTACATCGTTATGACCGCCTAAATATTTAGTTGCGCTATGAAGGACGATGTTTGCACCTTCTGTTAATGGTTGCTGTATATAAGGTGTATAGAACGTGTTATCTACAATAAGAAGTAGTCCGTGCCTTTTCGCTACACTTGCTACACTTACGATATCAGTTACTTGCATTAATGGATTAGTCGGTGTTTCTATGAAAATAGCCTTCGTTTGAGATGTGATTGCTTGCTCAATTTGTTTAATAGATTGTGTATCTACGTATCTACATCGAATATTCCACTTGTCTTCATGTTCGGAAAATAGACGATATGTTCCCCCGTATAAGTCTTCAGATACGATAAGCTCATCTCCGGAACGGAATAGTGAAAGGACAAGGAGAACAGCCGCCATTCCTGAACTACAGGCATACCCTTGCTCACCGCTTTCTAAGTCTGCAATTGCCTGTTCTAAAAGACCGCGAGTCGGATTTCCAGTTCTTGAATAGTCAAAGCCAGTAGATTTACCAATTCCTTCGTGACGATAAGCAGTTGAGAAATAAACAGGTGGATTAACAGTTCCTGTTGTAGTTTCGCTACGGTTCCCGATTTGTGCTAGTTTTGTTTCGATTGTTGACATGTGAAAATTCCCCCTTTTTAAAGTGAACGACTAAGTGAAAATAAAAAAAGCCTTCTAAGAAGAAGGCTTTCGGATTGAATAGAGTCTTCTTCTCATCTGTCAAATCTTTCACAATTTGCTGGAATTAGCACCTTATTAACGAATGAATGTTAATGGTTGCTGAGGCGTCAAAGGGCCAGTCCCTCTACCTCTCTAGATAAGAATGTTCGTATGAAATTTTATTATGGTTTTAACTTTACAACAAAAGATAATTGAATTGCAACTTTATTTTAAATAATTTTTATTTTTCCGCAAGTGTCATTGACTTTTATTTTAGTGCGTGCTAAATTTATAAAAAATTAACAAACATTGTTAAAAGGGGAACGTATTTCCTTTTAGCTACATAAATAAAATAATAAAGACAAACTCTTATTGAGAGCGGTGGAGGGAAAGGCCCTGTGAAACCCGGCAACCTTCAAACTAAATGTTTGAAACGGTGCTAAAACCTGCAAAACGTGTGTTTTGCATAATAAGAGGAGGAACAATTATGTCCCCCTCTTCAAAGTGAAGAGGGGGTTTTTATATTGATAGAAATGAGGGAGATTCGTGAAATTACTAGATTTATTATCAAAAGGAATTGTAATAGGTGATGGTGCGGTTGGAACGTTATTACATTCGCATGGTTTACAAAGTAGTTTTGAAGAATTGAATTTGTCTGATCCGGACTTAATTATATCGATCCATAAACAATATGTAGCTGCTGGAGCGGATGTTATTCAAACGAATACGTATGGTGCGAATGAAGCGAAACTCCGCATGTATGGTCTAGAGAATCAAGTTGTCCAAATTAATAAAGCGGCAGTGAATATTGCGAAAGCATCAGTAACAGATCGGAATGCAATTTTAGGGACAATTGGAGGTATGAAACATATTGGTGCTGTTACAACGACTGATATAGAGCGAGAATTTATGTTACTTGAGCAGGCAGGTGCTTTACTAGAAGAACAGGTTGATGGATTACTATTAGAAACTTTTTATGATGAATTTGAATTATTGCATGCCGTTAAAGTATTGCGTAAACAAACGAATATTCCGATTGTTGCTCAGTTAGCGTTACATGAGGCAGGTACGACTCAAAATGGGAATGATGTCAATGAAATATTAAAACAGCTTTTAGATTACGGTGCCAATGTTGTTGGGTTGAACTGTCAACTAGGCCCGCTTCACATGACGGAAGCTTTCAAAATGATATCGATTCCTCAAAATGGCTATTTATCAGCATATCCGAATGCAGGTCTCCCGAATTATGTGGAAGGGCGTTACGTATATGAGGGAAGTCCAGCGTATTTTGAAGAAATGACGCCGAAATTTATTGAACAAGGTATTCGTTTATTAGGTGGTTGTTGTGGTACTACCCCGGAACATATTGAAGGAATGAAACGTGCTATTGCAAATGTTGCACCTGTAATAGCAAAGGAGACGATTCAAAGGCCTAAAGTGGTCCATACACATGAGAAGCGTTCGAGAGCTCATGTTACTCTAGCAGAAAAGGCAAAGAAACAAACGACAGTTGTAGTGGAATTAGATCCACCGAAAACGTTAGACACGCAGCGTTTTTTTGAAGGGGCAAGAGCACTGAAAAGGGCTGGAGCGGATGCTATTACTCTAGCAGATAATTCATTAGCATCTCCTCGTGTTTCGAATATGGCTATGGGTGCATTATTAACGAAGCATGATATTCCAGTATTGACGCATTTAACGTGTAGAGACCATAACGTCATTGGACTACAGTCTCACTTACTTGGATTATCAGCATTAGGTATGGAGGAAGTGCTAGCTTTAACTGGTGATCCAGCGCGCGTTGGTGATTTCCCAGGTGCAACTTCTGTATATGATTTGTCATCGATAGAGCTCATTAAAATGATTAAAGAGATGAACGACGGTCGCTCTATTTTAGGGAAATCAATTGGTCCGGCAACAAGATTTTCTGTCGGAGGTGCATTCAATCCTCATGTAAGGCATTTAAAAGCAGCGGTCAAGCGAATGGAACGAAAAATTGATGCTGGTGCTGAATATTTCTTAACGCAGCCGATATATGATGTTGCTTTAATAGAAGAAGTATATGAAGCGACAAAGCATTTGGAACAACCTATCTTTATTGGAATTATGCCGTTAGTAAGTAAGCGGAATGCAGATTTTCTTCATTTTGAAGTGCCGGGTATTACTCTCCCTGAAGAGATAAGACAAAGAATGGATGGACATGAAACGAAAGAGGCAGCCATAGAAGAAGGGATTCGTATTTCACAAGAGTTGATCGATGCGGCGATGAAATACTTTAACGGTATTTATCTTATTACACCGTTTTTAAAATATGAAATTACAGAACATCTCGTGAAATATGTGAGAGAAAAGCAAGAAGTGAAAGAAGGTATTAATTGATGAAACGAATAGAAGAGAGATTACAACATGAAATTTTAATATTAGATGGTGCAATGGGAACGATGATCCAGCAAGAAGACTTAACAGCGGAAGATTTTGGAGGAGAAGAATACGAAGGTTGTAATGAATATTTAGTAAAAACAAGACCGGATGTTATTTTAAATATTCATAAAGTCTACATTGAAGCTGGAGCAGATATTATTGAAACGAATACGTTTGGTGCAACAAATATTGTATTAAGTGATTATGCATTGTCTCATTTAGATGAAGAGTTAAACGAAAGGGCAGCGCTTGTGGCGAAGCAAGCGGTTAAAGAAAGTGGGAAAGAAGTGTATGTTGCGGGAGCGATGGGACCAACGACGAAAGCGATTAGTGTTACAGGTGGTGTGACTTTTGAAGAGTTAATTGAAGCCTATACAAGGCAAGCGAGAGGACTATTAAGAGGAGAAGTTGATGTATTACTCGTTGAAACGAGTCAAGATATGCGTAATGTGAAAGCTGCGTACATTGGAATTCAATCGGCGTTTGAAGAACTAAACAAAATAGTACCTATTATGATTTCTGGAACAATTGAACCGATGGGAACGACTTTAGCGGGTCAAACGATCGAAGCCTTTTATTTATCGGTAGAGCATATGAAGCCATTATCGGTTGGATTAAACTGTGCTACTGGTCCAGAATTTATGAGGGAACATATACGTTCCCTATCTGATTTATCGGAGTGTTATATTTCGTGTTATCCAAACGCTGGTCTTCCTGATGAAGATGGGCATTATCACGAATCTCCAGCGTCACTTGCTGAAAAAGTAAAACGTTTTGCTGAAGAAGGATGGATTAATATTATTGGTGGTTGTTGTGGCACAACACCAGAACATATACGTGTAATGAAATCGGCGCTTGCCTCGATTAATCCTCGTGAGCATCATGAAAGGGTTGGACATGGAATTAGTGGACTAGAAGCGTTGCAATACGATGATTCTATGAGGCCTTTATTTGTTGGAGAAAGGACGAATGTAATTGGATCGCGTAAGTTTAAAAGATTAGTAGCAGAAGGGAAATTTGAAGAGGCTGCTGAAGTGGCAAGAGCGCAAGTGAAGAAAAATGCTCATATTATTGATATTTGTATGGCAGACCCTGATCGTGATGAAATAGAAGATATGGAAAGATTCTTGGCAGAAGTTACGAAAGTGTTAAAAGTACCGATTATGATTGATTCAACAGATGAAAATGTTATGGCGAAAGCTCTTACTTATATTCAAGGAAAAGGTGTTATCAATTCTATTAATTTAGAGGATGGAGAAGAACGTTTTGAAAAAGTGACACCCCTTCTTCGGAAATACGGTGCTGCGATAGTTGTAGGGACAATTGATGAAGATGGTATGGCAGTTAGTGCAGAAAGAAAGATAGAGATTGCTAAAAGAAGCTATGAATTACTAACGAAAAAGTATGGTATACGCCCATCTGATATTATTTTTGATGCGCTTGTGTTTCCTGTAGGAACAGGTGATGAAGAATATATAGGTTCAGCGGCAGCGACTATAGAAGGAATTCGTCTTATTAAAGAAGCGTTACCAGAATGTTTAACGATTCTAGGTGTGAGTAATATATCTTTTGGTTTACCACCAGCTGGACGTGAAGTATTAAACTCTGTCTTTCTATATCATGCAACGAAAGCAGGATTAGATTATGCGATTGTTAATACGGAAAAATTAGAACGCTATGCGTTAATTCCAGAGGAAGAAAAACGTCTTGCGGATGCATTATTATTTGAAACGACGAAAGAGACGTTAGAAAAATTTACAAACTTTTATCGTGTTGCCAAAAAGAAAGATGTCGTTATACAAGAAACGCTAACACTTGATGAACGACTGGCAAATTATATTGTAGAAGGTACGAAGCAAGGACTACAAGAAGATCTAAGTCTCGCGCTTACAGAAGGACGAAAACCTCTGGATATTATTAACGGGCCGCTTATGACAGGAATGGATGAGGTGGGGCGATTATTTAATGGTAATGAGCTTATCGTTGCTGAAGTATTGCAAAGTGCTGAAAGTATGAAAGCTGCCGTAAGTTATTTAGAGCCACATATGGAATCTAGTGAGAGTGCAAAAAAAGGGAAAGTATTATTAGCGACTGTTAAAGGAGACGTACATGATATTGGGAAAAACCTTGTTGAAATTATTTTATCAAATAACGGATATGAAATTATTAATTTAGGAATTAATGTTCGTTCGGATCGAATTGTTCAAGAAGTACAAGAAAAGAAACCTGATATTATTGGCCTTTCTGGTTTGTTAGTAAAATCAGCGCAACAAATGGTAACGACTGCTGAAGATTTAAAAGCAGCGAATATTGATATTCCAATTGTTGTAGGTGGTGCAGCACTAACGAGGAAATTTACAGATAATCGTATTTCTCCATCTTATAAAGGGCTCGTATGTTATGCAAGTGATGCAATGACAGGTCTTGATATTATTAACAAATTACAAAAAGAAGAAGAACGTGAAAAGATGAAGCGAGATAAAAAGGAACGCCATCTTCATATTGTGAAACAAGAGGAGAAAAAAATAGAAATTCCCGCAGTTATTGAGCCGTTGCCAAAAGCAACTGTTATGATACCAGATTCGACGAAACGAGTTGTATTACGGGATGTTCCTGCCCTTCATCTTGCACCGTTTTTAAATAGACAAATGTTAATTGGACACCATCTTGGGTTAAAAGGAAACGTAAAAAAACTCTTGCAAGAAGGGGATAAAAGAGCACATGAGCTAAATGATTTAATTGATGAATTATTACAAGAAGGACAATCTTGGTTACGCCCAAAAGCGGTGTATCAATTTTTCCCGGCGCAAAGTGATGGACAAAATATAATTATATACGATCCGGAAGATCACACACGTATTATAGAGCGATTTGAATTTCCGAGACAAGGGAAAGCACCATACCGTACTTTAGGAGATTATATACGCCCGATTGGAGATGAGATGGATTATGTCGCTTTCTTATCTGTTACCGTTGGAGAAGGGGTTCGAGATATTGCAGAGGAATGGAAGGCGAAGGGAGATTATTTACGCAGTCATGCGATTCAGTCGTTAGCACTTGAATTAGCAGAAGGACTTGCTGAAAAAACACATATGCTCATTCGTGATCGTTGGGGAATTCCAGATTCGCCTGAACTGACGATGGAAGAGAGATTCCGTACAAAATATAGAGGAATACGCGTATCATTTGGTTATCCAGCATGCCCAGAACTTGCTGATCAAGAAAAATTATTTCGCTTAATTCATCCAGAAGAAATAGGTATTTCATTAACAGAAGGATTTATGATGGAGCCAGAAGCGTCTGTAACCGCTATGGTATTTTCTCACCCTGAGGCAAGGTATTTTAGTGTACTATAGTGTAGAAGGGGGAGACGTATGAAAAAAATAGTCTTTACAGGTGGCGGTTCGGCCGGGCATGTAACACCTAATTTAGCAATTATTCCACATTTACAAAAGCAGAACTGGGATATCTCTTATATTGGTTCTCATCAAGGGATTGAGAAAACGATTATAGAAAAAGAAGGAATCCCATACCATAGTATTGCAAGCGGGAAGCTACGTCGTTATTTTGATTTGAAAAATATAAAAGATCCTTTTCTCGTGATGAAGGGTGTTATGGATGCGTACGTAACAATTCGTAAACTAAAACCGGATGTTATTTTTTCAAAAGGTGGTTTCGTATCCGTACCAGTCGTAATAGGAGGGTGGCTAAATAGGGTGCCAGTTTTATTACATGAATCTGATATGACACCTGGACTAGCAAATAAAATTGCGCTCCGTTTTGCCTCGAAAATATTTGTTACATTTGAAGAAGCAGCGAAACATTTACCGAAAGAAAAAGTAATATATACAGGATCGCCTGTACGTGAAGACGTACTAAGAGGAAATCTTGAAAAAGGTTTAAAGTTTCTAGGGTTTTCCCGGAAGAAATCAGTTATTACTGTTATGGGAGGAAGTTTAGGCGCAAAGAAAATTAATGAAACGGTTCGATCGGCACTTCCAGATCTTCTGAAAAATTATCAAATTGTGCATCTTTGCGGAAAAGGAAATCTTGATGAATCCTTACAAAATAAAGAAGGATATAGACAATTTGAATATGTACATGAAGAGTTGCCGGATATATTAGCAGCAACAGATTTTGTTATTTCACGTGCGGGATCCAACGCGATTTTTGAATTTTTAACAATGCAAAAGCCGATGGTTTTAATTCCGTTATCGAAATTTGCAAGCCGTGGAGATCAAATTTTAAATGCTGAATCCTTTAAAAGACAAGGGTATGCATCGGTATTATATGAAGAGGATGTAACGGTGAACTCACTTATAAAGCATATAGAAGAGCTATCTCATAATAATGAGACGTATAAAACAGCATTAAAAAAATATAATGGAAAAGAAGCGATTAAAACTATCATTCAACATATTTCAGAGGCATGATTAAACAATCATGTCTTTTTTAGTAGGATGAAAGATTCCAAGAATTGATATTTTTATGTTACAATAAAGTGAAACTTTAATCAGTGGGGGGTTCATCCCCACTGATTATTAGTTGAACCAATCGGGCTTTTACGGGCAGTTAATCCCACACCTAACTTCTTTGTTTTCGTTGAATTTTGAGGTGGGGGTCTTACTGCCCGTTAATGCGGGGTAACAAATGGTTAATAGGGAAATTCCAATTGATTAAGCGTGAAAATACGAATGGATTAGGAGTGACTGTGTTGGAGCTAAGTCTCTATGAAAATACTGCACTTATTATATGCTTTGTGTTGTACGTTGGTAGTGTTATTGTTTATATTTCACGGAAATTTTCACAAGAACGAGAGCTTGAAAAATCAGAAATAACAGCTGAACTAGAAATGTTAGCTGATGAAAGTTATAAAAAACAAAAAATAAAAGAAGATCATGAGGCACCCCATCATTGAAACGCAAATAAGTTCTAAGGATGGGGATTTTTTTTGAAAAAATCCCATTAACGCTAAAAAAGGAGTTTCCCCATACATATTTAAGGAGTGAATATAAATGAAATTTTATATTGCTTCAGGATTTCAAAATAAACATCTTGTTCGTTTCGTATCAAGCCAGTTGAAAGAAGTGGGATGGCAGCATACATATGATTGGACGAAAAATGAAAGAGCAACCAATAGAGAACAATTGCAAAAGATTGGTGAAGAAGAACAAGAAGCGATACGAGAAGCTGATGTTTTCTTACTCATACTAGAGGGTGGGAATGGAAGTCATACAGAATTAGGGATGGCAATTGCTTTAGAAAAGAAAATTTATATATATCACAAGGGCAATGAGTTGCAAACGACATTCTACCATTTACGAGAAGTTGATATTTTCGAAGGAGAAATTGAGGGGCTTGTCTCATATATATTAAATAAAGTGGAATGTTAGACGTGGGAATGCAGCGAGAAATATTTCTTGCAAAAAAAGAGTGAAGGTTACCATTAGGCTATTTTGGGCACAGTTATTATAAGTAAAGCATATAAAGGAGTTATAAATATGAAATTAGAAAATGGATGGGAAACAAGTTTTTTAGAGGTTGTACAAAACAGTGAATTTAAGAAAGATGCAATTCTTAGTCAATTGCTTTTTGCGGATAGTGAAGAAGTAGAAGAGCTTGTTGATGATTACGGTTATGAAGAGATTATTGAACGCGAACATGATGATGAGTTAGCAGGAATTTTAGGAGAAGAACTTTTCAGTGAGCTGGAGCGAAACGTATTCTTATCTCCACAGCCAGAAGAAAAACTTATTTCATTCGTAAATGGATTAGGTTTTCATGTGTTAGATTGGATTGTGCTTCTTGAAACAGAATTTGGCATTGATAGCGCAAACTTCACATCGGATGCAGTGAAAATGTTAGAAAAGCGCTTTAGACAGTTTCCCTATATAGAAGAGAAGACAATTTTTGATATGACGTTTGAAGAAGCGATGGATGTATTAGAATCTGTTACAGGATTACAGCTGAAGGGGAAAATGAACGTATAATGAAAAAGAACGTGATAGCTTCACGTTCTTTTTTTTTTACATAATAATAATTTTATCATCTAGCTTTGTTTGTCCAGTAAGAAGTGCATTTAAATACTCTACTTTTCGTATGCAAGCTTGTATATGTCTTTCAACCTCTTGTAACTCTGCTTGGTGATGCGTTTCAATTGGATGAATTTGTACGTTAAATTTTTCGAATTGACTACTATATGTTATTTCTGCATAGCCGCTCATAATATCGGTTTCGTTATGAAATAAAAATTGCTTTGTTTCTTCACAGAATGATACATCCTGAAAGCCATATACTTTTAATGCTTCAATTACTTTGTTAATCATGTTTGTATTCATTTTTTAACCCTCTTTACGAAGTTCTACTTTTATATTATAACATAAAAAATTACGTAGAAAGCGCTTCCAAGTGTATTTTATTATAAACTTTACGTTCCAATCATAAAAATGAAACAAAGAAAAAATAATTGTAAAGAAGGAAGGACTCTTTTATTGTTTCGTCATATATATAGAGAAATAGTGCAATGAAAGGAAATTTTCCGAGGTGGAGATTGTATTTCCAATTTGAGCGCAGTAAAAGAGGTGAGAATCTTGAACTTTGATATTGTAGGACAAAAAGCATATATAAAAGATGGGCCGCATCGGAACCGAATTGGAACTGTAAAGAAAAATGAAAAACAATTAGAATCCCATTTTGCTATTGTAATTGGAGAACAAAGTATTGATGTAGAGCTAAAGGATATCGTGTTAGTTGGAGTAGATGTAGGACAATTTCATAAATGGTGCGAGCAAAATGGTTATTTGTGAAAGGGACGGGCTGTGAGATAATGAAATATATTTGAGAAAAGAGAATATGTTATTATATTCTCTTTTTCTATGTGTGGGGATACGGAAATGAAGTATAAAGAACAAGAGTTTACATTGGAGTTGAAAGAGAACATTAAAGGTATGGAAAAGGAAATCGAGCGAATATCACTTGGATTTTTTAAAGCGTATTCGCATTTATACATAGGGAAAAATATGAAATTAGATATGGGATTTGAAAGAGAAAAAGAGAATCCCTTTGAAATAGGATATTATTCATCAGTTTCTATAGCGATATTAGATGAAGAAGGAGAGATGATTGAATTTTACATTATTCCAATTTGGAGATGCGAAAATACTTTTTTAGGGATGCCAACTCAGTCGAGAGTTTGGGGGAGTAAGAAAGTAGGGGAACTTGTTGATGAATCTTGTTATGAGATTGAGGAAGAGTTAAAAGAGCAACTAGAAGAATACTTGGAGTGATAACTTTCAAGAGAAGATGTATAGAGATGGAACATAATAAAAAAGACGCTAACAGTATAAATTGTTAGCGTCCTTTTTTATTATGAAGCAATCTCACCAGTTTTTACATCATCTTGATTGTACGTATCCTGATCTAATTCACCAAGCCATTTACTAGAAATAAGACCAGCTGTCATAGAACCACTTACGTTAAGAGCTGTACGACCCATATCGATTAATGGTTCAACTGAGATAACAAGAGCGACAATGCCGATTGGTAAGTTCATTGTAGATAGTACGATTAACGCTGCGAATGTTGCACCGCCACCAACACCGGCAACACCGAATGAGCTAATAGCAACGACAGCGATTAAAGTTAAAATGAATTGTGGTTGTAATGGATCAATTCCTACAGTTGGAGCGACCATCATAGCAAGCATTGCTGGATAAATACCTGCGCAACCGTTTTGACCGATAGATACCCCAAAGGATGCAGCGAAGTTAGCGATTCCTTCAGAAATACCAAGCTTTTCTTTTTGAGCTTCAATATTTAATGGCATTGCACCAGCACTAGAGCGAGATGTAAATGCAAATGTTAATACAGGGAACACTTTTTTCAAATATTGAATTGGATTTAAACCAGATAATGCGATTAATAATAAGTGAATGATAAACATTACGATAAGAGCTACGTAAGATGCTAACACGAAGTTACCAAGTTTTAAAATAGCGTTAATATCGCTACCAGCAACTGTCTTTGCCATAAGAGCTAATACGCCGTATGGAGTAAGACGTAAAATTAATGTTACCATACGCATTACGATTGCATATACAGCATCAAGCATTTTCTTAAATAGCTCTGCTTGTTCTGGATATTTTCGTTTTACACCTATAAAGGCAATCCCGATAAAGGCTGCAAATATTACAACAGAAATTGTTGATGTTGGACGAGCACCTGTTAAATCAAGAAAAGGATTCGTAGGCAACAGTTCTAACAATTTGTCTGGAATTGTTGTCTTTTCAATAGAAGTAAATCTTTCTTCTACTAATTTCAGACGAGCAGATTCTGCATCACCTTGTTGTAATCCTGTTGCTGATACATCAAATCCTGCGCTTGCAGCTATACCGACAGCTGCGGCAATTCCTGTAGTAAGAATTAAAATTCCGATAATAAGACCACTGATTTTACCAAGGTTTTTCGTTAATTGTAATTTTGTAAATGCTGAAATAATAGATACTAAAATAAGTGGCATAACGATCATTTGAAGTAATTTCACATAACCGTTACCAATTAAACTAAACCAGGTATTTGATTCGATAATTACTTTAGAAGTAGGTTCATAAATAAATTGTAATATAAGACCAAAGATAATTCCGACTCCTAAAGCAGTAAATACACGTTTATTAAAAGATACATGCTTACGTTGCATATAATACAATACGCCAACTAAAATGAGCATGACTGTGATGTTAATCCCGACAAGCAGTGTATTCATGTTGATTCCCCCTAATTCCAATGTGTTATATAGAATATAAGGTAATAAAACCTATAAGTCAACTAGGGAATTGCGGAATTAAAAAAAAGATGGCAATTTGCCATCTCTTAATGCCCAGCTCCAGGGACAAGTAAAAATGTTGTGTACCATGTAAATCCGATGAAGAAAACGGTTAAATATGCCCCGAATACGTATATATACATACGCTCTGTTAATTTTAAATAACTTAAAAGTACGAAGAATCCTGTTTGTCCTAAAAATAGTAGTGCGGTCGAATGCATATCCCCTACGTAAAACATAACCGAGAAAATTCCAGTCCAAAAGCCGAGAACGCGAAACATGCGCTCCATGCCATCTCCCTCCTTTTCTAAAAAAAGTAAAACCTCTTTTCATTATAGTTTATTTTTCTAACTATTGTAAATATTCATTCATATAAAAAAGAAGCCAATTATAATATTGACTTCTTCTTAGTTGAAAAACTAAATTTGAACTTTATCCCGCTATTTGTGGGCAGTAAAACTCCCACCTCAAAATTCGGCAAAATGCGAGGAAGTTAGGTGGGAGATAACTGCCCGTAAAAGCCCGATTGGTGCGGGCTAATAATCAGTGGGGGAAGAACACCCCCCACTGATTAAAGTTTCACTTTATAGTTACAAGATTTGCATCCATCTAGTAGACTATCGTTTCGTGTTAATTCCACGTTCGGGAATAGGATTTCAAAAATCCCCTTCATCATATCTCCGTGCATATTACAAATTTCAGTCGGATGATGCGCAGCAACTTCTTTAAATGGACAATTGTGTACATCATAGAAAATTTTTGTGCCATCTGTACTTAATTCAAAAGCAGGAGATAAGCCAGCTGTTGAGAATGCTTCTTTTGCGATTAGCATTTTTTGTTCTATCGTCAATGCTTCTGCACTTACATTTAAGCGATGCATATGTTGTTGCATTAATTCTTTGCCGAATTGTTTCCCTGTTTCATATAGCGCTTTTTCACCAGCACTACCTAAGCTTAGCAGTGAATTAAATGCTATCTGCGCTAATAATTGATAATCGCGAAATGGGAATTGTAACTGGATGACATCTTGAGACAAGACATATAGCCTGCTTGGTCTGCCGCCTTTCCCAGTTTTTTTTGTTTCTGATTTGAGCATATTAACATCTTCTAATTTAGATAAATGTAAACGCGCTACGTTTGGATGAATGTTAAACTCATCTGCAATTTCTTGTACAGTTACGTAATTATGTTTTTGCGAAATATATTTATAAATATAATAACGAGTAGGGTCAGATAATACACCTGTAATTTTTAAAGCTTGTTCCATGAGGATCTCCACCTTTATCACTTTATCCAAGATATTAACATTATAATACAGATAAACTTCTATATAGGTAATTTCAGACAATAATTCGGAAATTGTTCATAATTTCACAAACATATTTTTCCTTTTTATCTTAGTGAAAATACAAAATCTCTAATTTTTCTTGTGCATTTTTTTATGATATATACATAGTGAGGAGGGAAACTTGATGAATAGTGTCGAGCTTTTTGCAAATATGATTATGAAAGAAGCTTGTAGGGTGCGAGCATCGGACTTACATATTGTGCCCAGGCAGAAGGATGTGGCGATTCAATTACGTATTGGAAAAGATTTAATTACGAAACGGTGTATTGAGAAAGAATTTGGAGAAAAGCTTGTTTCACACTTTAAATTTTTAGCATCAATGGATATAGGAGAGAGGAGAAAACCTCAAAATGGTTCGTTGTACTTACAAATTGATGGACAAGAAGTGTATTTACGCCTTTCAACACTTCCAACAGTATATCAAGAAAGTCTCGTTATTCGCCTCCATTTACAAGCATCTGTACAGCCACTGTCTCATCTTTCGTTATTTCCAAGTTCAGCGGAAAAATTACTCTCTTTTTTAAAGCATTCTCATGGGTTACTCGTATTTACTGGGCCAACTGGTTCTGGAAAAACAACAACAATGTATGCGTTATTAGAAGTAGCTAGAAAATGGCAAACACGTCGCATTATTACACTGGAAGATCCAGTTGAGCAAAGAAAAGACGGTTTATTACAAATTCAAATAAATGAAAAAGCTGGTATCACATATAAAACGGGATTAAAGGCTATTTTGCGTCATGATCCAGATATTATTTTAGTTGGCGAAATTCGTGATGAAGAAACAGCAAAAGTAGCTGTAAGGGCCAGTTTGACGGGACATTTAGTAATGACAACCTTGCATACAAATGATGCGAAAGGAGCGATACTGCGATTTATGGATTATGGTATTACAAGGCAAGAAATTGAACAATCATTATTAGCAGTAGCTGCTCAGCGGCTCGTCGAATTAAAATGTCCATTTTGCAGAGGGAAGTGTGCAACTTTGTGTAAATCAATGAGGAAAGTGAGACAGGCAAGCATTTATGAACTGTTATATGGATATGAATTAAAACAAGCGATTAAAGAAGCAAGTGGAGAACATGTTACGTATCACTATAAAACGTTGGAAGCGTCGGTTCGAAAAGGGTATGCTTTAGGCTTTTTAGAAGAAGATGTATATGTTTAAGAGAAAATGGAGTTTAAGTGATCAAGCATTATTATGTAAAAGATTAAGTGATTTATTAGAGAAAGGTTACTCACTTTTGCAGGCGTTGGAATTTTTGCAGTTGCAACTACCATTAGGGAAGAAATTACAGTTACAGCGTATGATCGAGGGATTGAAAAATGGACAAAGTTTGCACGCTTCTTTTCACCAATTAATGTTTCACTCTGAGATGTTAAGTTATTTGTTTTATGCAGAGCGACATGGTGACATTTCTTTTGCTTTGCAACAAGGGAGCGTACTTCTTTACAAGAAAGATAAATATAGGAAAGATATGATGAAAGTAATGCGATATCCTATGTTTTTATCATTTTTTTTAATGATTATGCTTTCTGTTTTTAACCTCATTTTATTGCCTCAGTTTGAAATGATGTATAGTTCTTTACGTTCTACAGCACCACCACTTACGGAGCAAATTTTAGTTGCAATTAAATTATTACCCTACTTCATTTATATGATTGTTCTTATCGTTATAACGGGATTTAGTATATATATATTTTATTTCCGAAAACTTCCGCCTACTCAAAAGGTAAAGATTATGATCCGTATTCCCCTTATGAAAACATTTCTTATTTTAAATCATTCGCATTATTTTTCCACTCAATTAAGTGGTTTATTACACGGTGGATTGTCGGTACACGAAGCATTAACAATAATGATGAAGCAAAAGTATCATCCGTTCTTTCAGTATGAAGCAGACCGAATTGAGCGGCAATTAATTGCAGGGGAACCGTTACAATCTATTATTGATAAAAGCGGTTATTACGAGAAAGAACTTTCTTATATCATTACGCATGGACAAGCAAACGGTAATTTAGCAAATGAGCTTGGTGATTACAGTGAGCTCATTATTGAAAAGGTAGAACAAAAAATTAAACGTATGTTATTTGTGATTCAACCCATTTTATTTACATGTCTTGGGGTTATAGTCATTTTGATGTACTTAGCGATGATTATGCCGATGTTTCAAATGATGAATTCTATATAGGGGGCATTTACATGCAGAATGAGGAGGGTTTTACTCTTTTAGAAATGTTATTAGTTATGGTTGTCATAACTGTATTATTACTATTAATTATTCCAAATGTAGTTACACAGCGCTCATCCGTCCAAGGAAAAGGATGTGCAGCCTATGTGAAATCTATAGAAGCACAAATACAAGCATATCACTTGCAACATAATAAGATTCCATCAATAGAGGAACTTGAAACAGGAAAGTATATTACTTCAAAAACTTGCCCGAAAGGTGAACCAATCCATATTTCCGATGATGGTACGGTATCAGCTGGGAAATCGTGAAGCAAAAAGGTTTTACTCTTTTAGAAATGCTACTTGTCTTATTTGCTATTTCTGTACTGAGTGTTGTTACGCATTTTAACGTTACTTCATTACATGAAAAACAAAAAGTTGAGCAGTTTTTGAAACAGTTTTCAAATGATATTTTGTATATGCAGCAGTTGGCGATTAAGCGTCAACAACATTATACGTTACGCTGGTTTAAAGGGAAACAGATGTATTATATTTCGGAATCGGAGACAGACCTTTTAATTGTTAAGAGAGAATATGATAAAGATGTCCAAATGGATTTGCATACCTTTCCAAATCCAATGACATATAATCCGAGCGGGAATATTAATAGGGGTGGTACGATTTTACTTTCCTATCGAGGGTATAAATATGAGATTGTATTTCAGCTTGGAAGAGGGAGATTTACGTATCGTGAAGTGTCAAAAAGGATCAGTAATGGTTGAAATAGTTGTAGCGTTAAGTTTAATAATGATGGCGGCATCGTTATTGCTCCCGCAAACATTATTAATTATGCAAGAAAGAAAAAATATAAAAATGAGCTATAAAGCATTAATATTATTAAAAAAAGAAGCGGCCTTATTTAAGTATGAGAATGAGGAAAAGCGAGTAAAAGAGCAAGTCATAAAAGGAATTGTATATTACACATATTGGAGAGGAGATGAAGTTTGTACGATGTGGAAAGATATGAGAGGAAAAGCGATGGAGCAATGCCTTTATGCAAAGAAAAAATAAAAAAGAAGCGGGATTTACATTAATAGAAATGATTGCATGTTTGTTGCTTTTATCAATGTTCTTTTTACTTTTACCGCGTCTTCATATTATGGGGATAGAAAATACACATTCAAAAGGATTAAATGACTGGGAGTGGGATGTGTTTTTAGGACAAATGCAATTAGAGTTTCGTGAAGTATTAAGTGTGAGGAAGATAGAGCTAGAAAACGGTGGGAATATTTTACGCTTCCAACTTCGTAATGGTGATCAGGTGACGTATGAAAAGTTGAATAGTAATTTAATAAGAAAAGTAAATATGCGCGGAAGGGAATTTATATTACAAAGGATTGAAGCGATTTCGTATAAATTAACACCTCATTTGTTATATATATATGTGAAAGATATAAGTGGTGAAATATATGAAGGCGTGGCTGTGCGCTATAGTGAAATTGAGATAGAAACATGAGAAAACAAGATGGATTTGCAATGCCAGGAACAATTATTTTTCTTATTTTATTCATTTCTTTTTTGATGTACGAAACGAATATGTTACTTTCGGATAAAAAATTTTATTCTGAAATAGAACAAAGTTTTTTCATGGAGGAACTTGTTGATCGCGCTATGTCAGATATAAAAAGAGAGTTACAGCAAAAAGAAAAAGAGGATGTTTTTTTATTTCAGTATGAAAGAGGAGAAGTGAGTGGAAAGTACGTCTTTGAAAATGATGTTATTATCATTTCGTTGCAATGTGTTACAAAACAGAGAGTTTTCTATACAGTGAGCTTTCGGTATAGGGAAAAGGATAATAAAATATTTGATTGGGTAGAAGGATAATATGTAAAATATATGGAGAAGAACCATGAGTTTCTATTGTGGAGGGAGTCAATTTCTTTGAGGAAAGGGATAAGAATAATGGTCAAAAGTTTAAATTTTCTCAAAAAAGAGAAAGGTAGAAAGAATATGATATATTCATGCTATCCAATCATTTTTTTCTAGGGAGATAAGGAAATGACAAATAACAATCAAATAGGTGAAAATAAGGAACAAACTATTTTTGATCATAAAGGAAATACGATTATGACAGAGGATAGGGAAATACAAATTATTTCAAAATTCGAAGAACCTCTTATTGTCGTATTAGCAAATGTATTAAGTGATGAAGAGTGCGATGAATTAATTGAATTGTCTAAAAGCAAGATGGAACGTTCTAAAGTTGGTTCATCACGTGATGTAAATGATATTCGAACAAGTAGTGGTGCATTTTTGGAAGAGAATGAACTAACTTCGAAGATTGAAAAACGAATTTCATCTATCACGAATGTTCCTGTAGCGCATGGAGAAGGATTGCACATTTTAAATTATGAAGTAGATCAAGAATATAAAGCGCACTATGATTATTTTGCGGAACATAGTAGATCAGCTGCTAATAATCGTATAAGTACTCTTGTGATGTACTTAAATGATGTAGAAGAAGGCGGAGAAACATTCTTTCCGAAATTAAATCTTTCTGTACACCCTAGAAAGGGAATGGCAGTATACTTTGAGTACTTTTATCAAGATCAATCACTAAATGAGCTTACGTTACATGGAGGGGCACCTGTTACGAAGGGCGAGAAATGGATTGCAACGCAGTGGGTGAGAAGAGGTACTTATAAGTAAAAGTGAGCCAGCTTGTTTGATTACGAGAAAATAGTGAGTATGTTACGTTTTGTTCTTCATAGTATAAGAAGAACAAAACGTTTTTTTATTAAATAAAGTAACATCTTTCGTTATAATAACAAATAATAACGGATGATTGAGAGGAACGAAAATGAAATCTATATACATAACCGGCTATATGGGAGTCGGGAAAACAACAATTGGAAAAGCGTTAAGTAAAGAACTCCATATGGAAGTTGTAGATACAGATCAAAAAATCGAAGAGCAGAAAGAGAAAGAGATTCGGTATATTTTTGCAGAAGAAGGCGAAATGGCTTTTCGTGAATATGAAAGTGAAATGTTACGTTCATTACCGGTTCAGAATGTAATTATGACAACTGGTGGAGGGATTATTGAACGAGAGGAAAATCGAAAGTGGATGAAGGAAAATGGAACTGTTGTGTATTTATATTGCGATCCACATGTAATTGCAGAAAGGCTTCGTGAAGATACGACACGTCCACTATTTCAGAAGAAAGATATAGAGGCATTTATAACGAAATTTGAATCGCGCCGAGCTTATTATGAAGAGGCTGATATTCATATCGATACGACAAATAAGTCGGTAAAGCAAATTATGAATGAATTAAAGCAAAAGATTAATGAATAAAAAAGTGGACATACTAATCAAGTAGAGGTGATGATAATATGTCTACTAATGATTATGTACGATTTGTGACACAGCAATTTGTGTCATATATGGATGCTCCAAAAGAGGATCGAAAACAACAGAAACAACAACGTCGTGCGGAGAAAGAGCCATTCTTAAATAAATGGTTTGGTGTTATGCCACTGAGCGCTGCTTTGTTTTATCGAAATGTAAAAAATAAAAGAAAAAAATCAAGCTAACTTTTTCGTAATATGTCTGGCAAAATAAAGATCCCCTAGTGCAACAAGCTGCTAGGGGATCTTTATTTATTGTTGCACAGATTCTTTTTCTTCAGTAACCGCATGTATCTTATTATTTACCCATACAAACCCTATTCCGATGCAAATAGAAATACCCCAGCCAACAGCGGTCATAATAGCTCTCATTTCACCATATCCATCTACACCGAAAACAGAGATGAAATAGATTTTCAAGAAGCTTTTTAATATAAATTGAAGGCCGAAAAATAGTGTTAAATATTGCAGTGCTGGATATATACGACTATCACGATAAAGCTCACGACTTTTATCACGATCATGACCTTGCAGTGCTGAAATATCCGCTGCGAAATATAACATAAGTGGTTTTTTTATAAAGATTGTACATATAACGATGCAGCCAAGTACGATATGATAATATGCATCATTCCATAGCATTCGTTCCGCTGATCCAGATATTAAGTCTACCGTTGTATTAGAAATGAGTGTAATTAAAATAAAGAACCCTGTAACGTTAAACTGTTTTTCTTTTTTAAAGGTATACAGTGTATAAATAATCCCCGGAACAGAGGAAATTAACATTGCGTAATAAGGATCGATATAAGGTTTTGCAAATTTCCAAATGAGGAATGGGAATACGAGATAAAAGACAAGATCTAATATAGCTTTTTTATTTTGATTCATACAAATCCTCCTTAAGTCATACATATATTTTATAATATAATTTCTGAAAATTGTATAAGGTTTAATAAAAAAAAGAAAAGTAGATGATTAGTAGATTAAAAAAATTGTCCCTAGCGTAGTAAGTTTTTTTAGTATATAATAAAGGAAACGCTTTCATTTTTTTGATTTGTTCACAAAATGGATGGAAAATCACATATTTACTATTGATATGTTACTTTATAATGAAACTAATTAAATATACATGCATACAATATTGTGAAATAAATAACATAAATAATCTATATAAATGTAAACGTTATCAAAAGAGAGGTGGAGACAATGAGTAAATTTTTCTTCAATCATAATCCAGCAACATTAGAGGATGGAAGACTGGTTAAGTATGCTGAAATTATTTATGGAGAAGGTGGCCGTTCTGTATTAGAAAATTTAATGGTGAAGGCATCTATCAGATTACGTGATCGTTATCCGAATAAATCTGACGAACAGATCTCGAACCTCGTAAATCAAGGCATCCATGATATGTTTCAAAAATACGTGAATGAGTAAGAGCAGCTACTGGCTGCTCTTATTTTTTTGTATAAGGATTGTGCCTCTAGCTGAAAATAAAGATGCATTTTGAAACATGCAAAAAGGAGGCGAAAAAGATGAGTAATGGAATTGGTCGTTCAAAAGAGAATCTTCCAACTGATGCAAACCATGTAAGTGCAAAGGATCGTGCATATCAGAAACGTATGACAGAGAAAAAACAGCAAGGGCGTAATGAAGATAGAGAATAGGCTGGGAACATATCTTAAAAGAAGCTCCTTCAATCTGAAGGAGCTTTCTTTAAGATAGAAAATGATTTGCGGTAACATAAAAGAGACCACCGTTTATAATTTGTATTGTAATGCGTGGTTCGTATTGTTCTTGTAATGCTTGCTTTTCAATTTCATAGCTTTCTGGAAGTTCATCGCTATCTTCGTAAAATCGATTTAAAAGGTCTAAATCGTGATTCCAACGCACTCTCGCTTCTTTTGCCCACGTGTGGTCATCTTCAGCGATTATACTTTTTAAAGCATCCTCTATACGTTGTAAGCCACTTTGTGGCTTAATGATAGGTGAGAGGGTAAAACAAAAGTCAGGTATTTTCGGTGTGAGTTTGATCTCTGCTAAAGTGTCATGAAAGTTTGCAATCATTGTCCCGGAAATAAGATGAATACCGATAGAATGAAGTATGTCTTTTTTTCGGTCGCATTGATAAGATACTTTTATATTTACACCAAGCCAAGGATGAAGGGGGGTATGAGTTGCCCCGCTATGTTTCACTTCCTCATATAAACGTATGTATGAACCTAGTTCTTTTGTTGTTTCAAATATTTGATGCAAACGGGGTGAACCGTAATGAATAAGTTCACCGTCGTTTTCTTCGTTTTCTGGATTTGTAATAAGAGTAAGGCGCATTGGGTTCGGAACGCCTCCTGTTTTTTCAAGATAGTGCCAATAGAAAGGGCGGTTCATTAATAATTTATCCATTTCAATTGTTAACTGCACGTCTAATAGGTGAGGGGAACGTTCTAAAATTTCGCAGTTATTCGCCTCAAAAAAGTTATATAAGTAATTATGAATTTCATTTTGCTGCATAGTCTTGCACCTCTGCTTCATTGCGCTTCGCAAAATCGATAATAGATGTTAAATTTTCCATCTTGATTCGAATTTCACCTTCGCTTTTTGACTGCGCGAAAATTTCTTGAATATGCGCATCAATATTTTTCATGTTGATTCTCGTTAAAATTTCATCGAGTTCACCGATTACACGTTCAAATAAATTAATTTTTTCATATAGTAGTTTTAAAATGTGCTCTTCAACAGTGTGCTTTGTTGCTAAGTTATAAATATGAACATCATTTTTTTGTCCAAGACGGTGAATACGTCCAATCCTTTGCTCGAGTCGCATTGGATTCCACGGTAAGTCGTAATTAATCATATGGCTACAAAATTGTAAGTTAATTCCTTCACCACCAGCTTCGGTCGCAATTAATACTTGGGCATGATTTTGGAAAAGCTCCTTCATCCAATCTTTCTTCCCGCGCTTAAATCCACCGCGAAATGGAACAGAGGAAATGCCATGTTGTTGTAAGAACCATTGTAAATACATTTGTGAAGCTCTATATTCAGTGAAGATAATGACTTTATCGTCAACTTCTTTTATAAGCTCTAGTGCTTTATTTGCTTTGGAGTTGAACGGAATATGATTAATTTTGTCCATCAGCACATCAATATGTGGGTCCTTTATGTAGTGCTCATTTTCTTTCTGTCTTTTTTCTACATGTTTTTTTAGTGAATAGTAAACAGCTTCACGACTACTACATGCTTCCCGTTTTAAAGTTAAGGATGAGAAAGCAGATGTGACGGCATCTTGTCCACGCCAATTTTCAATTTCATTATACAAAGCTTGTTCTTCTTCATTGAATTCAACGAAGATTGTTCGTACATGCCTCTTCGGCCAATCAATGCCAGTGTTATTGCGTCTATTTCGAACCATTACTTTATTGATAAGAGCTTTTAAATCTTCATCGGATTCAGTGGAACGATTTTTGGAAGCGTAATATTCTTCAAAATTAGATTGATTGCCTAAATGACCTGGTTTTAATAAAGAAACGAGGTTGAAGATTTCATCGATTTTATTTTGAACAGGAGTTGCAGTTAGTAATAAACAAAACTTCTTTTTTAATCGCTGTGCAAATTCATAGTTTTTTGTTTTATTATTTTTTAGTTTATGTGCTTCATCGATAATAATAAGGTCATACTCTAGGTTTAAAACGATATCGCGATGCGGTGAACGTTTCGCAGTATCGATTGATGAAACGATGACATCAGCTTGTTCCCAAGAATAACTTTTCTTTTGAGCGACCGCAGGAATAAAAAATTTTGTGTTTAGTTCATACGCCCACTGAGATACGAGAGAAGCTGGAACGAGAATGAGTACCTTTTTTACAAGTCCTCGAACCATATATTCTTTTAAAATAAGTCCAGCTTCAATCGTTTTTCCAAGTCCGACTTCGTCTGCTAGAATCGCTTTACCATTCATTTGTTCAATGACATTTTGAGCGACCTCTAATTGATGTGGAAGCGGCGTGAAATGTGATAAATGTTTCGGTGCTTGCAATCCATCAAAAGTAGGGACGAGTAACGATTTCTCTGTTTTATAAGCTAAATGATATAAATCCCAATTTGTCCAAGGACCATCTTCATCAATTCTTTTTAAAAAATTGTTTTGCCACGTTCGATCTACGGAAATATCGACATTCATTAAGACTCTCCCACCTTTTATAAACTAAAGTGATTATTTAAAAAATCTTTATTATAAGCCTCGTAATAAGGCGCTATCACAATTACTAAAAGTTAAAGAATAGGCAATGATAAAGGGCTGAATTTCAAAATTTGTATTTAATAAGATTAAGAATGAAAAATTCTAAATTATTTTTTATGCTAGAATATTGATGAAATATAGCGAATAATGTTAGGATAATGGTGTGAAATGTGTGGAATCTTTCGTATTTTATCCAAGAAAGTAACTTTTTATTTACGCTTTCATAAAAAAATATACTGAGATTCCGTATAACCTTATCTTTTCAGAATGAAAATGTTTAGATATGGGAAGCAACTTTTATTGATTTGTCAGAGCATAAGGGGGAAAGAGCATGATTACATTACAACGTACACCGTTATTTGATGTATACGCGAAGTATGGTGGGAAAACAGTCGACTTCGGTGGTTGGGAATTACCAGTTCAATTTTCAAGCATTAAAGAGGAACATGAAGCTGTACGTACAGGAGCAGGTTTGTTCGATGTATCTCATATGGGAGAAGTAGAGGTAAAAGGTGTAGATAGTTTAGCATTTTTACAACGTGTTGTTACAAATGACGTATCTACCTTAAAGGTAGGGGGCGCACAATATACAGCTATGTGCTATGAAAATGGTGGCACAGTAGATGACTTATTAATCTACAAACGTGGTGAAGAAGACTATTTATTAGTAATCAATGCATCAAATATCGAGAAAGATTACGAATGGTTAGCTAGCCATGTAATTGGCGATGCGAAAGTAGTCAATGTTTCTAGTGAAGTTGCGCAGCTTGCAATTCAAGGACCAAAAGCAGAAGGCATTTTACAAAAAGTTGTGTCAGAAGATTTGAAAGAAATTAAGTTCTTTAAATTTAAAAATAATATTCTTGTAGATGGAATTCCTGCACTTGTATCTCGTACAGGTTACACAGGTGAAGATGGATTCGAAATTTACTGTAAGAGTGAAGATGCAGCAAAACTTTGGGAGAAACTTCTTGAAGTGGGAGCAGAAGAGGGCTTAAAACCATGTGGCTTAGGTGCTCGTGATACACTTCGCTTCGAAGCAACACTTCCGTTATACGGACAAGAGTTATCAAAAGATATTACACCGATTGAAGCGGGAATTGGCTTTGCGGTAAAACCAAATAAAGAAGCAGATTTCTTTGGAAAAGAAACGTTAAAAGAGCAAAAAGAAAACGGTGCATCTCGTAAATTAGTCGGCATCGAAGTAATCGAACGCGGTATTCCTCGTACGCATTACCCTGTATTTATAGGAGAAGAAAAAATCGGGGAAGTAACGAGTGGTACACAATCTCCAACGTTAAAGAAAAGCATTGGTTTAGCACTAATTGATGTAAAATACGCAGCAGTTGATACAGAAGTAGAAATTGAAATTCGTAATAAACGCGTCAAAGCAGTAGTTGTTCCAACACCATTTTATAAACGTTCAAAGTAACGGGGAGAGGGGTAGATTTCATGTTGCATCGTTATCTTCCAATGACAGAAGAAGACAAAAAAGAAATGTTACAAACGATCGGCGTTCAAACGATCGACGAATTATTCTCTGATATTCCAGAGAGTGTTCGTTTTAAAGGGGATTTAAAAATTAAAGAAGCAAAATCAGAGCCAGAGCTGTTAAAAGAGTTATCTCAAATGGCTAGTAAAAATGCTAATTTAAAAGAATATGCTTCTTTCTTAGGAGCAGGTGTATACGATCATTACGCTCCAGTAATTGTTGATCATGTTATTTCTCGTTCAGAGTTTTATACAGCTTACACACCATACCAACCAGAAATTTCACAAGGGGAATTACAAGCAATTTTTGAATTCCAAACAATGATTTGTGAATTAACAGGAATGGATGTAGCAAACTCTTCTATGTATGACGGAGGTACAGCTTTAGCTGAAGCGGCAATGCTAGCAGCTGGTCATACTCGCAAAAAGAAAATTCTTGTTTCAGCGGCAGTTCATCCAGAATCAAGAGCGGTACTTGAAACATATGCAAAAGGTCAAAATCTTGAAGTTGTTGAAATTGATCATAAAAACGGTGTAACAGATTTAGAAGTATTACAAAGTGAAGTAGATGATACAGTTGCTTGTGTAATCGTTCAATATCCAAACTTCTTCGGACAAGTGGAAAAGTTAGCTGATATCGAAAAAATCGTTCATCAACAAAAATCATTATTTATCGTTTCTTCAAATCCATTATCATTAGGCGCATTAACACCGCCAGGAAAATTCGGTGCTGATGTTGTAATCGGTGATGCACAACCATTCGGTATCCCAACGCAGTTTGGTGGACCGCACTGTGGTTACTTTGCAACAACGAAAGCATTTATGCGTAAAATTCCAGGACGTCTTGTCGGACAAACTGTAGATTCAGATGGTAAACGTGGATTTGTATTAACGTTACAAGCACGTGAACAGCATATTCGTCGTGATAAAGC
Source organism: Bacillus mycoides (assembly GCF_000832605.1). GTDB lineage: Bacteria > Bacillota > Bacilli > Bacillales > Bacillaceae_G > Bacillus_A > Bacillus_A mycoides. Next base: position 1,709,370 of record NZ_CP009692.1, read on the forward strand.
GACGTCTAACATTTGTTCAAACCAAGCGTTAAATGCATTAGCAGCTTCTGTTGCAATGACGGCACTTGGCAAACAAGGTGTAAAAGAAATGGCACGTCAAAACATTTCTAAAGCACAATATGCAAAACGTCAATTTGAAGCGAAAGGTTTCACAGTAACGTTCGCTGGACCATTCTTTAATGAATTTGTTGTAGATTGTAAACGTCCAGTTAAAGAAATAAATGATGTATTAATACAAAAGAATATTATCGGTGGTTACGACCTAGGCCGTGATTATAAAGAGCATGAAAACCATATGCTTGTAGCGGTAACAGAGCTTCGTACAAAAGAGGAAATTGACACACTTGTAAACGAAATGGGGGCTATCCAATGAAGAACCAAGACCAAGCACTTATTTTTGAAGTGACTAAAGAAGGACGCGTAGGATATAGCTTACCCAAATTAGATGTAGAAGAAGTAAAATTAGAAGATGTGTTTGAGAGTGATTATATTCGAGTAGAAGATGCAGAGCTTCCAGAAGTATCTGAACTTGATATTATGCGCCATTACACAGCGCTTTCAAACCGTAACCACGGTGTGGATTCTGGATTCTATCCACTTGGGTCTTGTACGATGAAATATAATCCGAAAATTAATGAAAACGTAGCTCGTTTCGCAGGCTTTGCAAATATTCATCCACTTCAAGATGAAAAAACAGTGCAAGGTGCAATGGAATTAATGTATGACTTACAAGAACATTTAATTGAAATTACAGGTATGGATACTGTTACGTTACAACCAGCAGCTGGTGCACACGGAGAATGGACAGGATTAATGTTGATTCGTGCATATCATGAAGCGAACGGTGACTTTAACCGTACGAAAGTAATTGTTCCTGACTCTGCTCACGGAACAAACCCGGCGTCTGCAACAGTAGCTGGTTTTGAAACAATTACAGTGAAATCAAATGAACATGGTCTTGTTGACTTAGATGATTTAAAACGTGTTGTAAACGAAGAAACAGCAGCACTTATGTTAACAAATCCAAATACATTAGGCCTATTCGAAGAAAATATTTTAGAAATGGCAGAAATCGTCCATAACGCAGGCGGTAAATTATACTATGATGGTGCAAACTTAAATGCGGTATTAAGCCAAGCACGCCCAGGAGATATGGGATTTGACGTTGTGCATTTAAATCTTCATAAAACATTTACAGGTCCGCATGGCGGCGGTGGCCCAGGTTCTGGTCCAGTAGGTGTGAAAGCTGATTTAATTCCGTACTTACCAAAACCGATTTTAGAGAAAACAGAAAATGGCTATCACTTCAACTATGATCGTCCAGAAGCAATTGGGCGTGTGAAACCATTCTATGGTAACTTCGGAATTAACGTTCGTGCATACACATATATTCGTTCTATGGGCCCAGATGGCTTGCGTGCAGTAACTGAGTATGCTGTATTAAATGCGAACTATATGATGAGAAGATTAGCACCATTCTATGATCTTCCGTTCGATAGACATTGCAAGCATGAATTTGTATTATCAGGTCGTCGTCAAAAGAAACTTGGTGTACGTACATTAGATATTGCAAAACGTCTGCTTGATTTCGGTTACCATCCACCAACAATTTACTTCCCATTAAATGTGGAAGAATGTATTATGATTGAGCCAACAGAAACAGAATCAAAAGAAACATTAGATGGTTTCATTGATAAGATGATTCAAATTGCTAAAGAGGTAGAAGAAAATCCAGAAGTTGTACAAGAAGCACCACATACAACAGTAATAAAACGTTTAGATGAAACATTGGCTGCTCGTAAACCAGTTTTACGTTATGAAAAGCTAGCACCTGTACAAGTGTGATTGCAAAAAAAAGAACTCGCTACATGCGGGTTCTTTTTTTTGCAACATTGGTGCAGCTAGAATGAAAAAAATGTTAAAAATTTATATTTTTTGTTTCATATTGCTGTAAAGATGCGGTTTTATAGGTGATTTTGTTGAAAAAGTCGGTTTGATAAAAGTATTTATTTTTGTTAGAATTTTATTGAAATTAAGAAGATGTGATGAGGTAGAAATTACTCATTTTTATGTATATGTGAAAAAACGAGCAAGACGGGGGTGGAAGCGTGGGATATCGATGTTATAGAATGGTATACCATTTAGAAAATGGAGAAACAATTAAAGATGTAAAAGAATTTTGTTACCGAGACCAAGGGAAAGTGTTAGAAAGAGTAGCACACCGTGTAATGGATAATAGAGAAGTGACAGCGATTGATAAACAAGGAACAATCATTTCAATAGCGTGTGAGGACATTGTAAAGGTAGAACTTGATTACATAACAGAAAGTTAACCTTGAGTCATATCGAATTATTCGATACAATATACTGTTGAATGGTGAAGAGAGAAGAGAGGAGTTTATCATGGGTAATACACGACACTTTTATATGTTTATTTTAGCGTTTGTTCTTGTTGTGGCGTTAACGATTTATTTAATTGTTGATAGCAGCTGGTACAATACAGTTCATCCAGCATTCCTTCTTTTTATGTATGTAGGAATTGCGGTTGTTAGTTTCGGAATGAGAGACGAAATGTTAGATCGCTTTGAAAAGTGATACATATACGAAAGACCAACAGGAAAATGTTGGTCTTTTTTTCTTGCCAAAAATAGGATGGTGTGTATATACTGTATATATAAGGTATACACAGTATATACACACACTGGAGGAAAACATGAATATTATTATTTCGAATTCTTCCCAAGACCCTATTTATGTGCAAATAAGAAAACAATTAAGCCAGCTTATTTTAAATGGTGGTTTAAAGGGTGGAGACCAATTACCGTCTATTCGTAGCTTAGCGAAGGAATTACAAGTTAGTGTAATTACAACGAAGCGTGCGTACGAGGAGCTTGAAAAAGAAGGATATATAGAAACTGTTGCTGGGAAGGGGACTTATGTTTCACGTGAAAATAATGAACTACTAAAAGAACAGCGGCTACGTCTATTGGAAAGTAAAGCGGAAGGGATTGTGAATGAAAGTAAAGCGTTGCAGCTTTCACTTGAAGATTTACAGCAGATGATTGCGTGTTTATATGAGGGGGAATAAGAGATGTTAGAGCTAAAAAACGTTTGTAAAACTTATCAAGATTTCTCAGTGAAAAATGTAAGTTTTACATTGCCACGTGGATATATTATGGGATTTATCGGACCGAATGGAGCTGGAAAAAGTACGACGATCAAAATGATTATGAATTTAATCAGAAAAGAGAGCGGTGATATAAAAATTTTTGGTAAGGACAATAAGAAAGCCGAAAAGGAAATAAAACAAAATATTGGTTTTGTATATGATGAAAATCATTATTACGAAGATTTAACGTGTGAGCAAATGAAACGGATTATTGCACCGTTATATAAAAAGTGGGACGAAATGCAGTATCAATCATATATGCAGAGATTACAAGTTCCAAAGTATAAAAAGATTAAAGAGTTATCCAAAGGGATGAAAATGAAATTTGCGATTGCAATCGCACTTTCACACCATGCGGAATTTATTATTATGGATGAACCAACAGCAGGATTGGACCCAGTTGTTCGAAGTGAATTGCTTGATATATTGCAAGAAATAGTAATGGAAGATGAAGTATCTGTATTATTCTCAACGCACATTACGACAGACTTAGAACGTATTGCAGATTATATTACGTTCATCAATGATGGAGAAATTATATTTACTGGTGAGAAAGACGAATTAATGGAGAACTACGTAATCGTAAAGGGCAGTAATGACTTATTAGATCGAGAAGGAAAAGAACTATTTGTTGGATTACGAAAAAATAAATTTGGTTTCGAAGGTTTAGCAGAGGATAAACAAGCAATTATCGATTGGTTTGGAAATGAGGTTGTATTAGAAAATCCTACATTAGATGATATTATCGTTTACACTGCGAAAGGGAGAGGTGCCTATGCGTCAGCTCATCTATAAAGATTTGTACTTTTTTCGGATAACTTGGTTAGTGAATCTTATTATGCCCATTATGTTCTTTTTACTTGAGCCTGCGGGTGAATTGTTATTTCCGATGAGTTGTCTATTTATAACCCTTTCCTCCGTTATGACGTTAATCTATATGGATGAAAGGAATAAAAGTGACATTGTTATAAATAGTTTACCGTTAAGTCGAAAGGATATCATAATTGCTAGATATATTTCCTGTGCGATATTTATTGTAGGTGGGATAGTCTCAACTATGTTAGTTGTTTTTCTTATAAGAGGTGTCGCTGTTATTGATGATATCGGTGTATACCATCCTAATTTGTATATTGAAATTCCGTGGTATGGAGTAGTAAATGGGGATGTTTACGCTTTGGTTTTTGTTGCGGCTTTTTTTCCTAGTTATTACGGAACCAAATCAAAGGTAGCAAGAAGTATCTTGTCAGGAGCATCGATGGCAGTAGCTGGAATTGCATGGATATTTATAGGGGATGGACTGAACGCAACAGCACCTTCATTCATTGAGTGGATTATGAATCCATCACATCTTAGCTTATTTATAGTTGGAGGAATTATATTAGCTAGTGTATATATCGCTTCTATGTTTCTAACAATTAAAATTTATGGATCGCGTGATTTATAGAGAGGAGAATTCATATGCAACAGTTGATTTTAAAGGAGTTTTTCTTACATAAGAAGATGTTTCCTTTCTATTTTTTAATACCTATTTTCTCTGTTTTTAGGAATCCCGTCCAACCAATGGGGATTGCAATAGGATTATTTATAACATGTAGTACGATTATATATATTTCTTTTTATTATGACGAGAAAAGTAAAGCAGAAAAAGTATTAGTGAGTTTGCCTATAACACGACAAGAGATAGTTATAGCTAAATATATTTCAAGCACATTATTTATTATGGCTGGTTTGAGTGCAACTTTTATAGTCGTAATATTAAAAAATATTTTGTTGGACAGGGATATAGTTATGCCTGGATATGCAGTGTTTTCAGCAATAGTAGCAACTTTAATTTATTGTGTAGTAACGATACCTACTAATTACATTGGGGGATATAAAGCTATTACTGTCTTGAATGTGATTATGCTTTTTCCTTTAATGGGTATGATTGGTCTTATGTGCAATGTTTTTGGTGATAAAACAATTATGTTAAAAGTACTCCACTCTCAAGAGGCTACACTAGCAATGATTGTTCTTGGTATCGGAGTATTAGTAAGTATAGTCATATCAATGTTTCTCTCAATGAAAATGTTTCAGGAGGCAGAGTTATAGAAGGGACATTTTCATATTAGGAGGGGTAAAACATGATCAAGCAACTGGTCTTAAAAGATATAGTGTTGCAAAGAAAGTTAGGGTTTGTTTATCTTATATGTTTGTTTTTCCTTGCTATTGTTGATTTTCGTAGTGACAGCTTTCTTATGACGCTTAGCATAGCTATACCTTTTCTTGGTATGGTACTGTCGATGAGTTATGAGGGGAAAAATAAAAGTGAAATGATAGTAAATAGTTTACCGTTTGAGCGCAAAGAAATTGTCATAGCAAAATACATATTTTCAAGTATTTTAGTTGCTTTAGGTGGCATTTTCTCACTTGTAGTTGGTTTAATCCAGTTACAAAATGAGCATATAACTGTATTTATGCTATGGGGAGCGATTCTCGGAGGAATAACAGGTGGTTTTGTTTATAGCATGATCGTACTTCCTATTGAATTTTCAGTAGGATATAGCAGTGCAAAACAAATTGCTCCGTTCGCCGGACTTGCGTTGGGGTATTTAAGTGGACTGATTGTAAGTAAAGTGTGGTTAGATATAGAGAATGCCTGGAGCACGAGTCTAGTCGTAAATATTTGTTTTATAGCTGGGCTGCTTCTTTTATATATCATGTCTATGTTATTCTCAATTAATTTGTATAGTGAGCGTGATTTGTAAGAGAGAGGAGAATAGTGTTGAAACAACTAATTTTAAAAGATTTCATCATTCAATGGAAATTTTTAATTTGGTACATATTGTATCCTGTTTTCTTTTATATGGCTTTAACAGATACGGAAAATCTGTTCATAATTATGTCAGTAATTATTACAATTGGGGCAACAGTAAAAACATTTGAAGCAGATAGTAAAAATGAGAGTGAAGTTATAGTAAGTAGTTTGCCAATATTCAGGAAACAAATTGTGTATGCGAAATATATAGTAGCAATTATTATTATTTTTATAAGCGTAACGGTCGGTTGTTTCACGATGGGAATGAAGAATGGGGTTAACCTATTTGAATTTATTGAAACGACAATGGTTGCTAGTATTAGCTTTATTTTAGTGTATTTAAGCTTTGTTTTACCGATATCGTTTTGGCTAGGGTATAAAAAAACTATTTTTATTACGATAGTAATATTCATGGCGCCGATTGTTATTTTAGAAACTTTGTTTCAAATCAACCTGGAACAAATTCAACTATATAACAGCGTGTTATTCGTTAGTTCAATATGCATGTTCATAGTATCTATCTTCGTTTCAGTGAAATTGTATGAGAAGAGAGAATTTTAAAAGGTGCCTCATAAAAGGCACCTTCTTTAATAACGACAATATGAAAGTAAGAGTTTATAAACAGAGAGGCTATTCGGTACAACATCTTTTGGAGTATGTAATATAAAGCTGAAAACGATGATGAAAATGAGAAAGAGGAAAAATAAAAATAGGATCTGTTTATGTATAGAATTTTGCATATGATCCACTCCTTTTTTAGGTAGTATGTCCAAAAGGAAAGAGTGTATGAAAAATTTTAGGAGGGAGAAGGATGAACAAAAGAAAATGGTTATATAGAATAGGGGTACTTTTCGTTTCAATCGGTCTCATATTAGCAAATTTTTACTCAGATATACCACCGCTACTTCCTAGTTTGCATAAAGGGATTGGTATGAGTGTTGTCATAGTTGGTCTGCTTTGTCTTATCGCATCAAATTTCTATAGAAAAATAGACATAAAAAAGGACAGTTACTTCTTTTCAGAAGAACTGTCCTTTTTAAATAACTTGTTCCAAAGCTTGGCGATGCTCCATATAATTACGATAGTAATGGAGGCAATAATTGACCAAACGATAGATGCAATTTCAAGTGCCATGTTAGGAAGGAATGTAAGAATGGATATTACTTTATGAAACAACCATTCTATTATATGAAAACTTATTTGCAATAGAATGATAATCCCAAGTGTGATCCATGTTAAGATTTGTTTTCCTTTTTCTTTCCACATGACATTCACCTCACGTTAGCCTAATAGTTTTAAGCCAACAGCACCGCATAGAATGCAGCTTAAGAAGGCAAGGCGGCGCCAATCCGCTGACTCGCGGAAAATAAGAATACCTAGAAGTGCACTTCCAGCAGTTCCGATTCCAGTCCAAATTGCGTAAGCAGTTCCCATCGGTAATGTGTTCATCGCAAGTGATAAGAAGAAGAAACTTACGCCGAAGTTAGTGATTAAAATAACTTTTGGTGCCCAGCCTTTCTTTTCAGTGGCTACTTTCATAAAGAGTACACCAACAATTTCACAAATACCAGCTAGAATTAAAAATACCCAAGCCATTTTATGCAGCCTCCTTCGATTCTTTTTCTTCTGTTACTCGTTTTAAGCCGATTACTCCGAAGAAGATTAAACCAATTAATAATACTTTTACAATAGAGAATGGTTCTCCGAAAATGAAAATCTCGGTAAGAACGATTCCACCTGCTCCAATTCCAGTGAAGACTGCGTAAACAGTACCAACAGGTAAATCTTTATAAGCTCTAAATAATAAGACGAAACTAATTGTAATTAATAGAGCAACACCAGCCCACTCAAGTGGTGCCTCCGCTTTTTTTAGTCCAATCACCCAAAAGATTTCAATAATACCAGCTATGATTACATAAATCCATGCCATATGTCATTTCTCCTTCCTACCAGTCGTTAGGTAAAGGGCTTAAAAACGACGCATTGCAAAGGAGCAATCCGTCAGTTTGAAAGTCCGCGCCAAAATACTTTCCAAGAAGCTTCTAAACGTGTCTCAAAACGATTTAAACCTGCGTATAGTAGTTCAACCATAAGGCCGTCAAGTAAGCATAAAAAAGCCTCCAAAGCGTCTTTTACTTCAATGTTATGCAGTTCATCTTGTTCGCTTGCTCTTTTAAACACAGGGAATAAAAGTTTTCCGACATTTTCAATGTGTACATTCGCTTTATCAATAATTTGTTCGCGAAATGCATCCGGCGGAAAATAAGAAGTTCGTAACCAAAACATTGATTCTTCACTTTCACCAAATCGTTTTGCATAGCCTTTTAACAAATTTAAGAGCAATTCTTCAGTAGACGATTTTGAAAAATTTTCGATATCGCCTGTGAAGCTTTGCAAATCTTTTTGAAGAGCGGATTCCAAGCATGTAAAATATAGCTCTTCTTTTCCTTTAAAGTGTGCGTAAATCGATGGTTTTTTAATCCCAACTTCTTGAGCAATATTTGCTAATGAAGTTCCTTCATAGCCGTAGCGTGCGAAATGAGAAAGTGCTACAGCTTTAATGCGGTTTGCTGTCATTTTCATCCCCTACCTACCGTTCGTTAGGTTAATTATATGAGATGAAAAATATAAAGTCAATAGGTGAAGGGATAAAAAAGAGCGCTATAGTTAACGCTCTTTTTTAGACTGTTTTTCGCTCAATTAAATGGAATGAAAGTTCTTCTGAGTTTCCAATAATGTGTTCGTTTTGTATCTGTTTATGAAATAAAGAAAAAGCACGTGATCCCATTGTGAGCCCGGGATGCTCAATAGTTGTAATTTCTAATGCTTTTGAAATTTCATGGTTATCAAATCCCAGGATAGCGAGGTCTTCAGGTATGCGAATGCCATGTTTTTTTGCCTCTGTTAATAAACCAGCAGCTACTTGATCGTTCGCTGTGAAAATAGCGGTTGGACGATTTTTCATGTTTAAAATACGATGAAGTATTTTTGCCCCGTCCTGCATCGTATAACATTGATGAAAAACCCAATCAGGGTGCACTGTTTTTCCTTCTTGACGAAGAGTATCGGCGAAAGCTTTTTCACGATCGATTGAATTAGCACTTGTTTTTCTTGCTAAACAAATGCCGATTTTTTCATGACCTTTACTGAGTAAATAGGAAGTACCAAGGCGGAATCCTTCGTAATGATCTACATAGACAGATGAAATGAGGGGATGTTTCATTTTTTCACATGAAATAATAGGGGCAAATTTTGCGAACGGTTCAATTTGTTCCCATGAACTCGTGCGAGAGCAAATAATCATCCCGTCAAATTGCTTCATTTTCATCATTTCAAGAACGCGAATTTCTTCAATACTATCGTAATTCGTTTGGCATAAATTAATATGATATCCAGCTGCTAACGCTTCGTTTCCGATTCCTTCAATGATCGTGCTAAAGTACGGAAGATTAATAAAAGGTAGCATAACGCCAATTGTATATGTTTTACCCTTTATTAAATGGATAGCATTTATATTTTTTGCATAGTTCAATTCTTCAACTGCATCTAAAACACGCTTACGTTTTTCCTCTTTTACGTAAGGATGATTATTAAGGACACGAGAAACAGTTGATATAGATACACCAGCAGTTTTTGCAATTTGTTTTATATTGGCCATATGTATCACCTCTTTCCTTAATTATAAGGGGAAAATGATAAGAATGAAAAAAATCTTGACCTGAAAAGCTTTTCACAATCTATGTTATAAGCATGACTTCTGTTGTTCGCGTAACCTTTTTATTTGGGCGTAAGAATAGTGGGGTCTTTTTTGTATGTCTGCAAAGAATTTTTGTCAGAATGTGTGAGAATAACGTGGAAAGTTTTCGGAGGAGGCGTTTGATAACGAAGCGAATAGTAGAGAGTATAAACGCTTCACTCGTTAAGAGAGCGGTATGAAAGGGCGGAAACAAATTGAAAAAAGGAATCATTTGTTTCGTGTTTTCTAGTGTAATACTTAGCTCATGTTCATTTCAGCAAACGATGCAAGAAGAAAAAACATTTGTAGGAACAACAGGAGGGGCTAAGGACCGTGTTACTGATCCGATTCCGCTAAAGGAACTTCCAAAATATTTTCCGGCGAAGTTTAAAGTTCCAACGTTTTTACCTTATGACATTACGAGTGATGTGCAGGGAGAGGTAAGAACGATGGGAAAGAAGAATGCTGTCTTAACGATTAAATATAAGCAACAAGAGAAAGGAAGGCACGATTATATAGAATTAACAGTGGCCAACTTTTCTTACAGTTTTCCATACCTCGTAGAAGAAAATCGATTTCAAGAACAAATGAAATTGAATAATGGAGCACCTGCTTATTTTAAAAATAAGGATGATTACGAGCGAGGGGACGAATTTGCTACGCTTATATGGAAAGAGAAGGGGATTGAATATCAGCTATTATATCGTAATGTAGATGAGAAAGATGAAGATGTGATTAAACAAAATCTACTGTACATTGCGAACAATATGGAATAAAAAACTAGCTGTATCGTGCAGCTAGTTTTTGTATGTTATTTCTTTTTAATTTTGCCTGACCAAGATTTAAATCCACCTTTTAATTGGTAGAAATCTGTGTAGCCTTGTTTTTTTAAGTATTGAGCTGCACGACCTGTACGGAATCCGCTTTGGCAATATAAATAAACCGGTTGATCTTGGCGAAGTTCTTTGTGGCGAAGGCGAATTTGTGATAATGGAATGTTACGCGCACCTAAAATATGTCCCGCGTTAAATTCATCTGCTTCGCGAATATCGATAAGCTGTGCTTTACGGTAGCCAGCGCGAAATTCTTCTTCTGAAAGTGTTTTAATTAATTTTTTCTGATAGAAATACATCCATACAGTGTAGCCGATGAATGCTGCAATTGCGGCTAGTATAATAATCAAGTTTGTTGACACGATTCTATCGCTCCCTTTTTTCTTATCCTACTTTCAATATTATAATGCCCATATGTATTTATGCAACAGATTCATTTGTATATAAGAAGAAATTTCGTATTCTTTCACAAATTTTGTCGAATTTGGTAGACTAGAGAATGTGAAAAATAATTGGTTATATGAGGTGCAGGATGGGAAAAGAAAAATGGTGTTATATTAACTCTGGTCAATGTTCACCAGCATTTAATATGGCGTTAGATGAATGTTTATTAAATTGGCAAAGTGAAAAGAAAATGCCACCAACAATTCGTTTTTACGAATGGGAAGTACCAACATTAACAGTCGGGTATTTCCAGCGTGTTGAAAAAGATATAAATATGGATGTAGTTAACGAAAAAAAATATGGATTCGTTCGTCGTCAAACAGGCGGCAGGGGTGTACTACATGATAAAGAATTAACGTACAGTGTTATTGTGTCTGAAGATCATCCGGATATGCCAAAAACAGTTACAGAAGCATACCGCGTTATTTCGCAAGGCTTATTAGACGGTTTTAAGGCATTAGGATTAGAAGCGTATTATGCAGTTCCGAAAACAGAAGAGGATCGTGAGAATTTAAAAAATCCGCGTTCAGGAGTATGTTTTGATGCACCATCTTGGTATGAAATTGTAGTTGAAGGAAGAAAAATCGCAGGTAGTGCTCAAACACGTCAAAAAGGTGTTATCTTACAGCACGGTTCTATTCCGTTAGAAATAGATTTAGATGAGTTATACGATCTATTTTTATTCCCGAATGAACGTGTAAAAGAGCGTATGAAAAACATGTTTTCTTCTAAAGCGGTAGCGATTAATGATTTGACAGACCGTACATTTACGATTGAACAGTTAATTAAAGCGTTTGAAACTGGATTTGAAAAAGGTTTAGATATAGAGCTTGTGCCGTATGAACTAACAGAAGAACAGCTTCATGAAGTTCAAACTTTAGCAAAAGAGAAGTATGAAAGTAATGAATGGAATTATAAAAAATAAGGAGATGGCGACCGCCATCTCCTTATTTTTATAGTAAATTAAGTACTTTTTCTACTTTGATTCCTTTATCTTGTAAAGAACGAAGGCGATTTACAACGTCCATAATTTCTTTGTCGAATGTAACGCTAATACCTTGGCTTTGTAGCTCTTTTTTTAATCCTTCAATAGAATCATCTATGTCGATGCCAAGCTCGTAATCTTGACAAACTTCAATTGTCTTTTTCACAAGTTTAACATAATTTTCTTGTAGTTTTGTATTTGTTTCAGTCAAAGCAGGTTGCTTCGGTTTTGCAGGAGTAACCGGTGCTGTCTCTTGCTTTGTAACTGGAGTAGGTACTGCTTTTTTCACAGGTGCTGGAGTAGATAGTTCTACAGCTGCTTCAACACTTACTGACTTCGGCGTTGGTACCGGAGTAGGCTTAGGTGTTATAGCGGGTGTTTCTACACGCATAACAGGTTTAGGAGCGGGTGTAACTGCTTTAGGAGCCTCTACAACTACTTCTTTGTTCGGAGTAGCTTCTACAACTGTTTCTTCTTGCTCAGCAGCTTCTTTATTTTCTTTGCTCCACATAACGCGTTCAATTTCTAGAGAAACATTGTTCTTATTCATCGCTGTTAATGTAACTTTACCAACTTCCGCGTTCCCAGTGAAATCAACAATTTTATAAATAACACTCTTGTTCCAATCCACGTTTCCGCTCAAAAATAATTCTTCGTTACATTTCGGCGTTAAGCCCTCGATTTTAATTTCTGCGTTTACACCGTTTTCACTGTATACCATAATTAGCGAAGCATTTACATCTTCGTCTGCTAACATTAGTTCACGTACCATTTTGCCGGTGCGTACTTGCGTTTTCTTCTTAACTGACATCTAATTTCTCCTCTCAAAAATTCAGTAATAATAAAAAAATCGTATAACGAAAAATAATTGCTCACGAAGATTTATGATACCGATAATAAAAGCATCACGTCAACAATTAACTTTAATTATTTTGCATTTTTCTTATTTTCTTTATGAAATTTTTCAATTTGTAAAATTAGACAGAAGAAAAACAGCCGTTTGAAGGGCTGTTAAAAATTTGATTTTTTGTATAGTAATTTATATAAAATATAAAATAGAATAGCGATTAAAGCGTTTTGCCAAAAGGTTAGATGATAAATGAGATAAGGTTGTTTTTTGAAATAGACATTTAAAAATACAGCTGAACAAAATGGAGTAGCAAATGCAAATCCAAATAGAATCCTTCTTTTCCAATTCATCTTTTGATCAAAGGAATAGCGCTTTAACAAATATAAAATGAAAAGTATGCCTAGTATAATAAGTGAAACGAACAAAGTGGTTCCAGGGATGCTAAAAGCTGGGCTTAATTGTTCGATATTCTTCCCGAAGATTAAAATGAAAGTCGAAACAAGTGCATCTATTCCAAACTGTATAGCAAGAAGTAAGCTAATAATAAAACCGATTAAAGAAGTTTTTTCTAGCTTTGTTTGGGTTGGTAAAGCTGATATAAGTTCATCACAGTAAGATCGTAAATCATTTCCGAAAATATCATAAGCATTTTTATTTTCTGCTTGTGCTTCGATGAGATGATCTAATATTTCTAATAAAAGTTCTTCTACTTGATGTTCGGGTACGTTAGATAACCGAAGATATACTAACATATCACCGTAAGCAGCTTCGTTTTCAGGTGTTAGAAATTCGCGTTTTTTATTGTTCAATTCAACCATGTCTTGCGCCTTCATCCCTATCACTCCCCTTGTAATAAGTTATTTACCGTCGTTGAAACCATTCCCCAACTTTTTTTAAATTCTTCAAGCTGTTCTAATCCTTTATCGGTTACGTGATAATATTTTCGTTTTGGACCGAGTGAGGAAGCTTTTAATGTTCCTTCAATAAGTTTCTCTTTTTGCATGCGTAACAATAAAGGATAGATGCTTCCTTCACTTACGAATGTAAAGCCGTGTTTATTTAATTTTGTACTTAGTTCATATCCGTACACTTCTTCTTGTGAAATGATATATAGAATGCAACCTTCTAGTACACCTTTTAACATTTGGCTGTGCATGATTTCACCACCTTTTATCCAGGTAACTTGCGTTGCAAGGTAGCTGTTATCTAAATTATAACAGTCAGTAACTTGCAATGCAAGTTACTGAAGTGGAAAACTTTAATCTGTGTTAATTTTCATGTGCTTCCCATACTAACGAGAGGAGGGAAGCACATGAAACCATTTATGCCAAAACTCGTTTACTTTGAACCGAGGGCACTCGAATATCCGCTTGGAAAAGAGCTTTATGAGAAGTTTACGAAGATGGGATTAGAAATTCGTGAAACGACATCACACAATCAAATTAGAAATTTTCCAGGGGAAAATGAATTGCAAAAGTATCGTAATGCAAAAGCAACACTTGTCGTTGGGGTGAGGAAGACGTTAAAGTTCGATACATCAAAACCTTCAGCTGAATATGCAATTCCGCTTGCAACAGGGTGTATGGGACATTGTCATTATTGTTATTTGCAAACGACACTTGGGAGTAAACCTTACGTAAGGGTGTATGTGAATCTAGATGAAATCTTTGAGAAGGCAAAGCAATATATGGATGAAAGGGCCCCTGAAATAACAAGATTTGAAGCTGCGTGTACATCAGACATCGTTGGAATTGATCATTTGACACATGCATTAAAGCGGGCGATAGAGTTTATCGGAGAAAGTGAACATGGACGTTTACGTTTCGTTACGAAATATTCGCATGTTGATCATTTATTAGATGCAAAGCATAATGGGAAAACGCGTTTTCGATTTAGTATTAATTCACGTTATGTGATTAAAAATTTTGAACCAGGGACATCGCCATTTGAAGAGCGAATTGAGGCTGCTCGTAAAGTAGCGGGGGCTAATTATCCTCTTGGCTTTATTGTTGCGCCAATTTATATGCATGAAGGGTGGGAAGAAGGGTACCGTGAATTGTTTGAACGATTGTACAATGAGTTAAAAGACATGACGATACCAAATTTAACGTTCGAATTAATTCAACATCGTTTTACGAAACCAGCCAAAAAAGTCATTCAAGAACGTTATCCGAATACGAAACTTGAAATGGATGAAGAGAAGCGGAAATATAAATGGGGACGATACGGTATTGGGAAATATGTATATCAAAAGGATGATGCAGAAGTATTGGAAGAAACAATACGAGGTTATATATATGAGTATTTTCCCGATGCAGAAATTCAATATTTTACATAAGGGGAATCTGGATTCTTTTTTTGTTTTATATATTTAGGCTCGTTTCCACCTTGTCACGTTATTCTTTCTGGTGTATCATTTTATTGATTGCTTCGTACGGAATAAGCAAAATGAAATTGGATGGAGGAAACCGATGCCTACCCCTAGTATGGAAGATTATATTGAACAAATTTATTTGTTGATTGATGAAAAGGGTTATGCCCGTGTATCTGATATTGCTGAAGCGCTTAGTGTACATCCATCCTCTGTAACAAAAATGGTACAAAAATTAGACAAAGACGAATATCTAATTTATGAAAAATATAGAGGGCTTGTATTAACATCAAAAGGTAAAAAAATCGGAGAACGTCTCGTATATCGTCATGAATTGTTAGAACAGTTTATGCGCATTATCGGTGTGGATGAAAGCAAAATTTATAATGATGTAGAAGGAATTGAACATCATTTAAGTTGGGAATCAATTGACCGTATCGGTGATTTAGTACAATACTTTGAACAAGATGAAGTTCGAGTAGAAACACTTCGTGGTGTTCAAAAAGCAAATGAAGAGAAAAGTAATTAAGGGGAACGTGTGGCGTTTCCTTTTTTATTTCAATCGAAAAGGACGGGAGAATCATGAAAGCGATTATTTTTGATTTTGATGGATTAATTGTGGACACAGAAACAATATGGTTTCACTCTTTCAGAGATGCTGTTCGTGAATACGGCAGCGAGTTACCTTTAGAGGAATTTGCGAAATGTATTGGAACGACAGATGAAGTGCTTTATGCATATTTAAAAGAGCAATTAAAAGAAAAGTTTAATGAGCATACATTAAAGGAAAAAGTAACAACTTTACATAAAGAAAAAATGAAAATACCGAAAGCACGTGACGGTGTAAAAGAATATTTAGAAGAAGCGAAAGAACTTGGATTAAAAATCGCATTAGCCTCTAGCTCATCTAGAGAGTGGGTCGTTCTTTTTTTAGAAGAGTTACAGATTAGAGAGTATTTTGAAGTGATTAAAACGAGAGAAGATGTCGAGAAAGTAAAACCAGATCCAGCTCTTTATAAAGTTGCGATAGAAGAATTAGGAGTTGAACCATCGGAAGCTGTTGTATTTGAAGATTCATTAAATGGATTGAAAGCAGCAATTGCAGCAGGATTAAAATGTGTCGTCGTACCTAATGATGTGACAAGAAATTTACAATTTGAAAACCATCACCTTCGTATCGAAAGTATGAAAGATAAAAGTTTGAAAGAAGTACTTCAACATATAAAGTGAAACTTTAATCAGTCGGGGCTTTTCTCATCCCCACTGATTATTTGCCCATACTAATTGAGATAAAAAAGACCGTATTTCCTAAAAGGAAGCACGGTCTTTCTTTTTGTTTTTTTTACCTTCAATGACAGTTAAATGAGATTGTTTTCTTTTTCTTTTCAACGATGGAGAATTACCCTTTTTCCCCTTGTCATCAGAAGCATTTCGTTTCAAGAAAGAATTACTTAGGGGTGCTACATTTTGTTTCCCGTGTTTGCGGTTCGATTGTTTCGCTGCACGCTTATATGAGCTTTGCGAATTTGCAGAACCACTAGAGTTTGTAAACATTTTGTAGAGTAAGTAAAAGATACCGACGACAGCTAACATGATACCAATGTTTTTCAATACTCCCATTGGATCTGTAATAACAGATGAAACAAGGCCGAATATTGCTAATCCGATAATAAGCACAAATATAGCGAATGTAAACGAACGACCGTTCATAAGGGACACCTCCTAAAAACATATATTAAAATTAGTATATTAACGATGAGGAAAGGAGTTGAACACCATTTTTAAATAATTATTGTTTGTTTTCTAAACGTAATAATTCTTCAAACGATGCGATTGCAACTTCCGCTTGATCATCTGTTGGTTCTTTCGTTGTTAATAGTTGCAGCCATAATCCTGGATATCCAAGTACTCGCAAAACAGGGACATCTCGTAATCGATTGGTAAATTGTAATACTTCAAAAGAAATGCCGAGAACAACTGGAATTAATAAAATTCTGTTTACTACCCTTGCCCAAAGTGGATCTGTAGGAACTAGGAAATAAACAAACATTCCAATAATGACTGTAAATATTATAAAGCTACTGCCACAGCGATAATGGAGGCGAGTTTGCTTTTGAACATTTTCTACAGTCAGTGGAAGGTTATTCTCGTAAGCATTGATTACTTTATGTTCCGCACCGTGGTACTGAAATACCCGCTTAATAAGTGGGGTTAAAGAAATGAAGTATATATAGCTCAATAATAGCATGAGCTTAATGACACTTTCGACAATGATTTGCCCTGTATGAGATGGGAAAATCGGTCTCGTTAATTCAGCTAAAAGTGCAGGAACTGCTGTGAAAATTACTTTACCGAATATGAACGATAAAACGCCAACTGCTGCAACTCCTAATACCATCGTTAATTTTGATTGTTCTTCTTTTTTATTTGCAAGTTGTTCATCTTCTTCTGGGTGGACATCAAATCGTTCTGAAGCAAAGTTTAAATGTTTCGCTCCATTCGCACTTGCATCCACAATAGCGGCAATACCTCGTAAAAATGGAATTTTCTTTAGTAGAGATAATGCTTTATTACGAACGCGTGGTAAACGATAAAATTCAATCGATTTATCTTTACGACGAACCGCTGTAACAGTATATTCTCTACCGCCAAACATAACTCCTTCTATGACTGCCTGCCCGCCATATATTTGTTTTGACTCTTCTGCCATGTTAACACCAACCTGTATTTGTTTCTCTCTTATGTAGAAAAAGAGGCAATTGTCATACTTGGTTTTGTCATCTTGAAATAAGACAATCACCGAGTTTCCTTTATTTTATCGACAAATACAGGCAGATGACAAGGGAAAATGTTACGAGAGTCGGACATTTCTTATTCTTTTTATAGACAAATTTTGCAGGATTTAAACATGCCTCAAAATAGTTTCGGGCATACTAGTGAGCGGAGGTGTCAATGTGAATCAAGAACAATCAACAATAAGAAACTTTGTACAAATTGGTTTATTTGGTGGCTTATTTTGGGGAGGTATATGGTATTTCCTTCATATATTCTCATTTACAGAAGCTGGGCCTAACTATTTACTTTTACCGTTTGCATTTGGAGATTGGAAAGAAGGGGTTTGGGGAAATGTACTAGGTATCGTTTGTATGGGACTTCTTTCAATTTTAGTGGCATTTCTCTATAAAGCCCTTTTTAAAAAGTTTGAAGGAGTATTCCCTGGTGTACTATACGGTTTGTTTTGGTGGGCATTATTATTTTTGGGGATGGGGCTAATGGCACCTGTTATTAAAAGTGCACTCCATTTACCGAAAGAAACAATTGTAACGACAATATGTATCTTTATATTATATGGTGTTTTTATTTCGTATTCTGTAGCATTCGAATCGAATAATACAAATAGAGGAGAAGGGGTCGAGAAGACAAACTATTCAAATAAGTGATTCCTATGTTAAAATGTCGTATAGACATTTTTTAATATTAAGGAGTTTTAAGAAAATGAAAAAGTTACTCCTCGTAAATGGTCCTAACCTAAATCGCCTTGGCGTTAGGGAAGTAAATGTATACGGAAAAGGAACGTTAGCGACGCTTGAAACAGATATGAAACACGAAGCAGAGAAAATGGGAGTGGAGTTAGAATGTTTCCAATCGAATCATGAAGGTGCTATTATCGATCGTCTTCATGAGGCTGAAGATATATATGAAGGGATCATTTTAAATCCTGGAGCATTTACGCATTATAGCTATGCGATTCGAGATGCAATTGCGAGCATTTCGATTCCTGTTATTGAAGTACATATTTCTAACATTCACCAGCGTGAATCGTTCCGTCACGAATCTGTGACGGCGGCTGTTTGTGCGGGACAAATTGTTGGATTTGGTTTTTATGGCTATAAGTTAGCGTTATTTGCATTAATGGAGAAATTGAGGGAGGCATAAAGTAATGGAAAAGATCGAGAGATTAAGAAGTGCGTTTGATGAGGCTGGTATTGACGGTATCGTATTAACGAATGAACATAGCCGTAGATATATGGCGAATTTCACAGGAACAGCTGGCGTTGTACTAATTTCAAAAGAGCGTGCTCTATTTATTACAGATTTCCGTTATGTAGAGCAAGCTAGTAAGCAAGCGGTTGGATACGAAATAGTGCAGCATGCAGGATTAATTCTTGATGAAGTTGCGAAACAAGTTAAAGAACTTGGAATTCAAAAGCTAGGATTTGAGCAAGATACTCTTACATATAGCTCTTACGTAACGCATAATGAAGCGATCGAAGCTGAATTCATCCCAACTTCTGGGCTTGTAGAAAAGTTACGCTTGATAAAGACTGATTCAGAGATTAAGATATTAAAGGAAGCTGCACAGATTGCAGATGCTGCCTTTGAGCATATTCTATCATTCATTCGCCCGGGAGTATCTGAAATTGAAGTGTCAAATGAACTTGAATTTTTCATGAGAAAACAAGGAGCAACATCTTCTTCGTTTGATATTATCGTTGCTTCAGGTCTTCGTTCGGCATTACCGCACGGCGTGGCATCTGAAAAAGTGATAGAAAAAGGAGATTTCGTTACATTAGACTTCGGCGCTTATTACAAAGGATATTGCTCTGATATTACTCGTACGATTGCAGTCGGTGAACCATCTGATAAATTAAAAGAAATTTATAATATTGTTTTAGAAGCACAACTACGTGGTGTGAACGGTATTAAAGCTGGTTTAACGGGTCGTGAGGCTGATGCATTAACGCGTGATTACATAACGGAAAAAGGATATGGTGAATACTTCGGACACTCTACTGGTCATGGAATCGGTCTTGAAATCCATGAAGCACCAGGTTTAGCGTTCCGTTCTGATACAGTACTTGAACCAGGTATGGCTGTAACGGTAGAACCAGGTATTTATATTCCAGGTGTTGGCGGGGTACGTATTGAAGATGATATCATTGTAACAAGTGAAGGTAATGAAGTAATAACGAAATCACCAAAAGAACTTATTATTTTGTAATACACAGGAGGATTTTTTTACATGATTTCAGTAAACGATTTTCGTACAGGTTTAACAATTTCAGTGGACAATGCCCTTTGGCAAGTAATGGATTTCCAACACGTAAAGCCAGGTAAAGGTGCTGCATTCGTTCGCTCTAAACTACGTAACCTTCGCACAGGATCTGTTCAAGAGAAAACATTCCGTGCAGGTGAAAAAGTAGAAAAAGCACACATCGAAAACCGTCGTATGCAATACTTATACGCGAGCGGTGAGTCTCACGTATTTATGGATAACGAAACTTATGAGCAAATCGAACTTGGTGAAAACCAAATCGAGCGCGAATTAAAATTCTTAAAAGAAAACATGGGAGTATCTATTATGACATACCAAGATGAAATACTTGGTGTTGAACTTCCGAACACAGTTGAATTAAAAGTTGCAGAAACAGAGCCTGGTATTAAAGGTGACACAGCTTCTAACGTAACAAAACCAGCTAAATTAGAAACTGGTCTTGTTGTACAAGTACCAATCTTCATTAACGAAGGCGAAATGCTTATCATCAACACTGGTGAAGGTAAATACGTTTCTCGTGCATAGTAGAAAAGCACTCGTGATTATCACGAGTGCTTTTTTTATAGGAAATAGGGCAGATAGTAAATTGCAGTTATAGCAAAACTAACTGTGACGAGTGAAAGGGTACCCATAATATATGGAGTCAAAACAATTTGAAACGGGCGTATTTCACCAGTTTCAATACCGGTAAAAGTTTTATTCGTTGCATGATCCATATTGTTATTTCTAAAGGTACTCATAATAATTAACCACGTAATTGCAAATATTGCTAGACTGCCAAGGAAAAAGCTCTCCATAAATGACCAGCCGACCATTTTTGAAAAAAGATAAATAATAGCTAATTCTACTACAATTGTTAAACTAATTTTCAATCCTTTCATATTTTCCCCCCTCATTTTGTACTTCCAACCAATTTGAAAATTTTTCGCATGATACAACATGCAGTACGCAAGGTGATTTTACTTCTTTCTCCAAAGCAGCGTGTACGTCTGGAAATTGTTTTTCCACATGTAATGAAATGTAAGATAGTTTCTCTTGTGCTTTTAAAGAGCGAATGTTATTCGTTTTAGCACCGGCAAATACGTATGTAAGTTGCAAGTCTAAAAAAGCGATTTTAAAGATCTCTTTTTTCGCAGATTCGTTATATCCTCTTCCCCAATATTGATAGCCGAGCCAACTTCCAATATGTGAGTGCTTTTGTTCGTAATTAATATGTTTAAGTGTCGTGAGGCCAATTATTTCATTTTCCTCACTTACAATCACTCTTGATAAGGAGTGTTTTTTTCGTTCCTCTCCAATTGCAAAAAGAATGAACGCCTTTGTATCTTCCACTGATTCTACTTTTATCCCTAATGCATTTTTTACATGTGGATTGCTTGATAGCTCAAAAAGCACATTTGCATATCGTAAATCGAGTGGTAGTAAAGTAACTTGCTTCATCATCTATGCTCCTTTTCTATTAAATATACCATATATTAATGAGAATATTCAGTTTTCTATAAAGTCGATAGAGAAAAATTATGTTTTTACTTCTGAAATAGACAACCTCTGCATATGGTTGTACAAATATATTCTTTTTCAGAATAAGGAAGTAGTAACTGTTAT
Source organism: Bacillus mycoides (assembly GCF_000832605.1). Classification (GTDB taxonomy): domain Bacteria; phylum Bacillota; class Bacilli; order Bacillales; family Bacillaceae_G; genus Bacillus_A; species Bacillus_A mycoides. Next base: position 1,731,216 of record NZ_CP009692.1, read on the forward strand.
GGGAGAAGGTGGGAGAATGAAACAGTGGCTAGCGGCAATGGAAACATCCGTGCTTGTTATGGGGTTACTTCGGTTGTTTTCAGGAAGCGCGGAAATATTCGCCGCTCTGCTTATGCTTTACGTGAATGATGCGAAGAAAGCATTGTTTATAAATGGTATGTTGGCGTTTGTTGGACCGACCGTATTAATTTTAACAATGACAATTGGCATAGCGAGTGTAGCAAGTGAGATTTCTTTCTTGAAACTCTTTTTTCTAGCACTTGGAATTGGCTGCATTTTTATCGCGTTGTTGAAATAGTAAGTCGAGTATAGTGGGGAGAAGCTTATGAAAGAAGTATTAGAAGTTTTACCGAAAACGATGAAACAGTTAGTTGAAGGCTGTAAACAATACGATACTCTAGAGGAAATTCGCGTTCGAATTGGAAGGCCACTAGAGTGTATCGCACATGGAGAAGTGTTTTTCTATGACTATATCGCTACAGCGGAAGATGCGATCCATTTATTGAATAAATTAAGCCAATTCTCAATTTATACGATGGAAGAGGAATTGAAACGTGGATATGTGACACTACGAGGAGGACATAGAATTGGCCTAGCTGGAAAAGTCATTACAGAAAAAAGTGCAGTGAAAATGATTCGGGATGTCTCTTCTTTTAATATTCGTATTGCCCGTCAAAAAATAGGGATTGCTGAGCCGCTTCTGCCATATCTTTATGAATCGCGATGGTTAAACACGATGGTAATTGGCCCACCGCAAACGGGGAAAACAACACTTTTAAGAGATGTAGCACGCTGTATGAGTCAAGGTGTAAGTGCTTCGAAAATTCCTTCATGTAAAGTGGGGATTGTTGATGAACGATCAGAAATTGCGGGTTGTGTGAAAGGAATCCCGCAATATGACTTTGGCGTGCGAGTAGATGTATTAGACGCTTGTCCAAAAGCTGAAGGAATGATGATGATGATTCGTTCTATGAGCCCAGACATATTAATCGTAGATGAAATTGGACGTAAAGAAGATAGTGAAGCGATTATGGAGGCGGTACATGCAGGTGTTCAGCTTTTTATAAGTGCACATGGATTTTCTTATGATGACGTTGTGAAACGTCCATCGTTACAGGCGGTGCTGGAACTTGGTGTATTTGATAGGTTTGTGGAATTATCAAAAGCGAGAGGGCCAGGAACAGTTATGCAAGTGAAAGATAGAGATGGAAAACCAGTATTATCCCATAGAAAGGTTCAAGGCGTATGGTGAAAATATTTGGTGCGGTATTAATAGTTGCTGTTAGCACTTTTTTCGGATTTTCATACGCTAAAAGGTACAGTGAGAGACCGCGGCAACTTAGGTTATTGAAGGCAGCATTGCAATCATTAGAAGCTGAAATTATGTATGGACACACGCCGTTATCTGAGGCTGCAGAGCGTTTAGTCAAACAAATGCCGAAGCCGTTAAATTGGATATTTCAAAGCTTTTCGAAACGGCTAGAGGACGGGGAGCAAACAGTTAGAGAAGCTTGGATTGATAGTTTGAAGGAGAACTGGACGTTAACGGCATTTAAACAAACCGAGTATGAAATCTTACAACAATTTGGTGAAACACTTGGACAACATGATCGTGAATCACAGCAAAAACATATTCGCTTATGTATTACACATTTGGAGAGAGAAGAAGGAGAAGCGAAAGCATTACAACTACAATATGAAAAAATGATAAAGAGTTTAGGGGTACTAGCAGGGCTACTTATCGTAATTTTACTGCTATAGGGGGGAGAAAGGCGATGTCCATTGATGTTGGATTAATATTTCAAATCGCCGGAATCGGCATTGTTTTAGCTTTCATTCATACTGTACTAAAAGAATTAAAGCGAGAGGATATTGCAAATTGGGTTATCCTTGTCGGTTTTGTCGTTATTTTGTTTCATGTTGCATTTTTAATTAATACTCTATTCGACAAGATTAAAAGTGTCTTTCTCTTCCAGTAAAGGAGGCGGTTCGAATCGAAATTATACAAATTGTCGGATTAGGCCTCGTTGCTACATTTTTAGCTGCTGTTTTAAATCAGCATAAGTCTAGTATTACATCGTTATTTATTGTGTTCATTGGTAGCATGATGTTTCTTCTCTTAATCGATCAAATTCATTCTATTTTACAAATGATTGAGAGAGTGGCGAGTGAAGCGAAGGTTAGCAACGTATATGTAGAAACGTTATTGAAAATTATAGGGATTGCTTATATCGCTGAGTTTGGTGCGCAAATTACAAAGGATGCTGGTCAAGGTGCAATCGCTTCGAAAATTGAATTAGCTGGGAAAATCTTAATTCTCGTCATGGCAATTCCTATTTTGACGGTGGTAATTGAAACAATTCTCGGTTTTTTACCTACGGGATAAGGGGGAGTGAATGTTGAGGAAGTTTGGAGCTAAGCTATTATTTGCTTGCTTCCTTTTCTTTTCTTTACCGATTGTTGTACAAGCTTCTCCTATAGAAACAAACGTCGTTGATCAACAATTGGATAAGCTCGGAATTGAAGATGTGAAGCAATTTTGGGACGGGCTTGTTACAAAGTATGGAGGCTATTTACCAGAGAGTCAAAAAGGAAGCTTTATGGAGTTTGTAAAGGGAGAAAAAGAGTTCTCCATAAAAGAGTGGATGATAGGTCTACTAAAATATTTATTTCATGAGCTTGTTGCAAATGGAAAGTTACTTGGAACGCTCATTATGCTCACGATTTTCAGTGCATTGTTGCAATCGTTGCAATCTGCTTTTTCAAAGAGTAGCGTGAGTAAAATCGCTGATGCAGTCGTATACATGGTACTTATTATTTTCGCTTTAAATAGTTTTTATGTCGTCATGACATATGCAAGAGAGACGATACAAACAATGGTAGATTTCATACTAGCGTTATTACCAATTTTACTCGCACTCATAGCAACAGGCGGCGGTGTTGTTTCTGTATCGTTTTTTCATCCGATTATCATTTTCTTAATGAATACGAGTGGGCTTCTTATGAACTATATCGTTCTACCACTTTTATTACTTGCAACTATATTAAGTATTGTAAGCACGATGAGTGATCAATATAAAGTTACGAAATTGTCCAAGCTTTTGCAAAACGTTAGTGTTGGGATTATTGGTATCTTTTTGACGGTTTTTTTAGGCGTATTATCTGTACAGGGAACAGCGTCAGCCGTTGCTGATGGTATAGCTGTGAAAACGGCTAAATTTGTAACAGGAAACTTCATTCCTGTAGTAGGAAGGATGTTTACTGAGGCGGCGGATACTGTTATTAGTGCATCTGGATTATTAAAAAACACAGTCGGAATTATCGGGCTCGTTATTTTATGCTTAATTGTCGCTTTCCCAGCGATTCAAATTTTTTGTATCGCGTTTATTTATAAATTCGCAGCAGCAGTATTGCAACCGGTAGGCGGAGGAGCAATTATTCAATGTTTAGATATCATTGGACGAAGTATCATTTACGTATTTGCTTGCTTAGCTATCGTATCATTTATGTTCTTTTTAAGTATCACAATTATTATTGCTGCCGGGAACATTACTCTCATGATGCGGTAGGAGGTGAAGAGTATGCAATTTGTTACAGAGTGGATTAGAAATATTATCGTTTTTTTACTCTTAGCGACAATGCTTCATCTTATTCTTCCAAATTCAAATTTGCAAAAGTACGTTAAATTCGTTGTAAGTCTATTGTTAGTCGTATTAATTTTAACTCCTCTATTTAAGTTGTTACAAACAGATGTAAATGAAGTTATCGCAAATTTCAATGAGGAAAAGTACGTAGCAGATGGATCTGTAAAAAATTCGATAGATTCGAAGAAAAAAGAAATACAAGCTCTAACACGTGCATATAGTTTAGAAGAGATGGCTACCAAAATGAAAAAAGACGTAGGAAAAGAGTTTGAGAAAAAGTATGGTATGACAGTCTCTGAAATACAAATAGTCGCAGTGGAACATGCAGAAGAAGTAAAGTCAGCGAAAGATATTCAATCTGTTGTTGTGACGTTGAAAGAAAAAGAACGTAGTAAAAATGATGCAATCGAAACAGTAAAGCCAATTGAAATTAATATGAAAGAACCTCCAAAAAAAATAGAAGAAACGAATGTAGAAATGAAAGATTTCTTTTCAAGCAGGTGGCAACTAGAGGATAAACAAATCCAAGTTCAGATGGAAGGGAGGACAGGTAGCGTAAATGGACAATAAAGATAAAAATTCGAGGTTCTCATTTTTTCGAAACTTATTAAATGGGGATGGAAAAGAAAGTAATGAGAAGGGGAAAAAGGTAACACCTAAGTTTTTGCTTGTCCTACTCATACTTGGGATTGCGCTTATGTTTTCTAGTAATTTCTTATCACCTAAAAAAGAAGAAGTGCCTGTGTTTAAAGAAAAGACAAGTCAAAGCCAAGATAAAGATGTACCAACTTTCGGTCAAAAAAACAATGATAATATGTCAAATGTAGAAAAATACGAAAAAGCGTATGAACAAGAATTGAAAGCTTCTTTAGAAGAGATAGCCGGAGTAAAAGATGTAACTATTAAAGTGAACTTAGATTCATCTGAAGAAAAAATACTCGAGAAAAATACAGTAAAACGTTCACAAACGACAGGTGAAACTGATAAAGCAGGCGGGAAAAGGGAAGTAGAAGACGAGTCTCTTGATGAAAAGACAGTCATTATACGTGAAGGTGATAAAGAAACTCCAATTGTTTTGCGAACAGAGAAACCGAAAGTACGAGGTGTTCTGGTCGTAGCAAAGGGAGTGGATAATATACAAATAAAAGCAATGGTAAAAGAAGCTGTGACGCGATTATTAGATGTACCAGCTCATCGCGTTTCAGTATCACCGAAAAATTGATAGGGAGGAAATAAAGTGTTAAAAAAACAAACGGTTTGGCTATTAACGATGTTAAGTTTAGTGGTTGTACTATCTGTTTATTACGTAACAACTCCTGATAAAATGAATACAGCAGCACCGGCAACGGGTGAAAAGATGGGACAAGAAAAGCAAGGTGTTGATAAAGCAGTTACAAAAGAAACAACGAAAGAAACTACAAATAAAGAGACAACAAAAGAAAATACAAGCAAGGAAACTACAAATAAAGAAACAGACAAAAAAGAGAATGACAAAAAAGAAACAAGTAAAAAAGAGGCTAGCGTAACAGTTCAATCAAGCGATGAGAATTTTACAGCGCTACGTATGCAAATGGAAGATCAGCGTAGTGTAGAGAAAGAAAAGTTACAAAATGTAATGAAGTCATCAAAATCTTCAGCAGAAGAAAAGAGTAAAGCGAAAGATAATCTTGATGCAATCACTACGATGGAAACGAAGCAACAATTACTTGAGACAGTGATTAAATCTCAAGGCGGATATAAGGATGCTCTTGTAAGAGCTGATGGAACGGACATTAAAGTAACAGTTAAATCGGCAAAGCATTCACAAAAAGAAGCGAATAAAATTATTCAGCTCGTAAGAAGTGAAGGTGGTTCAAAAGATGTAGGTGTGAAATTTGATCCATCAGTAAAATAAATTGAAATTATAATAGGTGTTGCTGCTTCAAATTAGATAAAAGAATAATAGAAAAAAGCTATCGTTTTCGATAGCTTTTTTCTATTTCATCTTTGCAGTTGTATTTAGTATTTTCAATTGGAAACGGGGAAATACGCTGTGAGTAAAAGATTAATGGTTCGTGATGATGGTGATTAGTTTTTCCAGATTTGACGTGAATGAAGAGGACCAATGTCCAAATCACTACGGCAGGCAAGAACAGGATGAGCCATATCATATGTCCGCACCTCACTACAATAAATTTGCTACACTTTGAACATACTATTCTTTTATGAAGGAAGAATGAACGGCGCGTAAACAAAAAAATAATATTTGGTAAAAATATGTTTTTTTACCGTAGATAAAATGAAGAATGCTGAGGGAATTACGTTTTTACACTTTGCAGTTTTGAAAAAGTAAAGAATGTTTTTTAGGAAGTGGTCTTGCCAATTTCGTGTGAAACTTGGTATTATTACTAGGTAATAATTTTTTAGTGGAATAATATTTTTACAGGAATTTCGATTTATAATAAAGAAATATAAATTGGAATGTTTAAAAAATTTAGCGTAAGATGGGAATAGTAAATATTTCTATTAGTAAATGTCATAGGAATAAATTTTCTAATAGAATGCATCGTATTTTTACAGTAAATCAGTTTGATGCCAATCTGTAAAAACGGGACAAACAAGAGTATGGGAGTGGATTTTACATGTTTAAAATTCAAGAAGTTCGTGAATTAATTAAATTAATTGATAGCTCTAATATTGATGAATTTGAATACAAAAAAGACGGTACAACAATCAAAATGAAAAAACGTGGTAATGAAGTAGTTACTGTGCAAGCACCGGTAACGAAACAGGTAGTACAGCCAGCAGCATCTGTCGAAGTAGAAACAGCAGTAGCGGCAGCGCAAGTAGAAGCGCCAAAACAAGAAGAGAAGACAGCTGTTCAAAATGAAAACCTACATAAAATCACATCACCGATGGTAGGGACATTTTATTCCTCTTCTTCGCCTGATACACCTCAATATGTAAGTGTTGGGGACAGAGTATCGAAAGATTCTATCGTATGTATTGTTGAGGCTATGAAATTATTTAACGAAATTGACGCAGATGTAGAGGGCGAAATTGTTGAAATTCTTGTTAATAATGGACAGCTTGTTGAGTATGGACAACCGCTATTTCTTGTAAAAGCGTAATAAGGGAGTCTTTGTGATGATAAAAAAAGTATTAATAGCCAATCGTGGGGAAATTGCTGTACGAATTATTCGTGCTTGTAAAGAAATGGATATTGAAACAGTTGCAATTTATTCAGAAGCAGACAAAGAGTCACTTCATGTGCAAATTGCAGATGAAGCGTATTGTGTTGGACCAACGATTTCAAAAGAAAGCTATTTAAATTTGACGAACATTATTAGTGTTGCGAAATTAACAGGTTGTGATGCAATTCATCCGGGATATGGATTTTTAGCAGAGAATGCAGATTTTGCAGAATTATGCCGTGAGTGTAACTTGATTTTTATCGGTCCAAGCCCAGAAGCCATTTCAAAGATGGGCACAAAAGACGTTGCACGTGATACAATGAAAGAAGCAGGGGTTCCGATTGTACCAGGTTCACAAGGGATTATTAAAAATACCGAAGAAGCGATCGAGCTTGCTAATCAACTTGGATATCCAGTTATCATTAAAGCGACTGCAGGTGGCGGCGGAAAAGGTATTCGTGTTGCGCGCCATGAAGAAGAGCTTGTAAAAGGAATTCAAATTACACAGCAAGAAGCCAGTACCGCTTTTGGGAACCCTGGTGTATACTTGGAGAAGTACGTTGAAGATTTCCGCCATGTTGAGATTCAAATAATGGCAGATACACATGGAAATGCCATTCATTTAGGAGAGCGTGATTGTACAATTCAGCGCCGTCTGCAAAAACTATTAGAAGAAAGTCCATCACCTGCACTTGATGAGAATATTCGCAAGCAAATGGGTGAGGCAGCAGTTAAAGCGGCGGTAGCGGTTGATTATACAGGTGCTGGTACGGTTGAGTTTATTTATGAATATAAAACGAAAAGCTTTTATTTCATGGAGATGAATACGAGAATCCAAGTTGAACATCCAGTTACTGAAATGGTAACAGGGATGGATTTAATTAAAGAACAAATTCTTGTTGCTTCTGGAGAAAAGTTATCGTTACAGCAAGAAGAAGTACAATTTAATGGTTGGGCAATGGAATGTCGAATTAATGCGGAAAACCCTGCCAAAAAATTTATGCCATCTCCAGGTAAAGTAGAAATGTACTTACCACCAGGCGGATTTGGTATTCGCGTCGATTCAGCTGTATATCCGGGATATTCAATACCACCTTTCTATGATTCGATGGTTGCTAAATTAATTGTTCACGGAAAAACACGTGAAGAGGCAATTGCAAAAATGAAGCGAGCGCTCAGTGAGTTTGTCATTGAAGGCGTACATACAACAATCCCGTTCCATTTGCAATTGCTAGAGCATCCTGATTTTGTAAAAGGTGAGTTTAACACGAAATTTTTGGAAGAGCATGAACTTGTGACGCAGTGATACATTAAAGGAGGTTTTTTTCATGGCTGAACATATGTTAGATATGGGTCAAGATACAACTCTTGGAAAAGTAGAAATTGCACCAGAAGTAATCGAAGTAATTGCAGGTATTGCAGCTGCTGAAGTAGAAGGTGTAGCGGCAATGCGTGGTAATTTTGCTACAGATGTTGTTGAGAAGTTAGGTAAGAAAAATCATGGTAAAGGTGTAAAGGTTGAATTAGCAAACGAAGATATTATTGTTGACCTTTATGTTGTGATGTATTTTGGTGTAGCGATTCCGGTTGTTGCACAAAAAATTCAAGACAATATTCGCCAAGCACTCTTTACAATGACAGGACTTGAGCCAAAAGAAGTGAACGTTCACATCGTTGGCGTAACATTCGAAACACAAAAAACAGAAATCGAACCAGTGTAAGAGTGGAAAAAGGTGCCTAGTAAAATAGGCATCTTTTTTATCGTTTCATTTCTTCACAAATTAAAACCCTCTAATTATTATACTATTTCAAAAAAAAAGAAAAATAAAACGGTATGTTTCATTTTTCCAAAAAACGTACATTGTGATAAGATATGGAACTTGAAGTTAATCTTTTTATTATTTTTCAGCCTTGTACCCCGTGTGTGAAACGATAAATTGTGTTATTATCATTGTATTATAAGGTTGGAAAATCAATGAAAACTGCAAGAGTAAGTGAATTGACGGCTTATAAATTATAATAATATAACAAAACATAAGGAAAGACTTGAAGTATAAAGGAGAGTTACAATGAAACGTAGGACGGCTAGAGAAAGAGCAATGCAAGCATTATACCAAATGGATATTACAGGTGAATTAGAACCGAAAGTAGCGGTGGAAAATACGCTAGATGAAGGCGAAGAAACAAATGAGTTTCTAGAATCACTTGTTGTAGGATTTGTAGACAACAAAGAAGAGATTGACGCAGCAATTCGTCAAAATTTAAAAAAGTGGAAGCTTGAGCGTATTAGTATTGTTGATCGCAGTATTTTACGTGTAGCTGTGTGTGAGATGAAATACATGGAAGAAATTCCGCACAATGTAACAATTAACGAAGCAATTGAAATCGCAAAAACATTTGGGGATGAGGAATCTCGTCGTTTTATTAACGGCGTTTTATCTAATATAAAAGATACACTGTAATTTCTTTAAGGGGGAAACTTAAAATGGTAGCAGTAATCATCAAAGGAAATGAAGTTGCGGAGAAAAAACGAGCACAATTAAAAGAAAAAGTTGTGAAGTTAAAAGAGCAAGGGATTGTACCAGGATTAGCAGTTATTTTAGTTGGAGAAGATCCAGCATCTCGTTCTTATGTAAAAGGAAAAGAAAAAGGCTGTGAGCAAGTAGGAATCTATTCAGAGCTAATAGAACTTCCTGAAA